>JAVEEG010000264.1 GCA_030840585.1 Frankiaceae bacterium | reverse complement strand
GGGATCGGCTCGACCCATACCGACTCAGGCAGCGGCTCACCGACGTGCGTCGTCGCCGGCACCGGCGAGGACAGATCCATCGGCAGCGCCCGGCGCTGCCGGCTGCGCAACATGTCGAGGCACACGTTGGTGGCGATTCGGTAGAGCCACGAGCGGACCACCGACCGGCCCTCGAAGGAATCCCAACCACGCCACGCGCGCACCAACGTCTCCTGCACCGCGTCTTCCGCGTCGAACGTCGAACCGAGCATCCGGTAGCAGTAACCGGCTAGCTCGATCCGGTAGTTCTCAAGGCTGCGCAGGTCGGCATCGACCGCGATGTCAGTGCTCACAACTACTCCCCATGGCGACCGCTGGTGCCCACAACAGTACGACGATCCCACTGGGCCGGACTCATCTGTCGCGGGCAAGATGGGGGCATGCTCGATCACCTCGGAATCCAGTGCGTCGACCTGCCCGCCAGCGCGGCGTTCTACGACGCGGTCCTCGCCCCGTTGGGCGGCAGCCGGCTCATGGACTTCGGCGCGGCCATCGGTTACGGCGTAGCGCCGAAGCCGGACTTCTGGATCAGCGCGTGCGATCCGAGTGAGGGCTTCCGGGAGAGCCACATCGCGTTCGCGGCGGCCGACGCGGATGCCGTGCGCGCGTTCTTCGACGCGGCCGTCGCTGCCGGCGCCGAGGTGCTGCACGAACCGCGGCTGTGGCCGGAATACCACCCGGGTTACTACGGCGCGTTCGTCCGCGATCCCAACGGCAACAACGTCGAAGCGGTCTGCCACACGGCCAGCTAGCAGGTCGTCGATCCCATCAGCGTCGCCAACCGCCGGACGGCTTCGCGCAACCGTGCGGTCGGCAGCCGACCGGACTGTACGGCGGCGACGATCGCGGCCCGCACCGGCCCGACCAGTGCGCCGGGATTGCGGGTGTCGCCACGGCCGACGATGACCGCGTCCGCGCCGGCCGCGAGGGCGCGGACGGTGGCCGCGCCGACCGTGAACCCGGCAGCTGAGATCGCGCCGGCCGATAACGAGTCGGTGATGATCACCCCGTGGAAGCCGAGGTGCTCCCGCAACAACCGGTTGGCGGCGGCGGAGAGGCTCACCGGCAGCGGCGAGAGGCCCGGCACGACCGCGTTCGAGGTCATCACGGCCGGAAGCCCCGCGTGCACCGCGGCCGCGAACGGCACGAGGTCGCGCTTCTCGAGCAACGGCAGCGCGGCGGTCACCGCGGCGCCCGCGTCGGTGTTGGCGGTCGCCGTACCCAGGCCCGGGTAGTGCTTGACGACGGGGACGATGCCCGCGTCGAGCAGCCCGCGGGCGAAGGCGAGCACGTCCGCCGTAGCGGTCGCGGGATCGGCGGAGAACGACCGCTTGCCGTCCGGATGCGCGGCGTCCGGGCCCGGCCCGGCGTCGAGATCCGCGACCGGCGCCAGGTCGATCCGGACGGTGAGTGCGCGCAGCGCCAGCCCCATCGTTCGCGCCGCGGCCCGGATACCGGCCGGCCCGCGCGCGGCGAGGTCCCGCGGCCACGGCAGCGCACCGGTCAGCGCGGCGAGCCGCTGGATCCCGCCCCCTTCCTCATCACTGGCGATCAGCAGCGGCCACGCGCCGGCGGCGGCATGCAGCCGGCGGAGCTGCGCCCGGACGTCGCCCGACGGGGATCCGAACAGGACTACGCCGCCGACGCCGCTCGCCACGACCTGCTGCGACGCCGCGAGGTCGTCCAGCTGAGCGGGCGCCATGAGGACCGCGCCGGCGAGTTGCCACGCCGACCACAGGCTCACCGGTAGCGGGCAAGTCGTGGCGGTCGGGGTGGGAGTGGGCACCGGCCGAGTCGAGGTGGGCGTCGGCGTCGCCGTACCGGTTGGCGTCGCGGACGCCACGGGACCACTCGGCTCGGGCGCCGGCGGAGCTGCGGATTTCGACGCGGGGTGGCAGCCGGTGACGAGAGCCATCGCGATGGCTACGGCACCGCCGGTCCACCTGCGCATAACTCCCCCTCCGCTGTGGCGTTATACGTACGACGCCCGCCGGCTCCAGCAGGTTGGCGCCAGCAGACGGGGTAACGGACCAGCCGGAATTCCGTACCTCCTACAGCAGAACACTTCGGCCGGCGGGGGCAGCGGCCGATGCAGAGGTATCTGTGACCCCAGATCACGGAGGCAGAAATGATTCGCCGTATCGCCATTGTCGCGATCGTCGTCGGCGCCGGCGTGCTCGCCGCGCCCGGCAGCGCCTCCGCCGATCGGTTCTGCGAGTCAGTCGGCTACAACGGTGTCACGACCGTCACGCAAGGTCCGATTTGCGAGCCTTACAGCGGCCCCACCGAGTGCACCGCCGGATACACAGGCCTTTCCGTGCTCGGCACGGTGTGGCACGACCTCTGCCTGCCCGTCGCCTAGACGAATTCGGCGAAACGCCCCTCCCTCTTCGTGATCATGGCGTTGTACGGCTGCAAACGCCATGATCACGCCGAAATCTGCTGCGAACGCCATGATCACGCTGGCAAACGGGACACCGTCCGCGAATCTCCCACGTAGTGGGCTGAAAGCGCCGCCGATTGCGCGCGACGTCTCGCCGACCCTACTAAGAGGGATCGACCGAGATCAGTCGCAATGCACCTGGTCTAACCGGCCGCAGATCACGCTGGAGCCGTTGTGGCGCTGACCCTCGTCCACAACGATGGGGCTGCCGAGCGGCGTGTCGATGACGATGCGCTCGTGCGCTTGTTCGCCGGGCGCCAGCGGATTGCGCGCCACGTGCGCGTACGCGACCACCGGCGGCGTGACGTGCGCGGATGGCTGATGCGTCTGCGCTGACCGCGTGGTTCGTACGACGCGGGTCGCCGGTACGTTCGGTCGCGCCATGCGCAGCGCGTCGCTGACGGGCACCGCGCGGGTCACCGATACCGCGTGCGCGGTGACCGCGGGGGCCATCGTCGACGTACCACCGGTAAAGACAGTCGCGGTCAGCGCGCTGGTCGAGATCACCGCGGCGCTGAGCAGCCCGTTGGCCGCCGCGGGGGCGACCCCGCGACCGACCCGGTGTGATCCGCGCCGCATCAAGAACAGGACGGGGGCGGCGATCGCGGCGGTCCGCTCGCAGAAATCGGCCATCGCAGCGGCGAGGCGCTTGCGGCTCTTGAACAACGCCTGCCGGACCGCCTCGGGCGAGCAGGCCAGCGACTCGGCGATGCCGGTCGGCGTCATGCCCTCCGCGACGCTGAGCCACCAGGCTCGACTCTGCGACGGCGGGAGCGCGGACAGCGCCATGCCAAGGGTGGACAGGCATTCGCTGTCGAGGACGGTCTGCTCGACGCAGCGCGGGTCGGCCGTGGCCTCGTGCGGGCTCAGCTCGCCGCCCACGTCACACAGCCGGCGGGCGCGGGCGATGTCGGCGGCGACATTGCGACCGACCACCACGAGCCAGCCCCACAGCGACCGGTCGTCGCGGCCGAGGTCGATCGACTCGTAGGCGCGGACCAGCGTCTCCTGGGTGATCTCCTCCGCGTCGCGGGCGCCCCACGCGCGGCGGGCATAGCGGAGCAGGCGCGGCTGGAACCGCGCGTAGAAGTCGTCGAACTCTTGCTTGCTGCGCGCGACCGAATCGGCGTGCGCGATGCCACATTGGGGGCAGTTGTCCGATTCAAGGCCGAACAACGCGTGGGTCATGCTCAAATCCCTCGCTCCACGAAGTGTCCGACGTGTGGCATGATGCCGCACTCGCCCGGATTCCACAACGGAGGTAGCCGGGGCCGTCACGGGTTCAACGAGCCATCCGAGCCGGTCGTAACGGGCAGTTGGGTAACGTTTCGCCTCCCTGTTACGTATCTCCTGCATGACGTCGGGGGTCGCGCTGCGCGGCGAGTTGCCTGCGGACACGTCCGTATCCGGCGCAACGGGCGAAGTACGGCACACCGCGCTTGAGCTGGTGGCGCACGTCGCCGGCCAACTCGGCGAGAACCTCGAGCTCGACCAGATCCTCGGCGAGATCGCCCATGCCGGCCGGGCACTGCTCGACATCGACCGGGTCAGCATCTTCACCCTCGACGGCGACTACCTGCGCCCGGCCGTCTCGGTGTCGCGAGTCGCGGACGACCAGCTGTGGGCCACCTTCCGGACGATGCCGCCGGTATCGCTCGACCTGAGCAGCGAGGCGCGGGTGCTGCTGGCGCGCGGCCGCGCGGTGCAGATCGACGCTCGCGTCTCCCCCGTCGTACCGGTCGAGTGGCGCAACACGTTCGCCCTGACCAACCTCGCGATCGTCCCGCTGCGCGGCGCCAACTCGGTCTGCGGCGTGCTGATCGGTGACAGCTCCGACCCGGCCCGAGCCCGGCTGACCCCGGAACAGCTGCACGCGCTCGAGACCGTCTCCTCGCTGGCCGGTCTGGTGCTGGAGCGGCACGAGCACGCGATGGCCAGCCTGAGCCAGACCGCCGACCTGCTCTCGGTCACGCGTGCGCTGGCCGAAGCGGACACCGCAGCCGAAATCGCCACGGCCGCCGCGGTCGGGCTGCGCAACGTCTTCGAGGCCTCCGCCGCGGCCGTCGGCCTGGTCGACGACGAGGGCTGCTTCGCGCTGACCGGGCACGCGGGCGAACCGGACGGCATGGAGGTGGACTGGCCGGCGGTCGCGGCGACCTGCCGCGGCGCGCACACGAGCGGCGGTCACGTCGTCGTCGGCGACGACGACACCGAGATCACGCTGGTCGGCGGCCTGGACGGCACCCGGCTCGTCGTGGCCGGCCGCCTCACCGGCGTGTCGAACCCCGACGCCGGCTGCCGACAGCGGGCTTTCCTGGTCCTCGACCAGGTCCGGCACGCGATCCGGCGGCACCGGTCCCAGGCGGCCGAGTCGCTGGTGCGGCGACGGCTCGGCGACGTTACGGCGTTTGCCGCGGCGGCGACGGCCGACGGCCCGGTCGCCAAGCTGGTCGACCGGCTGGCCCCGCCACTGCGCACGGTCGCCGACGCCGAACTGCTCGACATCGTCGTCCACCCCGGCACCCGCGCCCGCAGCCTCGGGCTGCGCGCTCCGACCGCCGCCGAATCCCGCCGGATCCTCGCCTGGCGGACCAACCCGGCGCCCGTGCCGGTGTCCGCCGACGGCCGCTGCCTGGTGCCGCTGGTGTCCGGGGGCAATGTGCTCGGCGCGATGGTCCTGCGGGTCACCGACGACTCCGACCTCGATGCGCTCCAGCACGCCAGCGCGCTGCTCGGCCCGGTCGTCGAGGCCGCGTTGCTACGGCGCGAGCTCGAAGAGCAGCGCCAGCGGGCGGACGCGCTCGCCGACCGGACCCGACTGGAAGCAAAGTCCCGTACGACGGCGCTGGAGCGGCTGGACACCGCGCTGTCGTTGACGAAGGTCGGCGCCGACGGGCCGGCCCGCAACGGCATGCAGCGGGGTGTCGACCTCGCGCGGGTTCAGGAGCTGCTCCGGGACGCGACGGTCGATCTCGCCGGCGCGCAGTCGGCGGCAGTGTGGTCGACCCGGCCGAGCCTCGTTGGCAAGCTCCGCGCGCTGGCCCGCGGCGTGGGACGGCCCGATTTCGCCGTGGTCGTCCGGGCCGCCGCCGGCACCGGCGAGCTGGAGCCGCCGCACGCGTCCGCGCTGGTCATGGCGGTGCACGAGCTGCTGCGTCTCGCCGCGCTGGTCCGGGCCTCGCAGGTCGTCGTCCGGGTGGACCGGGACGCGAGCGGCCTGGTGGTCGAGGTACGGGCGAACGGGCGGCTGGCGCTGGCCGACCGGCTCGGCGAGGCCGCGCCGCACGTGACGTTGCGCGCCCTGCAGCGCGAGCTAGAGCACGTCGGGACCCGGGTCGAGCTGTCCAACGGCGGCACGTGGTTCGTCGTACGGATGCGAACCGCCCAAATGCAAACGGCCCAGACGCCTACCGAGAGATAGGCATCCGGGCCGTTGCGCGGCTTCCGGTGTTGCTGAACTGCTAGCTACCGACCTTCACGCACGACGGCGAGCCGGCGGTGTACTTCGCGCTGCTGAGCACGCGATCCGCCTGGCCGGTCTGGTAGTAGGTGCCGGCGCGCAACGCACCGGGGACGGCGGGACCGACGATGGTCGTGGCTGTGTTCACCACGAAGTTCGTGATCACGCTGGCCTTGTTGCGCACCGGGGCGTTGAGCTTGTTCGCCAGGTCGGCGAGCGAGATCGTCACCCGCACCTGGTTGTTCTTGGTGTCGAACGACAGGGTGCCGTTCGCGGCGAACGAGCTCGCCAGCGCGCCGTCGTAGGACTGCAGGGTGACCTGCTTGCCGTCGATGGTGAAGCTGATGTCCCACTCGCGGCCGAGCCGGTTGTCCGAGTCCTGGCCGGAGGCGATGAGCTTGGCGACCCCGATGACCGCGGTCAGGTTCTTCGCGTCGGACGCGACGTCGCCGTAGACGATGTCGAGGCTCTGGTCCGAAATGCCACCGGGCTTCGCCGCGACGATCTTGCAGGACGGCTTCGGCGCCTTCTTCTTCACGGCGGCGGACGCCATTCCGGCGCTCACGACCATGGCCGCCGCGGTGAAAGCCGCGGCAACCCGAACGATGGATGCTCTGGGTTGCATTACTCGCCCTTCCTCGACAACGGACATGACCGCCCAATACAGGTACTCAACTACAGGTACGGAGCCGGGGCCGGGTTCGTTACCCGTCCACCGCTACCAATTTCGGCGCCGAGGCGCTACATCCTCTGTAACGCGCCACTCGCACATTCGTAACGCCGCGACGGATCATTCGAGGTAACGCTTTGGGCCGGTTCTCCGTATCACTGTCGACTCGGGGCCATGCGGGCGCAGCCGGCTGCCCGTTCCCGACAACGGGTGTCGGGGTCATGGCTTTCGTAAGTCGGTATGCCCAAGGGAGGGCTTTTTATGAAGGTTTCGTCCAAGATTCGCATGGGTCTCATCGCTGTTGTGGCCGGTGCGGCCGCGTTCACCGCGATGCCCGCGAACGCAGGCGCTGGCGACCAGATCGCGATCGCCGGTACGGGCACGATCAGCCCGGGTCTCACCACCACGGGTGGCGCGCAGACGTTCTCGTTCAGCGGCAACGGCGGCGGTTCGGCCCTCGGCCAGACCGGTTCGTTCAGCTGCTCGGTGAACGGCAACGACACCATCGGCACCACCAGCCAGGGCGCGGGCGGCTTCAGCGGTAGCTGCAACACCCCGTGTGGCAGCGTCGGCGTCAGCGGCAGCTACACCCGCACCGCCGCGGTCGTCACCGCCAGCGGCAGCCTCACCAGCGGTTGCCTCGCCGGTCACTCGTTCTCCGGCAACTGCGCGTTCACGCCGACCAGTGGTCCGACGGTTATCAGCTACGCGGTGACCTGCCAGTTCCAGCTCAGCTGAACAAGGTGTAACGAAACCCGAAGCACCTCGTTATACAAGTAAGCCCCTGTGGGGCGGCGGGCATAATGCCTGCCGCCCCACACCCAGTCTGGGGAGAATGCTCGTGATGTTCGCTCGACCGCGCCCTCGATGCGCTTCGGCGGCCGCCCGCTTCGGGCTGGCCGTGCTGACCGTGCTTGCGCCGGTGACGGCTGGCGTGGGTTCGGCGGCGGCGGACGACAGCAGCGCCGACCTCAGCATCACCGGTCTGTTCACTCCCAGCCTCGTGCGCCCCGGGTATGTCTCGGACGGCCAGCCGTACGCGCAGCACATCGGCCTGTTCGTCGATGCCAGCTCGCGTTCGCTGATCTCGCTCGACTACGGCGCCCCCGCGTTCTCCGCGGCCTACGACGAGTTCTCCCTGAAGCCGCGGCCCGGCTCTGGGCACATGCTCACCGGCGCGATCACCGCCGTACTGTCCGACCCGCGGGTGCCGGGCGTGATCGTCGCGCTGGCGCCCGGGAAGCGGCAGCCGGCGACGGCCATCGCGCACCTCCAAGTCGTCGGCGGCCATGTCGTGACGACCTCGCTGGTCAACGTGACCGCCAATTTCTCCAGTGGCCAGACGATCGTTGGCCTGGCCTACGACCCGGTGACCACGATGGTCTTCGCCCTGAGCGTGCAGTACGCGCCCGGCGCCACCGGCTACCAAGGCACCCCGGTCCCCGGCAGCGTCAACCTGTCGATGATCGACGTGCATGGCGGCAAGGTGGCCTGGCAGCAGGCGCTGCCCAACTGCAACCTGCCGATGGAGGCGGAGCGTTACGCGGCGCCCCCGGTCTACCCCAGTGCGGCGATCGGCGTCGCCAAGATCGGCCACACCGTCAACGTCGGCTGCACCGCGCAGAGCGCGACCAACGGCGTGAACTCGTTCAAACTTCCGATCCCGCTCGGCATCGGCGTCATCGGGCTCAGCGGCAAGGGCGCGTCCACGTCGTACCGGGACTTCGGCATGGCGCCCTACCCGGCCGACGCCACATCGGACCCGCAGGGTGTGTGGTTACCGGGTATCGACCGGATGGCGATCCAGTACGCCAACACCAACAACGGCAGCGGCTGGGCCCTGTACGACGCGGCGCACGGGAACTACGTCGGAGCGGTGTCCATCACCCAGCCGGCCAAGGCCGTCGGTGTCGACCCTGTGCACGGGCGCGTCTACCTGCTCGACAACAACCCCACGAAGGGTCTGGTCGCGTTCGACGCCGGCGTCACGCCGGCCGACCAGGGGCACAGCTTCAAACAGTACGCGGCCGACCCGATCAACGAGGACAACGACTACGGCGCGCTGCCGACGGGTGGCCTGATCAGCGTCGATCCAGCGACCAGCCGGGTCTTCCTGAGCTACACCGGCAGCCACAAGTTCATCGTCGCCCACGACACCTTCCCGCACTACTCGCCGCCGCCGCCGCCGAACGTCGACGCGGCGACCGCTGGGATCCCCGAGGTGCCCGGCCAGACCGGTGCCAACTACTCCGGTTCCGCGCTTGGCTACGGCAGCATGATGCGCGAGGTCGGCGGCGAGGCCAACCTCCAGTACAACGTGGTTCCGTTCAAGCTCGAAGGTGTCTGGAAGAGCGGCCGCGAGGTCGACTCCAGTTATGTCGACACCGCCACGCTGACCAACAGCAGCGCGGTCGTCGGTTTGTCCGCCGGCAAGCCGGACGACAACACCGTCAGCCAGATGAACCAGGCGCCGTGGCCGTACACATCGATCAAGTGCGACAACTCCGCGACCGAGGTCACCGGCGACGGCGGCTCGGCCACCTGCGACACCAACACCGCGACGATCAAGGGCACCATCAACGGCGGAGCATCAGCCGCCGCGCTGCCCGGCCACACCGCGCCGGAGCTGATCGGTGTCGGCGCCAGCAGCGTGACCATCTCGTCGCACGCCGAGCCGGGCAAGGGCATGACGAGCGTCGTGACGTCGGCGGCGCACGGCATCTCGGTGCTGCAAGGCGCGTTGCGGATCGGCGAAGTGTCGGTCACGTCGACGGCGACCGCCAACGGTCAAAACCACGGCGCGAGGTCGAGCTTCGTGCGCACGGTCTCCCGGGTGTTCGTTGCCGGTAAAGAGGTCTGCGACACCAACTGCGACGTCGAGCAGCTCGCGAAGCAGATCAACACCACCTTCTCCGGCCGGATCCAGATCTCGTTCCCGACCCCGGATCCGACGCTCAAGGGCAGCCCCGGCGGCTACCAGGCCGTGATCCAGCGCAACCCGTACAGCCAGGCCGAAGAGACGAACGTCAACGACCAGGAACCGACTCGCTCCGACGTACCGGGCATGGAGATCACGATCTACGAGGACAACTCGGAGCCGTCGCGCACCATCGCCTATCTCGCCGGCACCGAGGTCGAGGCGCACTACGGCGTCTACGTGCTCGGCCAGAACTGCATCAGCTGCCCGCCGCCTTCGACCCCGCCGACCCCAGGCGGTCCCGGCGGTGGAGCAGGCGGATCGTCGAACCTGCCGAACGGTGGACCGACAGCGGTCAGCGGGCCGACGAACGGCTCGCCGCCGGTGGTGGCGGGCGGCGCCAACGTCGGCGGCATCTTCCACCACGGCTGGCAACTGCTGGTCTCCGGTCTCGGCAACATGCTCCACCAGTTCGGGGTCTGGGCCATCTTGCTGCTGCCCGTCTACCTCTCCGCGCGACGGTGGGCACTGACCAACCGGCACGACACCAGCGGCCCCGCATGACCGCCGCGAACGACCGCAACAGCAACAACAACGCAAGCCTGCTGAAGGAGCAACGATGAATCGGCCACGGCCAGCCACCGAGAGCGCGCTGGGCACACTGGCGCTTGTAGTTGGCGTGGGCGTCGTGCTCAGCGTCGTCACGATCGTGCCGTCCGGCAACACCCAGCTCGTCGCCGGCGGTCCCGGCACCGGGAACAACACCGTGACGCAGAACAACGGCAACCCGAACGCGCCGGTGACCAACAACAACGTCCCCGGAGCGAAGCCCGGCAGCCACCCCGGCGTGCAGAACCCGGTCCCTGGCTCCAACAACTCCGGCAACGGGACGCTCCCGCCGTCGAAGGCCGGACTGTCCTGCGACTCGCAGCACAACGGCGGCTCGACCGACCGCGGCATCTCCGCCAGCAACATCCACATGGCGGCGACCACTGTCACCGACGGGCCGGGCGCGAGCTTCCTCGCGGCGTCCAACGGCGCGATCAGCGCGGTCGCGGCGCAGGTCAACAAGGCCGGCGGCATCTGCGGGCGCCACCTGACCATCGACATGCGCAACGACTCGTGGAAGCGTGACCTCGGCGCGCAGTACATCCAGAACTTCGTCCAGGGCGAGCACATCTTCGGCCTGGCGGTGAACCCCGACTCCGAGGGTCTCTACGAGGTCGCGAGCACCGGCTACATCGACAAGCAGCAGGTGCCGGTCGTCGGCTCCGGTGGCCAGACCGGTGTCGAGTACACCGACCCGTGGATCTGGCCGGTCGGCACCGCGACGATCTCGCAGATGCACATCATGGCCAAGGATGCCTACGCCCGCGGCGCGCGCCACTTCGCGATCGCGTTCGAGTCGCAGTACCGGTTCGGCCTCGAAGGTGCGTACGCCTTCGAGAAGGCGGTCGAGCGTCTCACCGGCGCCAAGATTCCGGGCTTCGATCCCAAGCTCGAGTCGTGCAACAGCGGTTCGCGGTTCTGCGGTGTTCCGTCCGGCCAGACCAGCTACACGAGCCAGGCGACGCAGTTCAACAACGCGTGCTTCGGCGTCCAGAGCAACGGCAGCAACTGTGACTTCGTCGCATACCTGATGGAACCGGACACCGCGCTCGCGTTCCTGAGCAACCGCGGCCAGGCCTCGCCGCTGTACGGCATGGCCGGCGCGGAGCCGCTGTTCAACCGGCAGGCATTTGCGAATAAGTGCCAGGACGCGTGCAACGTCCAGGTCGGCTTCAACGTGTGGACCGGCTACCAGCCGCCGGAGGGTGCCTACAGCGGTCAGGCTGCCGAGTCGAAGTACGTCACTGACATGCGCAACAGCAACGGCGGCATCGACGTCGACAACCAGTTCGTCGAGGGTGCTTACATCGGCATGAACCTGCTGGTGAAGGCGCTGCAGACGGTCGGCCCGGAGCTCACCCGGTTCCGGTTGCAGACCGCCCTCGACGCGATGACGTTCGACAGCGGGCTGACCAAGACCCTCAGGTGGTCCCCTGGTCACCACTTCGCGAACGACGCCGCGATGGGCTGGAGGCTGAACTACTCGAACGGCTCGTTCTCCGGCTTCTCCGCGGCGACGAAGTTCGAGACCGACCCGTGGCTTGGCCAGGACAACCTGAAGACGAACGGGTAGCGAACGATGTATGTCCTGAGCCAGTTTGGGCTCTACCTGCTGTTGTCGCTGCCGCTCATCGGCGCGTACCTGATGTTCGCGGTCGGCATCGTCGTGATCTTCCGTGCGTCAAAGGTGCTGAACCTGGCGCACGGCGCGATGGCGATGCTGCCGGCGTACGTCACGTACTCGTTCGTGAAGCACGGCGTGCCGACGTTCGTCGCGCTGATCCTCGGCGTCGCCTCCGGTGCGCTGCTCGGCATGCTGGTGGAGCGGACGTTCGTGCGCCCGCTCGCCCGGCAGGGCCCGACCGCGCAGACCGTCGGCACGGTCGCGGTCTTCGGTCTCGTGGTCGCTGCGGTCGCGCAGTTCTACGGCAGTGGCTCGGTCGTGGCGCCGAAGATCTTCCCCGACGGCGGCGTGAACGTCTCGACGGCCGTGCTGCGCTGGGGTCAGATCGGGCTGTTCGCCGTCGCCCTCGTCTCGCTCGCCGCGAGCCTGCTGCTGCTGCGCAAGACCCGGCTCGGCCTGTCGATGCGCGGTGCCGCGGAGAACCCGCTCGCGGCCGCGCTCATGGGCGTGAACCCGCAGCGCATGGCCCGGATCGCGTGGGCGCTCGGTGGTGGGCTGGCCGGCCTCGGCGGCATCCTGCTGGCCGCCGTCACCAGCCTCAATCCCTACTCGATGTCGCTACAGATGCTGCCCGGCTTCGTGGCCGCGCTCATCGGTGGTCTGGGCAGCCTGCCCGGAGCCCTCGCCGGCGCGCTCATCGTCGGTGGCATCGAAGGCCTGGTCCCGGCGTTCGGCCTGGTTCCCGGCCTGCGCAGCCTCGCCGGCCAGGTCGGCGTGCCCGAGGTCGTGCTCACCATCGTCGGCCTCATCGTGCTGTACGTCCGCGGTCAGAAGTACTCGGCGGCGGAGACCGGCGGCGGGCTGAGCCAGAACCAAGAAGCGACGATCACGCACAGCGCGTACGACCCGCGCCGCCTGCCCCGCCGGGGCGGCCGTCGCCGGTTCAACCGCTACGTCGTCCTCGCGTTCCTCGTCGCGTGGCCGTTCCTGCCGCTGGACTTCCTGCCGGTCGACAAGTTCTCGTTGCTCGGCGACGCGAACACGGCCGCGGGGTACTTCCTGGTGGCGGCGAGCCTCGTCCTGCTGACCGGTTGGGTCGGCCAGATCTCGTTGGCCCAGGGTGCGTTCGTCGGCGTGGGTGCGTACGGCACCGCGTTCCTCGCCCACCACATGCCATTGCCGTTCCCGATCGGCGTGCTGGCCGGTGGGCTCCTCGGCGGTGCGGTGGCCGCGGGTCTCGGCGTGGTCGCGCTGCGAGTGCGCGGGCTTTACCTCGCCGTCGCGACGCTGATCTTCGCCTGGATGGCCGACGCATATCTGTTCATCGCGTCGTGGCTCACCCAGGGCGGCAACGCGTCGCTCAACGTCGACACGGTCGGTACGACGGGCACGTTCCCGTTCTTCGACTTCACCGACCGGCAGACGTTCTACTTCGTCATGCTCGCGGTCGGCGGCGCGGTGATGTTCGGGTTGCTGAACCTTCGCGACTCGAAGACCGGCCGCGCGTTCGCCGCCGTACGTGGATCGGAGACCGCCGCGGCGGCGCTGGGCGTCAACGTTGTCCGGACGAAGCTGTTCGCGTTCGTCACCGCCGGCGCCATCGCCGGTGTGGCCGGCAACCTGCAGCTCACCAACCTCGGCACCGTCGGCTCGGCGCAGTTCAACCTGCAGGCGTCGCTGCTCGTCCTCGCGATCGCCGTCGTCGGTGGTCTGCGCAGCCTCGGCGGCGCGGTCGCCGCGTCGTGCGTGTTCGCCGGGCTGAACGAGTTGTTCTTCCGGGTGCCGTCGCTCGGCCGGTTGCTGCAGCTCGTCTCCGCCGTACTGCTCGCCGCCGTGCTGCTCGCCTACCCCGGTGGTCTCGCCGCGCTGCCCGGCTCGTTCCGCGCGCTGCGGACGCGACTGCTCGCCTCGGAGTTCGGTCAGAACGTCCTCGTTCCGATCGGCGAGCGGTACGTCGCCCTGCGCGAGTCGGCGAAGGAGCGCGCCAAGGCACTCGTCGAGGACGAGGACAGCCCGCTGCGCCGCGCCCTCGCGAGCGTGCAGCGATTCGTCCCGCGCCGTCCCGTCACCGCCGGACGTTCGTTCACGTCGATCGTCGTACCGCCGCAGGACCGGCAGGAGCCGGAACTGGTGCCGGCCGAATCGGTCGAGACCGCACCGGCGACGACGAAGGCGCGCGAGGTCGATCCCACTGAGGTGCTCGAGCCGCCGGCACCGGCGATGCGGGCCGACAACATCACCGTCCGCTTCGGCGGCCTGGTGGCGGTGTCCGAGGCCAGCATCGAGGTGCCCAAGGGCCAGGTCGTGGGTCTGATCGGGCCGAACGGCGCCGGCAAGACGACGCTGTTCAACGCGGTCTCCGCGCTGAACCAGCCGACCACCGGGACCGTCCATCTGTTCGGCGAGGACGTCACCGGGCTCGCGGCGCACGAGCGGGCGGCGCGCGGTCTGGCCCGGACCTTCCAGGTCATCCAGCTCTTCCCCGAGCTGACCGTGTTCGACAACCTGATGGTCGCCACTCACGTGCACAACCCGACCGGGCCGCTGGCGCACATCGTCGCGACCGCGACCGCCATCCGAGCCGAAAGCGCGTCGGAGGAGACCTGCCGCCGGGTCGTCGACCTGCTCGGCCTCGACGAGATCGCCGACCGATCGGTGGCGGGCTTGCCGTTCGGCACCTTGCGCCGGGTCGAGTTCGCCCGGGCGCTGGTCTCGGGCGCGCCATTCGTCATGCTCGACGAGCCGGCCAGTGGTCTCGACGACACGGAGACCAAGCAGTTCGCCGACGTGCTGCTGCAGGCCCGCGACGAGCTCGACCTGTCGGTGCTGCTGATCGAGCACGACGTGCACATGGTGACGTCGACGAGCGACTACATCTACGTGCTCGACCGCGGCCGGATCATCGCGTCCGGGCGGCCGGACGAGATCACCTCGAACCCCGCCGTTATCGCGGCGTACCTCGGCGAGCCAGCCGAATCGGACGCGAAGGCCAAGGCCAAGCCGGCGAGCAAGCCGCGCAAGCGCGCGGCCAGCGCCAACCCGAAGGAGCCGAAGGAGTCGGTGCTGCTGTGACCGCGCCAGAGACACTGCTCGACGTCAGCAGCGTCGACGTCTACTACGGCCTCGTGCAGGCGCTGCGTGGGCTGTCGATCCAGGTGGGCGTCGGCGAGCGGGTCGCGTTGCTCGGCGCGAACGGCGCCGGCAAGACCACCACGCTGCGCACGATCTCCGGGATGCTCGCGCCGCGGGCCGGCACGATCCGTCTCGGCGGTTCGCCGATCGGCGGTAAGCCGGCGTTCGACGTCGTCCGTGAAGGCGTGGCGCACGTCCCCGAGGGTCGCGCGCTGTTCGCCGGCATGACGGTCGAGGAGAATCTCGCGCTCGGCTTTGCGTCGCAGCCCAACGACCGCGATGTGCTGACGCACCGCCGCGACCAGGTCTACGAGTACTTCCCGATCCTGCGCGAGCGGTCGAAGCAGGCCGCCGGCACGCTGTCCGGTGGCGAGCAGCAGATGCTCGTGATCGGCCGCGCGCTGATGTCCGCGCCCCGGCTGCTGCTCGTCGACGAGCTTTCCCTCGGGCTCGCGCCGAAGATCGTGGCGCAGATCTTCGAGATCCTCGAGACCGTCAACCGCGATGGCACGGCGGTGCTGATCGTCGAGCAGTTCGTGCACATGGCGTTGCAGAACACCGACCGCGCGTACGTGCTGCGCAAGGGCGTCGTGGTCGACTGCAAGCCCAGCGCCGAGCTGCTCGGTGACCCCGCGCTCATCCGGTCGTACCTCGGCGAGGGCACTGCCGCGTAGGTTGAACGCCAATGTCGGCAACCACGGCGCGTCGCGAACGTGCGCGCCGGTCTGTGTCCCGGCGACGCGTTCTCGTGTCGGCCGGGATCGTCGTCGTGCTGGTGGCCGCGCTGCTACTCGCCATCTTCGTACCGTCAGGCGGTCGCGATCACGCCTCCGCGGCCGCGGTGAAGCGCTACCAGGCCGCGATCCTCGGGCCGGTGAAGGACTGGGGCAGCATCGAGATTCTCGGGATGCGGCCGTCCATCCGCGACCTCGTCGGGGGCAAGAACACCCTGCCGCCGAGCGCGGTCACTATCGAGTCGCGGGCGTGGTTGTCCGCGTTCGCCCACGATCGTGCGTTGATAGCCGCCGTACGGCCACCGGTCGGGCTGGGTCGTTGCCGCGGGCTGCTGCTGCGATCGATCGACAAGTACATCGAGTCGGCGCACGCGTTCGGTCAGGCCGCCGCGACGCCACGGGCGCGACGCACACCGCTGATCGACGCCGCGATCGCGAGTGCGCAGGCGGGGGATGCGCTGTTCGACCAGGCAAGCGCGGTGCTGCAACGAGCCCGCCTGGACGCCGGTCTGGCCGTCACCCCTGACTTCCCGAACCCGCAACCGTCGCGGTAGGGCGTCGCCGCAGCACTCCCCCAGTGAGAGGACCCATCCCCAGTGCACATCAAGGTCTTGCTATCTCTAGCGGCTGTCGTCGCCGCGATGCTCATCGGTTCACTTGGAGGCTCGACACCGCACGCGTCCGCGTTGCCGCTTTGCTACGGCGCGACCGTGTCGACGCCGATCACCGGCACTGACACGGTCGGTCCGGTTTGCGTCCCCTACCCGGGCGCGGCGTTCTGCGACGGCGAGACGGTGAGTCTCCCACCGTTCGGGGACGCAACTGTTTACGCGTGTATCCCCGCACCGCTGCAGGGCGGGGTCAGCACTCCTGGTGCGTGAGCATGCATACGACGCTGTCGCCGGGCGTCCGCCACGCCTTGTTCGAAATCTTCCAGGTCCCAAATGGTGTGTCGATCGCGATGTCGGACTCGGTCACCGGTCCTGGCTTGCGCGGGTCACCCATCTTGATCTTGGTCCGGACCGGCAGGGTGGACACGGGCGCTGAGCTCGCGGCCTTGGTCAAGGTGCGGTGTGCCGCGGGGGCCACGAGGGCGGCCGGACCGACCGATTCGCGTCGTACCGCCGGCGCGGGCGCACGGTAGGTCCCCTGGTTCGTCGCGGCGGCCGACCACGCGTGCTGCGGGGTGGCGCTCGGCTGGCTCAGCACGAGGGTCGCGGCGGTGAGACCGCCGAGCGCGGCGACGGCGGCGAGCGCGGGCGCGCTGCGGGTCGCGGTACCAGTCGTGGGGCGCAACAGCCGGCGCAGCGCCGCAAGGGCAAGGGCCGGGATGGCGAGCGCGTGGTTGCCGGCCCGGCGAAGGTAGTGGTTGCCGAGGCGGCGGCGGGCCCGGTGCAGCCGGACTCGGACCGCGTTGGCGGTGACGGCGAGCTGGTCGGCGACCTCCTCGACGCTGCTCTGGTCGATCACCAGCATGTGCAGCAGTCGGCGGTCCTCCGCGGAGATGTCGTCGAGCGCGGCCCGCATGTGCCGGACCCGCTCGAGGCGCAGCAGCGACTCCTCCGGGCCCTCGGACAGGTCGGCCGGGTCGGCGTCGCCCGCCTCCGGCAGCGGCCACAGGCGCTTGCCGGCGCGGTGCATGTCGCAGGCCACGTTGCGCGCGACGGTCCGCAGCCAGGGCAGCGGCATGTCGCGGCGCAGGTCGGCGAAGCAGTTGAACGCCCGGAACAGGGTCTCCTGGGCGACCTCTTCGGCGTACGTCGGGCCGAAGCGGCGCGAGTAGCTCAGGACCGAGGGGTACCAGCGCTCGAAGAAAGATTCGAAGTCTGCCTCGGAGCGAAAGTCGTCGCCTTCGAGGTGCTGCGCGGGGACTGTCATGGGCCGCCCTTTGTTACTGCCGGTGTCGACGAGCTTGCTCTGCGCTTGCTCTGGGTTGATTAACGACGCAAGGCGAGTGGGGACACGACCGGTCCGCACCCCGGAACTTTCGTCCCGTTCTACCACCATGTGGGGCTTTGGGGGCATTTTCCTGCTTGATACACATGTGATCGTACGGCAGCCCTGGGGGTGCCCGGAACCGGCGTCCGGTGGCGGCCAGATGCCACCGTTTCGCTGCAATTTCCGCCCCGGTTACGGCCTCTCCGGGTCGGATCCGAGGCCGAGTGATCGCTGCATCAGGACGGTGTCCAGCCAGCGGTTGTGTTTCCAGCCGACGTCGCGGAACGTGCCGACGACGGTGAAGCCACACTTCTCGTGCAACCGCACCGACGCGACGTTCGCGCTGTCGCCAATGACCGCGATCACCTGGCGCGCGCCCCATGCCTCGCATCGGTGCAGCAAGGCGTTGAGCAGTTGAGTGCCCACGCCGCGACCGAACGCGTCGGGACTGAGATAGATGGAGTCCTCGACGGTGCGCTGGTACGCCGGCCGCGGGCGATACGGACCGGCGTACGCGAACCCGACGATCGCGCCGTCGTCGTACTCCGCGACGAGGAACGGGAGTTGCGCTTCGATGACGGCAGTGATCCGGCTCGCCATTTCAGTTATCGCCGGCGGGACGAGTTCGAAGGTGCCGGTCCCGTGCCGGACGTGATGCGCGTAGATGTCCGTGACCGCCGCGACGTCGGTGGCGGTGACGTCGCGGATACGCAAGTCGTTCGACGTGGTGTCTATGCGACGGCATCATGCCGAAATGTCGCGGGTACGCAAGGGCTTTCAGCGTGACGGGGAAGTGAAGACATGAAACAGGCGGTCAGCATCATCGGCGCGGGTGCGATGGGATCGGCGATCGCTTCCCGGTTGCTGGGTCTCGGTTACCCGGTCACGGTGTGGAACCGGACGGCGGCACGGGTAGAACCGCTGGCTGCGCAGGGCGCGACGGTGGCTGGGTCGCCGGCTGCGGCGGTGTCCGCGGCGCGAGTGTCACTCGTGCTGGTCAGTGATGCAGCCGCGGCGTTGGCATTGACGACGGCAGCGGACGGGATCGCGGCGGCGGATCTCGACGGTCGCGTCGTCGTACAGATGTCGACGATCGGTGTTCCTGGCGTGGTCGAACAGCAGTCGCGGCTGCCGGCTGGCGTGCTGCTCGACGCGCCGGTGCTCGGCAGCGTCGGCGAGGCAGCGGGTGGGACGTTGACGGTGCTCGTGGGTGGCGACGCCGCGGTGGTCAATGTGGGCCGGACGGTGCTGGCGGATCTCGGTGCGGTCGTCGAGGTGGGCGCCGTCGGCGCCGGCCAGGCAGCGAAACTCGTTGTGAATGCTGGGCTTTTCGCGGTCATCGCCGCATTGGGTGAATCGGTTGCGCTGGCCGACGCGCTAGGTCTGGACCGTGAGGTGACGTACGACGTGCTGGCCCACACGGCCTTGGCTGCCCAGGCGGAGCGGCGGCGCGAGGTGTTGGATGGCAACAACTCTCCCCCGCGTTTCGCGCTGCCGCTGGCGCACAAAGATGCGGCGTTGGCCCGGGCGGCCGCAGTCGCTGCAGGCCGCCCGGATCTGCGCGTACTGGCGAGCGCGGGCGAGTGGCTGGACCAGGCAATGGCGGCCGGACTCGATGCAGCGGACTACTCCGCAATCCTCGGTCACATCGTTCGCGCGCAGGCATGAGGTCTACGCGCAGCGCGCAGGACTAGCTGCTGCTTCGGTTGAGATCGCGCGCTCTCTTTCCCGCCCACCAGTAGACGATCAAACCGGCGCATGCAGCGAGAGTCAACGAGCTGATGAACCCCGCGACCGGCGTCAAGTCGTGGTGCCACACCGGCCGCAGCGGTGCCAACACGACCTCGCCCGCAGCTATCGCAGTAAGCGGTCCGTACAGGTACCACGCGACGAGCAACACCGGCCCGGTGGGTCCGAACCCGACGTCGGCGCCGCTGAATATCAACTCCAATGGCACCCGGCCTCGGTACGCCCCGACCAGCGCGGCGGCGACCACGACCGGCGTCGTCGCGATGACTGCCACCACGGCCGTCAGAGCGCGCGACGTACCCAGCCACGGCGCCGCTACCGCGACGGCAAGCGCGGCGAAGAGCGTCAACATGATCGTGGCCACAACAGCGTGCCGTCGAGCGAGCCCTGCGGACCCGTACGGCGACCATCGGATCCGGCGGACGTCATCGGCGTCGAGTCGCGCCGGCTCCAACAACTGCGCGCCGGCGGCGTACGCGGCGAGCATCGCCACTGCGATAGGGATGATGACATGGCGTGCCGACTGATGACCGGCGGCCGTATGCAACGCGACGCCAGCGATACCGAGGCCCAGCACCGCCCATGCCGTTGTCGCCGGGGCGCGGAGCAGGGCGGTGGAATCTCGCCAGGGCACGGCGAGCGAGGCACGCACCGGCATCGGCAATCGCCGTCTCTTGATGGGGGCGTTACGGCCTGCACGGATCCCGACACGGGCATCTCGGGTCTCGCCGAGGAAGACGGCCGCGCTGATCGCCGCGGCCGTCGCCGCTCGCCGTCTCAGTGCCCGCGCGGGAATGTCGGACGCCACCACGAAAGCCACCGTGGCGACGCACAGAGTCGTGATCGCGGCGAGCGCGGCGGCAACCGGCCACCTGACTCCGGTGGCGCCTCCGGTTGCCTGGACGACGAGTTGGCTGCACCATCCCCACGGACCGGACCAGAGCACAACCGGCTGTAGCCAGCCAATGCGTGCGCCGGCGGCTCGCGCCACCGCGATTCCGACGAGAACGACGGCCACTGCGCCGACCGCAGGCGAGCACAGGAACACGATCGATGTGGCGGAATCGAAGCGCTCGACCAATGCGCCGGCCGACAGACCCAACGCGACGACGAGGATCGCGGCGACAACCATCGGCAGCCACAGTCGGCCGATCCGCGCCACGCCGTA
>JAVEEG010000305.1 GCA_030840585.1 Frankiaceae bacterium | reverse complement strand
GCACCGCCAGCAGCTCAACCCGCTCGAGGAGGCCGCGGCCTACCAGCAGCTGCTGTCGGAGTTCGGGGCCACGCACGACGAGCTTGCCGACCGGATTGGCCGCTCTCGCTCCCAGGTCACGAACACGATCCGGCTGCTCGGACTGCCGCCGAGCGTGCAGCGGCGGGTTGCGGCCGGCGTGCTGAGCGCCGGGCACGCCCGGGCGTTGCTGTCGCTGGCGGAGGCCGATGCCCAGGAGCGCCTCGCTGCCCGGGTGGTCGCCGAAGGACTCTCGGTCCGCGCCACCGAGGAGCTCGTCGCGACCAATGACCAGGTGCCCACGCCACGGGCGCGCGCCTCCCGCGCCCCGAAGGTCCCGGCGCTGGCCCGGCTGGAGGAGTCGTTGTCGGACCTGCTCGAGACCAAGGTGACGGTTGAGCTCGGTCGGCGGCGCGGCAAGCTCACGGTGGCTTTTGCCTCACTTGATGACCTGCAGCGGGTGCTCGGCGTACTCGCCCCGGAGGTGCTCGTCGAGCATTCGCTGACTGGGCAAACCGGTCAGGACGCGGCGCAGCCGACCGACTAAGACGCACGACCGGCCGCCCGCCAAGATCACCGGTTCGACCCATTGCCGGGTCCGGTTGTCGGCCACTACAGTTTCATCTGGCCGGCCGTGTCCGGCCCTGCGCCGCAGCGCATTCGCACCCGTGGTCCACGGCAGGGGGCACCCCGTTGACTCGTCGGCTGGCGAACGTCACGCTCGACAATCTCGACGACCTGCCCCGCAGATGCCGGCAGTGCGTGTTCTGGGAGCTCGATCCTGGCGCGGGTGAGCGCGCCTCGGAGGCCGGCGACACCAGCCTGGAGAAAGAGGCCTGGGTCTCGGCCGCGTTGCTCGAATGGGGCAGCTGCGGCAAGGTCCTCTACGTCGACGGGGTCGCGGCCGGGTTCGTGTTGTTCGCGCCACCGAGCTATGTGCCGCGGTCGGTCGCCTTCCCTACCTCCCCGGTCTCCGCGGACGCCGCGTTGCTGATGACCGCCGCGGTGGTCCCGGAGTTCGCCGGCGGCGGTCTCGGGCGAATGCTGGTGCAGGGCGTCGCGAAGGATCTGGTGCGGCGGGGCGTCAAGGCGATCGAGGCGTTCGGTGACGCGCAGTGGACCGAGGTCGGGCACTGCATGCTGCCGGCCGACTACCTGCTTGCGGTCGGCTTCAAGACGGTGCGGCCGCATCCGAAGCATCCGCGGCTGCGGCTGGAGCTGAAGTCGGCTGCGTCCTGGCGCGAGGACGTCGAGGTTGCGCTGGAGCGACTGCTGGGATCCATGACGCCAGAGGGTGCGCTCCGACCGGTCTAGAACGCGATTCGGTTCAGGTGCTCAGCGCGGCGAGCCGGAACTGCCCGGTGGGGATGTCGAGGTGGTCCGGCAGGTATAGCCGCTGGATTCCAGCGACGACCGCCTCGGCGAGCGCGTCGCGGAACTCTGGCGTCGCGAGCCGAGCGGCGTCGCCCGGGCTGGTGAGGTAGCCGGCCTCGAGCCGGATCGCCGGCATCCGGGTCAGCCGCAGCAGCTCCCAGGACTTCGGGTGGGTGCGGCCGTCGACCAGGTCGGTCCGGCTCGCCACCTCCCGGGAGACCAGGTCAGCGAGCCGCTCGCCGACCGCCGAGCGCACCTCGCGGTCGGGCAGGCTCGCGCCGTAGAAGAAGCACGCGCTGCCGCTGGCGTGCGGGCTGGACACCTCATCGAGGTGAAGCGAGACGAAGATCTCGGCGGCCATCTCGTTGGCGAACCGCGCCCGCCCCTGGTCGTCGGGGGCGGTGTCGGCACTGCGGGTGAGGTACGTCGTCACCCCCAGCGCGCCGAGCCGGCCCTCGATCCGGGCCGCGAGGTCGAGCACGATGTCGGCTTCGACCAGACCGTGTCCGGTGGCGCCCGGGTCGTCGCCGCCGTGTCCGGGGTCGAGCACCACGACGCGGCCGGCGAGCGCGCCGACCCCCCGCTGCAGCCGCTCTTCCTCGCGCCGCTCGGACGGCGACCCGCCCTTGACGGTCCGTCGGAGCTGTTCCAGCGCCCGCAGCGTTCCGGGCCCGAGCGCCCCGTCGGGACGTAAGCCGACGTTGCGCTGGAATTCTTTCAGGGCGGCCTCGGTGGCCTGCCCGAAGATGCCATCGCACCGACCGGGGTCGAAGCCCATGTCGAGCAGCCGCTGCTGCAGCGTCGCGACATCGTCGCCGATGAACGGCCGAGAGACCGCGTAGGACAGCAGCCGGTCACCGACCCGCCAGTGGGCCTCGTCGAGTGCCCGGTAGGTCTCCGGTCCGACGACGCCGTCGACCCGCAGACCGCGTTCCTGCTGGAAGCCGCGAATGGCGCGGTCGGTCACGTCATCGAAAAGTAAGTCGGTCGGGTTTGTCTGGTTATGGGGGTCAGTGTCCGCGAATGGCGCGGGCGAGACCGGCCCGAGTCGGCCGAGCCGCTCGAGCTTGGCGCGGATCTCGGCGACGGCGGGCCCACGATCCCCGCGGCGGAACACCTGCATGACCCGCCGATCGTAGTGCGCATTCGCCGCCGGACGCGACGAAGCCGGCGGGGGCGCGGCCCCGCCGGCCCATCTGACCTGCGGTTTTACTTGTGAAGTGAGTTAGAGGTAGGCCTCGAGGTCGCGCAGCAGCGCCGCCTTGGGCTTGGCCCCGACGATGCTCTTCACGACCTCACCGGAGCGGAAGACCGACATCGTCGGGATCGACATGATCTGGTAACGCCGGGCGATCTCGGGGTTTTCGTCGATGTTGACCTTGGCGATCGTGATCTTGTCGGCGTGCTCGGCCGCGATCTCTTCGAGGACCGGCGCGATCATCTCGCACGGGCCGCACCATTCGGCCCAGAAGTCGACGAGCACCGGCTGCTCGCTGCCGAGTACGTCGGCATCGAAACTGGCGTCGGTGACGGTCTTGGTGTTCGCGCCCATCAGTTCTCCTCGTTCGGTCTCGCGGGTTCGACAGTTCTAACGCACGCCGCAGGTGGCATGTTCCCCGGTTTCCCCCGTCGGCCCGTGCTGGCGCGCCGCTACTCCTCCGGCAGCCCGTCCAGATAATGCTCGACGTCTAGCGCGGCCGCGCAGCCGGTACCCGCAGCAGTGACCGCCTGCCGATAGGTGTGGTCGACGAGGTCACCACAGCCGAAGACGCCGGGCAGGTTGGTCCGGGTGTGCGGTGCGTCCACGACGACGTACCCCTCGTCGTCGAGGGTGACCTGCCCCTTGATCAAATCGTTGCGCGGGTCGTGCCCGATCGCGATGAACACCCCCCCGACGTCGAGGGTGCGGGTCTCGCCGCTGTCGACGTCGCGCAGGACGATCCCGGTGACACTGTCGGTCCCGAGCACGTCCTC
>JAVEEG010000215.1 GCA_030840585.1 Frankiaceae bacterium | reverse complement strand
TCGTACAGCTGATTGCTGAATGGCGACTCGTGCGGTTCGTAGTGCGTCGGCAATGGCCCGTCGGTGAGCCCGCTCGGCACGAACAGCCAACCTTTGCCGTCGGTCTGCATCACGAACGGGTCGCTACCCGCGAGGTTGTCCTCCGCGCGGGCATTCCCGCCCGGCACGTACGACGGATGCTTGTCGGCGGCGAAGTCGGGGACGTCGTGACCGGTCCACTTGCCTTCGTCGCGGTCCCACCAGACCAGCGCCTTAGTGTCACTCCACGGCTTGCCGTCGAGATCCGCCGAGGCGCGGTTGTAGAGGATTCGGCGGTTCATCGGCCAGGCCCAGGCCCACTCCGGCGCGACCCAGCTCTGTTCGGTCCAAGGCTTGCGGCGCGCGGTCTGGTTGACGCCGTCGGCGTAACAGCCGCAGTAGATCCAGCAGCCGCAGGTCGTGGAGCCGTCGTCCTTGAGGTCGGTGTAACCGGACAGCGGGTTGCCATCAGCGTCCCAGCCGTTGACCTCGCGCAGCACCGCCTCCGGGTCCGGATCGTCGTGCGGACCTTGCACCGGGTAGTCCCAGGTCAGGTCGAGCACCGGCCGGTCCATCGAATCGTCACTGTCAGCCAGCCGCTCGCGGATCAGCCGGCCGAGGTGGTAGGCGAACCACAGGTCACTGCGCTGATCCCCTTGCGGTTCAACGGCTTGGTGCCGCCATTGCAACAACCGTTGGGTATTGGTGAACGATCCCGCCTTCTCGGTGTGCGCGGCCGCCGGTAGGAAGAAGACCTCGGTGCCGATGTCCTCGGTGCGGATCTCGCCGGTCTCGATTTCCGGTCCGTCCTGCCACCACGTAGCGCTCTCGATCAGCGAGAAGTCACGCACGACCAACCATTCGAGATTGGCCAAGCCTTTGCGTTGCAGCTTGCCGTTGCTGGATCCGACCGCGGGGTTCTGGCCGAACAGGAAGTAGCCCTTGCACTCCCCCTCGATCTGCTTGACCACGGTCGGGTAGGTCGAATGGTCGCCAGTGAGACGAGGCAGGTAGTCGAAGCAGAAGTCGTTGCTCGGTGTCGCCGCGTCGCCCCAGTAAGCCTTCAACAGGCTGATCAGGTACGCCGGCATGTTGCCGTAAAAGCCTCCTCGCGGCGTGTTCATCCGGAGGAACTCGGACATGCTCTCGTGCTTGTCCGCGTGCGGCATCGGGATGTATCCCGGCAGCAGGTTGTACAGCGTCGGGATGTCGGTCGATCCCTGGATCGACGCGTGGCCACGCAGCGCGAGGATGCCGCCGCCCGGCCGGCCCATGTTGCCAAGCAGGAGCTGCAGGATGGCGGCGGTGCGGATGTACTGCACGCCGACGGTGTGTTGAGTCCAGCCGACTGAGTACACGAACGCGGCGGTCTTGTCCCGGCCGCTCGCCGACGTCAGCGCCTCGGCAACGGCGCGGAACTTGTCCGCCGGCACACCGCAGATGTCGGCCACCGCTTGTGGGGTGTAGCGAGCGAAATGCCGGTTCAACACTTGGAAAACGCAGCGCGGATGCGCCAACGTAAGGTCCTTCACCGGCTCGCCCGGATCCAGCGCGGCGCCTCCCGATCCGAACTGATGACCGGAACCCGGCTCCTCGTACTTCTCCCGCTGCTCGTCGTCGTCCTGTTCCTCGGCACCGACGTCGATGCCGGCGTACTGCCAGCTCTCGGTCTTGTACGTGCCGCTGTCCGGATCGAACCCGCTGAACAGACCGCCGAGGTCCTCGGTGTCGCGGAAGTCCTCGCGCAGCACGAACGACGCGTTCGTGTAATGGCGGACGTACTCGTCGAACCACTTGCCTTCGGTGAGTACGTAGTTGACCAGCCCACCGAGAAAGGCGATGTCGCTGCCGGGTCGTAGCGGCACGTGCATGTCTGCGAGCGCGGACGTGCGAGTGAACCGCGGGTCGACGTGGATCACCGTTGCGCCGCGCCGCTTCGCCTCGACGACCCATTGGAAGCCGACCGGATGCGCCTCGGCCATGTTCGAACCCTGGATGATGATGCAGTCAGAGTTCTGCAGGTCCTGCTGGAAGTCCGTCGCGCCACCGCGACCGAAGCTGGTCCCCAGACCGGGCACCGTACTGCTGTGTCATATCCGCGCCTGGTTCTCGATCTGCAATGCGCCGAGCGCGGTGAACAGCTTCTTGATGAGGTAGTTCTCCTCGTTGTCCAGCGTCGCGCCGCCGAGGCTGGCGAAGCCCATCGTCCGGCGGGTGCGCAGCCCCTTCGGGCTCTCCCACTCCCACGTCTCGCGCCGGGTCTTGACCACGCGATCGGCGATCATGTTCATCGCGGTGTCGAGATCTATCCGCTGCCAGTCGGTCGCGTGCGGTGGGCGGTAGAGCGCGTGCTTCTCCCGCGCGTCCCCGGTGGTGAGTTGCAGGCTGGCGGAGCCCTTGGGGCACAACCGGCCACGGCTGATCGGCGAGTCTGGATCGCCTTCGATCTGGATGACCTTGTCGTCTTTGACGTAGACGTTCTGGCCGCAGCCGACGGCGCAGTACGGGCAGACCGACTTGACCATGCGATCGGCCGTAGTGGTGCGCGGCTCCAGCGCCTCGGTCGCCGGCGACTTCACCGCATGACCGCGACCGAGCGGGTCGCCCTCGCGCACCTGACGCAGCACCGGCCACTGGCCGAGCCACGTCGTGACGCCCACGATGCGGACGCTACCCCCGCCGCCGGCCGTCGTACCGTCAGGGGCATGAGTCGGATGACCGAACGGCGGCGCATCGTGCGCGTCGAGGGCGGTCACACAGTCGAGCGGCCGGACAGCCTCGCGGTCGAGGAGCCAGTGGAAATACGGGTTGCCGGCCGCGCGGTCTCGGTCACCATGCGCACCCCGGGGCACGACCTCGACCTCGCCCTCGGCTTCCTGCTCACCGAAGGCGTGGTGCGCGAGCCAGGCGAGATCGTCGAAGCGATCGCATGCGGCGAGAACGTCGTCGACGTCACCACCACCGACGCGGTCGCGGCGCGGGTCACCGAACGGCGCTTCTACACGTCGTCGTCGTGCGGGCTATGCGGCAAGGAGAGCATCGACGCGGTCCGCACCCAGTCGCGGTACGACGTCGCGGCGGACGGGTTGCGCATCGAGCGTTACGTCCTGACGTCGTTGCCGGATCGGTTGCGGGACGCGCAGCGCGTGTTCGATCGCACCGGCGGGCTGCATGCGGCCGGGCTGTTCACCGCCGACGGCGAGCTCTTGTGCCTGCGCGAGGACGTCGGGCGGCACAACGCCGTCGACAAGGTCGTCGGTTGGGCATTGCAGCAGCACCGACTGCCGCTGGCCGGCTGCGTGTTGCAGGTGTCCGGGCGGGCGTCGTTTGAGCTCGTGCAGAAAGCGATGATGGCGGGGATCCCGATGCTCGCCGCCGTGTCCGCGCCGTCGTCGCTCGCGGTTGCGCTTGCCGAGGAGACCGGGATGACGCTGGTCGGGTTCCTGCGCGGCGACTCGTTCAACGTGTACTCGCGACCGGATCGGATCGTGGCCACACGCTGATGGTCGCAGCGACACTGGCCGCGACCGCGACGACAACGAACGCGCCGGTCACCGGCCGGCCGTCGATGAGCAATCCGGCGACAATGAAACCGATCGGACCGGTTACCGACATTGCGGTCTGCGCGGCGGTCATGACCTGGGTGCGCAACGCGACTGGCGCAGCGACCGTCAACGCCGCGAAAAGCCGCGGGAAGTAGATCTGGTTGCACACCCCGGTGCCGGCGACGCAGGCGATGACGATCCACGCCGGCACTCGCGGCACCATCACCCACGACAGCGCCGCGATGACGACCATGGCCAGCGTCGCCGTACGCATGCCGATCCGCTTTGTCCGCGCCGAAATCAAGCCGCCGACGATTGAGCCACCGCCGTACGCCCCGACGAACCAGCCGGCGAGTGCGGCGCCGCCGTCGTAGCGATGTCGGGCCGCGACAGGCAGGGCGGCCATCAACGCAGTCCAGCCGAGTTCGGCCACCATGACGGCGAGGATCTGGCGGCGGATCGCGCTGTCGCGCCAGAGCCAACGAAGCCCGGCGAGCAAGTCTCCGGCGCCCTCTTCGTCGGGCGGTCGCGGCTGGCGCGGGATCGCAAGCGCGAGGATCGCGAACGAGACGACATACGTGACCGCATCGACGGCGAGCACCGCGGACGCGCCGATCACCGCGACGAGTGCGCCGCCCAGGGCGGGCCCGACGAAGCTCGCGGTCTCGTTCACCGCGCCCAGAACGCCACCGATCCGGGTCAGCGCGACCTCGTCCTCGCCGACGACCGACGCCACAACGAGGCGTTGCGAAGACGAGTACGCCGGGAAGCATGCGCCGACCAAAAAGCCGACC
>JAVEEG010000214.1 GCA_030840585.1 Frankiaceae bacterium | reverse complement strand
CCCTCATCACCGTCGCAGCCCACCGACGCCGCCCCAGCACAACGCACCTCGCCGTCGCCTTCCCGCTGCCACTCCTGCTCACGACCTCGCCGTACGCCGCCCTCGGTGGCATGACGCTCGCGCACGGACTCCAGTACCTCCTACTCGTCGGCCTCGTCGTGGCCGGCCCGGCCAACAAACGGCCCAGCGCAACGAAAGCCACGCTCCTTCTCACCGGCGTTCTCGCCGTCGCCGCGCTTCTCGCCACCGCCGCACACCTCCACCACGGCCCCGCACCAACACGAGCGATCTTCGGCGCGTACCTCGGCATCGTCATGACCCACTTCGTCCTCGACGCCGGCCTCTGGCGGCTGCGCGACCCGTTCCCGCGTCAATGGCTGGGCGTCCGGCTGCCAACTCTGCTTGCCGATACATCGGCATCCGGTATAGCGTCACGCCCGTGGCCGCGTCCAAGACCGCCGACGGCTTCGGTGACTTCGGGAAGTACGCCGGCCCGGCCACGCTCGTCCTCGCCAGCCTGGCCGAAGGACCCAAGCACGGCTACGCGCTGACCAAGGACGTCGAGGACTTCGCCGGCGTACGGCTCGCACCCGGGACGCTGTACGAAGTCCTGTCCCGGCTCGAAGCCAACGGCCTCATCGCCGCGCTCCCGGCCGAGGACCGCCGCAAGCCGTACGAGCTCACCGCCGCCGGCGCAACTGCGCTGCACGAGCACCTCGACCGCCAGCGCCAAGTAGCGAACGTCGGCCTGCGGCGGCTGCGGGCGACCTGGACCCTCGCATGATCGACCCCGAAGCCCGCGCACAACGGCTCCTGCGCGCCTACCCGCGAATCTGGCGGCAGCGGTACGGCGACGAGTTCGCGGCGCTGTTGACCGACGACATCGCCGAGCGACCGCGGTGCTGGCGCCGCGACCTCAACGTCGTACGCAGCGGCCTCACCGCACGCATCGCGGCCGCCGGCCTTGGCAGCGGTCCGGTCCGCGACTCGAGTGCCACCGCCGCGACCGTGCTCGCCGCCATGTTCGTCTTCGTCGCCGGTGCGATGTCGATCTGGACCCAACTCGTCAGCGGGTCGATCGGCACCGGCCCGGACAGCCCCGCCGTGACCCTCGGTCTCGTCACGCTCTCGGGGTGCGGGCTCGCCGTCGTAGCCCTCGCGGTCGCCGCCGCAGGCAGCCTCGTCAAGGCAACCGTGCGCAGTATTCGCGCCGGGCACGGACGCCGGCACGCCCGCTCGATCTTCACGACGATCGCCGGCGCCACCACCTTCGGCGCAGGCGCCGCGCTCATGTCCGCGCACGCACACGGCTCGGCGCTGCCCGCGCGCTGGACCTGGGCCGCCACCGAAAGCATCAGCACGTACTGGATCCACCCGGGCCGGTTGCTCGCGCTGCCGGCGCCCGAAATCGCCTGGATGGTCGCCAGCCCACTCGCCCTCATCGCCTGCTGGCGCGGGCTGGTCAGCCTGGCCGCAACAACCGGGGTCACCAACACCTGGCATCGCCTCGCTCGACGAACCGCCAACGGGGTCCTCGTACCAGCCCTCATCGCCGCAACCACCTGGGTGCTCGGCTCACAGCATTCACCTCAGGCCAGCCTGCGGGCCGGCTCGCTCGACCTCGCGCTGATCGCCGCCATGACCGCGGCCGTCCTCACGATCAGCGCGGCGACCCGGCGGCACGAACGTTCAGTCGCCTGACGCGATCCCCAACGCCTGCTGCAAGAACTGCACCTGCAACCGCAGCATGTTCTCCGCGACCGCCTCCTGCGGCGTCATGTGGGTGACCCCGGTCAGCGGCAACACCGTGTGCGGCCGGCCGTTCTCGGTCAGCCGCTGCGAGAACAGCAACGTGTGCGCCGACACCACGTTGTCATCCGCCAGCCCGTGAATCAGCAACAACGGCCGGCGCAACGACGCCGCCTCGTCGAGCAGTGACGACCGCGCGTACGCCTCCGCATTCGCCGCCGGCGTACCGAGGTAGCGCTCCGTGTAGAACGTGTCGTACAGCGACCAGTCGATGACCGGCGCACCCGCAACCGCGCCGTGGAAGATCTCCGGCCGCCGTAAGACCGCGAGCGCGGCGAGGTAACCGCCGAACGACCAGCCGCGAATGCCGACCCGTTCGAGGTCGAGGTCCGGGTGCATCCGCGCGGCTGCGTGCAACGCCTCGACCTGGTCGTCGAGCACGACCGAGAGATCACCCGCGATCGCCCGCTCCCACGCCGGCCCGACACCCGGCGTCCCCCGGCCGTCAACTACCAGTACGGCGAAGCCTTGGTCGGCCAGCCATTGCGCCTCCAGCCACGCGCGCTGGCTGGCCAGCACCCGCTGCGCGTGCGGGCCGGCGTACGGCGCCAGCAGCACCGGCAGCTTCGTACCGGCGACGTGCGTGCGGGGAAACAGCACTCCGGCCGGCAGCTGCGACGTACCCAGCCGGAGCAGCGCCACCGACGGCGTGACCGGCGGTTGCTCGACCAGGCTCTGCACCGGCCACTCCCGCTCACCGGCGCGGACCGCGAACCGGACCCCGGTCGCGGTCATGTCCGCCGTACCGAGGACCACCGTGCCCGCGCCGGCAACAGCCGTATGGACACCGGCCGCGGTCGTCACGGGCGCGACCCCGTCAGCGGCCGACCAGCGCCACACGTGCACCTGCGCGGGGTCGTCCGCCGATGCAGTGAAGACCACGGACGAGTCGTCGGCCGAGACAACAGACCGGACGTGCAAAGACGGGTCGGTGACGGCCGAATCGCCGACGTACAACGCCCGCGCGTCGGCTGAATCGACGACCCGGACCAGCTGCTGGCCGGACCACACCGGCACGCCCGGGAACGGTTCGACCCAGACCGGATCGCGGTCCTCCGCAAGCATCCGAGTCGAGCCCTCGTCGACATCGACCGCGAGCACCTGCGCGGCGCGCTGGTCGCGGGCGAACACCTGAAGCAACGGCGGCCGGCCAGCCGACCAGTGCACCCGCGCGACGTACGGGAAGCGCTCGCGGTCCCAGCGCACTTCGGTCGCCGCACCGTTCAGCGCGAGCAGGTGCACGGTCACGTCGGCGTTGGCCTCGCCGGCGGCCGGGTAGCGCACCACCGTCGGCGGGCGCTGCGGGTGCGCGGGATCAGCGATCCACCACTGCGCGACCGGCGTCTCGTCGACCCGGCAGGCCAGCAGCGACCGGCCGTCCGGTGCCCACCAGAAGCCGCGACTGCGGTCCATCTCCTCGGCGGCGACGTGCTCGGCCCGGCCCCAGCTGACCAGCGGATCGTCGTCGGCCGCGAGCACGCGCTGCTCGCCGGTGTCAAGGTCGTGCAGGTACATCACCCGCCCGCTCACGTACGCAACCCGCCGCCCGGTCGGGTCCAACCGCGGGTCGTACGCCGACGCGCTGCCGGCCACTTCGTGCCAGGTGCCCGCATCGACGTCGGCGACGTGCAACCGGCCGGCGAGGCTGAACACCAGCCGCTTGCCGTCCTCGGACGCGGAATAGCTCACCACCCCGCCGGCGGTCTCCCGGACCCGCTCCCGGCGGGCCCGTTCCTCGGCCGGCAGGTTCGCGTCGTCGCCCACCTCGGTCGCATCGACGACTGCATGCTCGACGCCGTCGGCCAGATCGAGCCGCCATACGCCGGTCCGCGCGTCGGTGCCGGAGACGCTGCGCAGGAACAGCACCCGCTCACCGCCGGCGCAGATGGTGAACGCGCGCGGCTCGCCCAGAGTGAAGCGTTGGGTCCGCGCATAGAGCCGGGCGAAGTTGCTCTCAGTCATCGAGGTCAGCCTATGTGTGATTACTGCTGCGCTGACCGGGAAGAAGGGCCTCGCACACCTCGATGCGCATCCCGATGCGCGCCCCGTTCCGGAGGACTCGTGAAGGCCGCCCGCCCCACCTCGCTCGAGCCAGTTCTCGACCTTGCCCGCGTCCTCGCGGAAGAGTTCGACACCGTACCCCTGCCGATGGTCGGCCGGGCGGTGAAGTCGGCGGTACAGGCGACCAGCTTGTTCGGCGACAGCATCACCGACTCGTTGCCGACGATCGAGCGCATCGCTCGCGAAGATCTGATCGCGCTGCGCGACACGACGGCCGAGCAGCAGGCATTCGCCGAAGCCGGCTGACGCTCAGAGCAGCGCGAGCCCCAGCCCCGCGGCACCGGCGGCGAGACCCGCCGCCAGACTGACCACCACGTTGCCGACCGCCGGCCGCAGCGCCCCCTCGCGGGCGAGCTCGACGGACTCCCAGGCCCAGGTCGACAGCGTCGTATAGCCGCCGGCGAACCCGGCCCCGAGGATCGCCGCCGCTCCGCCGCCGGTGAGGCCGACGACCAGCCCGAGCACGAACGAACCGGTGACGTTGACGCTGAACGTCCCGTACGGGAACACGCCCGCGGTTCGGTGGCTCACCACCTCGTCCAGCAGGTAGCGACAGACCGCGCCCAGCCCCGCCGCGAGTGCCACCGCAAGGGTCAGCATCCGGCGCCGGCCGGGGTACGACGAGTCACCGCGAAGCCCAGCCAGGCGGCGGCCAAGCCGGCGGCCGTGCTGGCGACCAGGTAGGCGATCGCCGTACCGGCGTGCCCGTGGGCGGCCAGCCGGTCGGCCGCGACCACCAGAGCCGAGAACGTCGTCAGCCCGCCGCAGAAGCCGGTCCCGACCAGCGGCCGCAGCGCGCGCGGCCCCCGCGCGGCCAGTACGACGACCACCCCGAGCACGAACGCGCCAGCCGTGTTCACCCACAGCGTCGACCATGGGAATCGTCCGGCGGGCGTCGCCCAAGCCGTGGTCACGGCGTAGCGGGCCCACCCGCCGAGGCAGCCGCCGGCGAAGACCAGGCCGACCACGGTCGGCGCGATGCGCGGCCAACGCGACCGCGGCCCCGGCTCCCGCCGAGCTCCTGGGTGATGTGGCGCGTCTTCGGCCGGATCGAGGTCGGGGTCGATCGGCGGGCGCGGCATCAAGTGACGACCCTTGCATGCCGAAGGCTACTTGTGGGTAATCTAGCGTTGTTACTCACTAGTAGAACCCACCAGTAACCCGGAGGGTCCGATGGGCCACTACAAGGCCAACCTTCGCGATCTGCACTTCAACCTGTTCGAGGTCTTCGGCCGCGACGAGGTGCTGGGCACCGGCCCGTTCGCCGATGTCGACGGCGAGACGGCGCGCGCGATCCTCGATGAGGTCCGGGCACTGGCCGAGGGGCCGCTGGCCGAGTCCTTCACCGACGCCGACCGCCACCCGCCGGTGTACGACGCCGAGGCGAAGACGGTCACCCTGCCGGAGTCGTTCAAGAAGTCCTACCGGGCGCTGCTCGACGGCGGCTGGGACCGGTTGCCGCTGCCGGCCGACCTCGGCGGACCCGGCCTGCCGCACTCGATCGTCTGGGCCGCCAACGAGATGGTGCTCGGCGCGAACCCCGCGATCCACATGTACGCCGCCGGCCCCGCGTTCGCCCAGATCCTGCACCGGCTCGGCACCGACGAGCAGAAGGTGTGGGCCAACAC
>JAVEEG010000209.1 GCA_030840585.1 Frankiaceae bacterium | reverse complement strand
TCCCAACTCGCCCAACAACGTGGCCAGCAACGGGCCCGACTCGTCGTGCCGGAGCCCGCCGTGGGATCGATCCGACACCGTGATCACGACGGCGCGTGCGTCGGCCGGCAGCTCCTCCGCGCTCATTCGTCCCGCACCCATCTGCCGGTCTTGCCACCGGTCTTCTCGATGACCCGAATGTCGGTGATGGTCGCGGACGGATCGACGGCCTTCACCATGTCGACGACCGCGAGGCACGCCACCGCGACAGAAGTGAGCGCCTCCATCTCGACGCCGGTGCGATCCGCCGTACGCGTGGTCACGACGACATCGACCGCGTCGTCAGCGACGGTGCAATCGACGTCCACTGCGTGCAACGCGATCGGGTGGCAGAGCGGGATGAGATCGGGCGTGTGCTTGGCCGCCATGATGCCGGCGATGCGGGCGACCGCAAGCGCGTCACCCTTCGGCAAGTCGCCGGCGCGCAACAGCCTGACGACGTCGGCGTTGACGAGTACCCGGCCGCGCGCGGTCGCGGTCCGCGCGGTCACGTCCTTCGCGCTGACGTCGACCATCCGCGCGTCGCCGGACTCGTCGAGGTGTGGCAGTTCGCTCATCGCTGTCGCCGTTCGAGCATCATCACGTCCACCGTTGTGTTCGCGTCGTACTGCGTTGTCTCTTCCGGTACGACGATGAATGCGTTGGCCGCGGACAGCGAGGCAATCAGATGGGAGCCACTGCCGCCGACCGGGCGGACGACGTACGTTCCGTTCTCGACCGAGAGCCAGCCGCGCGCAAAGCTGCGCCTTCCGGGCGGCGAGGTCAACGAGTCGGTGAGCCGGGCGCGCACGATCGGCCGGTTGATCGGTTCGACGCCGAGCATCCGCCGCAGCACCGGCCGGACGAAGACTTCGAACGAGACGTACGCGCTGACCGGGTTGCCCGGCAGGCCGAAGAACGGTGTGTCGTCCGGACCGATCCGGCCGAAGCCTTGCGGCATTCCGGGTTGCATCGCGATGCGGTCGAACGCGACCGTGCCGAGCCGGCCGAGTGCGTCCTTGACGACGTCGTACGCGCCGACGCTGACGCCGCCGCTGGTCAGCACGAGGTCGGCGCGGATCAGTTGATCCTCCAACGTGTCGAGCAGTTGGCGCGGATCGTCAGGAACGATGCCGACCCGGAATGCGATCGCGCCGGCTTCGTGCGCGGCAGTGGTGAGCAACGCGCTGTTGGCGTCCGGAATCTTGCCGTAGGTCAGCGGCTGGCCCGGGTCGACGAGCTCGCTGCCGGTCGACAGCACGACGACCCGCGGCCGGGGCCGGGCGAGCACTCGGTCACGGCCGACAGCGGCGAGCAGGCCGATCTGGGTCGCGCCGAGATGGGTGCCTTCGGTGAGCACGGTGGTGCCAGGGGTCACGTCCTCGCCGGCCCGGCGGACGTGCTGGCCGATGGTCGCGGACTTGCGGATGACGACCTGCGCGAGGCCCTCGTCGGTCCACTCCTGCGGGACGACGGTGTCCGCGCCCGGAGGCAGCGGCGCGCCGGTCATGATCCGGACGCACAGTCCGGGCTGGACGGTGTACGGCGTCTCGCTGCCGGCGGCGACGTCGCCGACGACCGGCAGCGTCACCGGGCTCGACTCGCTGGCGCTCGCGATGTCAGCGGCACGGACGGCGTACCCGTCCATCGCCGAGTTGTCGAACGGTGGCAACGCATGGGTCGCGGCGACGTCCTCGGCGAGGACGCAACCGTGCGCGTCGAGCAGGGTGAGTTCGAGCGATGCCAGCGGGCCGATGCCGGCCAGCACAGTGGTCAGATGTTCGTCGACGGTCTTCACGGCTGCAGCGGCTCGATCGGGTCGCCTTCGGGCAGTCGGGTCTTGGCGTACTCGGTCAGCCACTCGCGAAACGCCGGCCCGAGGTCGGCGCGGTCGGCGGCGAGCTGGACGATCGATCGCAGGTAGTCGAGCTTGTCGCCGGTGTCGTAGCGCCGGCCGCGGAAGACGACTCCGTGCACCGGCCCGCCGTCGCCGGGGCGGTCGGTGAGTGCCTGGATGGCGTCGGTCAGCTGGACCTCGCCGCCGCGGCCGGGTGGGGTGTCGCGGAGTACGTCGAAGATGGCGGGCGAGAGCACGTAACGGCCGATCATGGCGTAGTCGCTCGGCGCGTCCTCGGGCTTTGGCTTCTCGACCATGCCGGTGACCCGCAGGACGTCGGTTTCGTCGATGGGTTCGACGGCGGCGCAGCCGTAAAGCGCGATCTGGTCGCGGGGTACCTGCATGAGCGCGATGACGCAGCCGCCGTGGCGCTGCCGTACGTCGATCATCTGGGCGAGCAGGGGATCGCGCTCGTCGATGAGGTCGTCGCCGAGGAGTACGGCGAACGGCTCCTCGCCGACATGCTGCGCGGCGCAGAGGACCGCGTGGCCGAGCCCGCGGGGATCCTTTTGCCGGACGTAGTGGATGGTGGCGAGTTCGGTGGGCTCGCGGACCCGGTCGAGCAGGTCGCGCTTGCCTTCGTCGCCTTCGAGCTTGTCCTCAAGTTCGTAGTGGCGGTCGAAGTGATCGACGAGCGGCGACTTGTTCCGGCCGGTGACCATGAGGATGTCGTCGAGCCCGGCCCGGACGGCCTCCTCGACGACGTACTGGATCGCCGGCTTGTCGACGACCGGAAGCATCTCCTTGGGCGTCGCCTTGGTCGCGGGCAGGAATCTCGTCCCCATGCCGGCGGCGGGGATAACGGCCTTGGTGACCCGCCCGCTCATCCGCCAGCCGCCATGCGCCAAACCCTAGCCAGTGGCCGGGCTTACGCCTCGGTCACCCAATCGGCGAGGCCGCCGTCGAGTGCGACGTATTACGTCTTCTCAGCCCACGAAAAGACGTACAACGTCACACTCAACGGGGCGGCGGCGCGCTGCGCCGCGCCGCACGAGGCGGCGGGCGGCCGACGTCGGCTAGGGCGACGCTGGCAAGGCCGCAGGAACCGCCGCGGACCGAGGCCCGCAAGGCGACCGAGAACGCAGCCGTCCGGCCGACGTCGGCTAGGGCGGCGCTGGCAAGGCCGCAGGAGCCGCCGCGGGCCGAGGCCCGCAAGGCGACGAGAACGCCGCCAGTGGTGACCTAGCCGGCGCCGGTGCTGCGCCATTGGTCGCGGCCGGCCCCTTTAGCCGCATACAACGCCTTGTCCGCCGCCCGGACCAGCGCCGACGGCGCCGTCCCGTCCTCGGGAAGTACGGCGACGCCGATCGAGACGGTGAGCCGGAGCTCGACCCCGGCCGCATGCAACGGCCGGCTACGCACCCGCTCGCAGATGCGCTCGGCGATGTGCTCGGCGCCTTCACGGTCGGTCTCCGGCAGGACGACCGCGAACTCTTCGCCGCCATAACGAGCAACGAGGTCGACCTCGCGCACCTCCGCGCGGACGCGATCGGCGACCTCGATGAGGACGGCGTCACCCACCTGATGGCCGTGCGTGTCGTTGACGTCTTTGAAGTGGTCGAGGTCGAGCATCAGCAAGCCCATCGGCCGGCCGAACCGCACTGCCCGCTCGGTCTCCCGGCTGATCGCCTGCTGGAAGTAGCGGTAGTTGCGCAGGCCGGTCAGGCCGTCGGTGATCGACAGCCGTTGCGCTTCTTGATGCAACAGCACGTTGTCGAGCGCCACCGCGGCCTGGCTCGCGAACGTCCGGATCGTCTCCAGGTCGCCGGCGTCGTAGGGTCGGCCATCGAACCGGTCGTAGAGGTTGAGCACGCCGAGCACGCCGCCGGTCGTACGCAACGGGACACTGATCATCTCCTCGCCGCGTGGCTCGGTCGGCGCCGCGACCAGGCCGGGCGCACCGACGTGACCGCGGACCGCCTCACCGGACGCAGCGACGCCGCCGGTCACGCCAGCGCCGACACCGATCACGTCTCCGACCCGGGCGCCGCGGTCGTCGAGCGCGTGCGCGGCCCGCAACACGAGCTCGTCGCGGCCGTCCGCGACGACGTAGATCGCACCCGCGGACGACCGGGTCTCCGCGACGGCCGTCTCGAGAATGACGCCGAGGATCCGGCCGAGGTCGTGCGTGCTCGACAACGTGTCGCCGAGTCGAGCGAGGTTGCGGCGTAACTCGTCCCGGCTGGACTGCAGCGCGCCGACGTACCCCCGCAATCGATCGGTCATGTCGTTGAACGAAGTCGCGAGTTGGCCGACCTCGTCGTCGGAGGTCACGTCGATCCGGGTCTCGAGATCACCACCGGCGACCCGCTCGGCCGCCTCGCTGAGCGCGACCAGCGGGCGGGTCGTCATCCGCGCCAGCCCCCAGCCGATCACCGCGGCGAGCAGCAAGACCGCGATCAGCACGGCGACGACCAGCAGTTCGAGGCTGCCGACCGCCGGCCGGGCGACACTGACGACCACGACCGGCTGGCCGGGTCCGATCGAGGTGGCGGCGGCAAGCCGGCCGCTTATCTCCTTCGCCTCGCCGGCGCGAACGAGGGCTTCGGCGTCGCGCGCCAGGGTCGCGGCGGCGGCGTCCGGAAGCGTGCTGGTGACGACCGTGCCGCCGGAGACCAAGGTCACGTCGGCGTTCGCCGAGCGCGAGAGCGAGGTCGCGAACTCGCGGTCGAGCGGGATGGCGACCCCGGCCGCGCCGAGGCCGGCCCCGCGGGTCGAGCGGAGGTCGACCGAGTCGGCGATCGCCCGGATGCCGGCCGCCGCCGGGGTCCCTCTGCTGCACGAACCCAGCGCTGCCGGGGGAACCGGCGCCGAGCCGGACGCCCGCGTGACGCCGCCGGCCACCCCGAGCACCTTGCCCGCGGCACTGGTCACCACGGCGTACCCGACGGTCCCGCGGTCGACGATGTCCTGCGCCGCGGGCTGCTTGGCGCCGACCGCGGCCTCCCGACCGAGCACCTCGGCGGCGAGCCGCACGGTCCGGCAGGTGGACTGCACCAACGCACCCGCGCCCGCACGCGAGGCGAGCACCCGGTTACGCGCGGCGGAGTCGAGCGCCTGCGGGACGCCCCGACCGACGACCACAGCGGCCACCGTCAGCGGCACAATGACCACGAGCAGGAAGGCGAGCGAGAGCCGCAACCGCAGCGTCACATCCCACCTCCAACTGGTCGTCGGTGCGATGCTCGCATGCGGTGGACGAGAAGCGATTGCTCCGGACGGGTGTGTGCACGGCGCGCGCGAGCCGGCCGGCTGTGGACCGCGCCGCGGACGGCGCACGGCTGGCCGACTACGCCGACGAACTGATAACCCTCGCGACGAGGTCGAGCCGTAACCCCACCATCGCGGCCTACGCCGGTGTCGAGGAGGAGCCGCCGACCCGCGCGCTCCTGGACGCACTAGTCCGGCGCAACGCCCGGCTCCTGCTACCCGTTCTCACCGGCGACGCAGACGCGCTCGACTGGGCGCCGTACGAGGGCTGGGACGCGCTGTCGACCGCACGTTGGGGGTTGCTCGAACCGACGAGCGAACGCCTCGGCAGCGGCGCGATCGGCACGGCCGACCTGGTCGTCGTACCGGCCCTCGCCGTCGACCGCGCGGGCCACCGGCTGGGACGCGGGCGAGGGTTCTACGACCGCGCGCTCGCGAACGTCGACCGAGACCGAACCGTGGCGGTCGTCTACGCCAGCGAACTACTCGACCACGTCCCGAGCGAGCCACACGACCGACAGGTCGGCTGGGCGCTCACGCCGAACGGCCTGACGCCACTAGGCGCTTAGTGCGTCGGGGACGGGCTCGGCTTCGGCGAGGACGACGCGGTCGGCTTCGGGCTCGGCGACGGGGACGACTGCGGCGGCGGGGTGTACGACGCCGCCGGAGCCGGCGGTTCCGAGTCGTGCGGCAACTTCGGGTGCATCGCCAGCGCCTCGGGCGACGGGTTCGCGTCACCGGCCACCCATGCGGCCCACGACATGTTCCAGTCGGCCATGCCCGGGTCGGCGGTGTCCGGCGACGCGCCCGAGTTGTAGACGTCGACGATGTCGCCACGTCGAGCGAAGTAGTAGAACCAGGTCGCGTTCGACGTACTCAGGTTGACGCAACCGTGAGACACATTGAGCCGTCCCTGTTGACCCACCGACCACGGCGCAGCATGCACGAACGCGCCGCCGTAGGAGATCCGGACGTCCCAGTAGACCTTTTCGTAATAGCCGTCCGGCGAGTTGCGCGGGATGCCGACGGTCGCCGAGTCCATCGTGACGACCTGGGCTTTCTCGAACGTGATGTGCACGCCGTTCTTGGTCGGGTACTTGTCCCGACCGGCGCTGATCGGCATCGTCCGGATCAGCTTGCCGTTGTTGTAGACGTACATCTGGTGCCGGGCCACGTCGACCCGGCTGATGTGCGCGTCGCCGACGGTGAAGCCCGTCGAGTGCGAGCCGCTGCCCCACACGCCGCCGCCGACGTAGAAGTTGTCGAGCGTGGCCGAGATCGCAACCTTGGTGCCGGGCTTCCAGTACGTCGGCGGCCGCCAGTGCAGTTCCTGGTCGCTGATCCAGTGCCAGGCGCCGACGACGGCCGGCGTGGTGGTCACCGCGAGCCGCGCCTCGACGTTGGCGCGCTGGTCCTTCGGCACGGAGCGGGTGAACCGCGCGATCACCGGAGACCCGACGCCGACGACGTTGCCGTCGCCCGGGGACAGCGTCACGCGCAGGTGCTTGTCGGTGTCGGCCGCGACGACTTTCAAAGTCGCGGTGTGGGTCTGCGCGGCGCCGTCGGCGTAGGTGACGGTCGCGACGTACGTCGTCAACGGGACCAGCGTCGTCTGCGACCGCCAGACCGTGCCGTGCGCGCCGATCACACCGTCGATCAGGGTCGCGCCGGCGTCGACCTCGACGCTGCGCAGCGACCCATGGCTGACCCGGACGACGAGAGGCTTGTTCCACGGCACCTTGCCGCGGTGGTTGCCGGCCACGCTGAGAACGGTCGGCGGCGGCGGGCTCGCCGTATTCGCGGCCGGCGACGACCCGTGCGCGGAATTCCCGGCGAAGTGAACCGCCGCTACGACGACACCGGCGACGGCCACCGCGCCAACGCCGACGCTGGACACGACAACGCCCCGAGAGAGGGGGCGGAACAGACGCATGCCTTCACAACCTCTACTGCCACGGGGGGTACTGCCATTGTGCCGTGCTGGCAGCCAATCGCGCGCTGCTCATGTGGACAGACGTCCCTCTCCATTCGTTGGTTGCCAACGAATGGTTCATTTCCCACGCGGCGGCCGGTTAGGCGTATGCGGGGAGGAGTCAGGCGCGCGAGGAGACCTGCTGGTGCAGCACCGACCGGCGCTCCTCCTCGTCGAGGCCGCCCCAGACACCGAACGGCTGCCGGGTGCGCAGCGCGTAGTCGCGGCACTCCGGCTGGACCGCGCACACCGCGCAGATCCGCTTCGCCGCACTCACTTCGTCGAGAGCAACCCCGCCGGTGCCCACCGGGAAGAAGACCTCGGGCTCCGCGGACAGGCAGGCAGCTCGGCTCGACCATTCCACGCGCATGACCTCCTGGCGCTACGACGATGCGGCGCTCGACCTTCGCCGCGTACCCCGGCCCAGGAGTCCAAACCGCGTTGGCGAGCGGAACTTCACCCGACCGTGGCGCAACACGGGGCAGATTCCGCCGGCGCAGAGTCCACCGGAGCCTCGGCCGGCGCGTCGGCCAGCACGGTGTAGATCTCCCACCGTTCGCCGCTCGGCGTCCCTTCCACCCAGAACTTGTCCTGCTTGGCGTAACAGCAGGTGGTTCCGCGCTCGTCGACGCTGGCAAGGCCGGCGGCGGCCAGCCGGGTTTGCTGGGCATCGACGGCCTCGGTCGTCTCAACCTCGACCCCGAGGTGATTCAACGTGCCGCCATGGCCAGGGTTCTCGATGAGCACGAGCTTGAGCGGGGGGTCGGCGACCGCGAAGTTCGCGTAGCCGGGGCGTTCCTTCGCCGGCGCGACGCCGAACAGCTTCGCGTAGAAGGCGGTGGCGGCCTGGATGTCGTCGACGTTGAGGGCGAGTTGGATGCGTGACATGCCCGTCACTGTGAACCACCTCTTTGACAAATGTCAAGAAGGTCCGCGAGGATGGGTGCCGTGCCCAAAGCGCTGCCGGTGATCGACACCTCGGACCCGATCTGCTGCGCGCCGGTGGCGTCGGCGCCGATGGACGCGGCGACCGCTCTCGAGGTCGCCGTGAGGTTGAAAGCACTCGCCGATCCGGTGCGGATCCGGCTGGTGAGCCTGCTGCTCGCGGCCGACGAGGTCTGCACCTGTGATCTGGCTCCGGCGGTGGGGGTGACCGAGGCCACCGTGTCCCACCACCTCGGCGTGCTGAAGCGCGCCGGCCTCGTCAGCGATGGCGAGCGCCGCGGTATGAACGTCTACTACCGGGCGAGACGCGAGTCGCTCACCGCGTTGTGCGGTGTACTCGACCCGACCTGCTGCTGATGCGGCTCGGCCTGACCGCCCGGCAATCGCTCGCGGAGTTCCTCGGCTCGGCCGGACTGGTCGCGGTGGTGATCGGGTCCGGGATCGCGGCCCAACGGCTGTCGCCGCACGACAACGGGCTCGAGCTGCTGGAGAACGCGCTGGTCACCGGCGCCGGGCTGGTCGCGCTCATCCTCGCGTTCGGGCCGGTCTCCGGCGGTCACTTCAACCCGGTCATCACGCTCGCCGACCGCGTGCTGGGCGGCGTCGACAACCGCGCGGTCGCGGCGTACCTCCCGGCGCAGTTCGCCGGCGGGTGCACCGGCGCGGTCCTCGCGAACTTGATGTACGG
>JAVEEG010000346.1 GCA_030840585.1 Frankiaceae bacterium | reverse complement strand
CGCGAAGTGACCGGCGTCGGCGCCGTGGTTCAGGGAGACGAGCTCCGGAACGGCGCGGAGAGAGTCCATTGCTGCCCGGAAGCCGTCACGGGCGGCGGCGTCGGCCCGCGGAGACCAGCGGTGGGCGACAACCTGGCGGAACATCGCGTTCAGCCGATCTGCGCGTGCAGCGGGTAGATCACGGGCGGAGCGGGTGGAGGAGCCACGCCCAGGTCGGAGATCGTCGGACCAAGTGTCCCGGTCACGAAGCTCTGCAGTGCCACGGGCGACTCCCAGACGGCGACCACGCGCCAACCCTCGGGACTCGGCCCGGCGATGTGCTGTGTGCAGCCGGGCGGGAGCGCGCCTTTCAGGCCCATTCGCCGCTGCGACTCGTCGTAGAGGTCGGCGGTCATCCCGGGGGTGGTGGCGATGACGACGATGGCCATGACTCCTCCTTTACTGGAGATCTAACGAATAGCGACAAGGTAGGCTTGCGGCATGACGGACGTCAAGGGGCCCGAACGGACCTATTCCTCGCCGCTGCGGGCACAGCAGGCGGACGCGACGAGGCGCGCGGTCCTCGACGCGGCGCGCGAGCTGTTCATCGCCCAGGGCTACGGCGCCACGACGCTCGACCAGATCGCGGCGCGCGCCGGCGTCAGCAAACCGACCGTGTTCAGTGCCGTCGGCAACAAGCAGACGGTGCTGTCCGCCGTGCGCGACGTCGCCATGGCGGGCGACGACAAGAAACTGTCCATGGTGGAGCGACCGCTGGCCGAGGAGATCCGCCAGGAACGCGATCCGCACCGGGCGGTAGAGCTCCTGGCGCGCCTGTTCACTGGCGTCGGCCGTCGCTACGCCCGGATCGACGAGATCCTGCGCGGAGCCGCGCACAGCGGCGAGCCGGGCCTGCGCGAGCTGTGGCAGACCAGCGAGGACCAGCGGCTCACGGGCGCCCGGATCTGGGCCACCTGCCTGTTCGACAAGGGCCCGTTTCGGGACGGCATGGACGTCGGCACCGCGACCGACCTGCTCTGGCTACACATGGCACCGGACGTGTACCACCGGCTCGTTCACGTCCGCGGCTGGTCCGACGACCGCTTCCAGCGCTGGCTGCACGACACCCTGTCGCTGCTGCTGCTTCCACCGCAGTCAGACGACTGACAACGGTGCCTGGACAGGGGCCTCACGACCCATCGCCGGCTGTGGAGCGCTGTGCTGGACCAGTAGCCGTGTCTTGCCTGGTGGTGGGGCGGGTGGGGCTCGAACCCACGACCCAGGGATTATGAGTCCCATGCTCTGACCAGCTGAGCTACCGCCCCGCACTGCGTCCTGGTCCCACAGGCTTCAGGATGCGGGGGCCAGTCTGTCAAACGGCAACTCGGTCCTGAGCCGGGCGCATCGCCCTCGACCTGGTGAGCTGCCGGCACAGTTCACCGGGTCCCGGCGGCGGTTACCTGGAAGGGGACGCTGCGTCCTCTCGAGGATCGTCGGTGATCAGCTCACCGGCCGGCTGGTCCTCGGTGTCGTCGTCGTCCGGTGTCACGACGGCGCTCGGCAGTCGCACGACGAACAGGGTCTGCCCGGGACGGCTGGTGACGGCGACCCGCCCGCCGTGCGCGGTGACGACGGCGTCGACGATTGCGAGACCCAGCCCCGTGCTCCCCGCGAGCCGGGAGCGCGACGAGTCCCCCCGGGCGAAGCGCTCGAACACGGGTGTCAGCAGCTCCGGGGGAATGCCGGGGCCGTCGTCCTCGATCTCGATCTGAGCCCATCCGTCGAGCACGCGCAGACGCGCTGTGGCCGTCGTCCCCTCGGGCGTGTGGGTGCGGATGTTGGTGAACAGGTTCGCCAGCACCTGGTGGAGGCGCGCCTCGTCACCCGGCACCGTCACGGCCGCGCCGGGCTGCTCGACCCGCCACACGTGCCGGGGCGATGCCGCATGGGCGTCGCTGACCGCGTCGACGAGCAGCGCCGTCAGGTCGACGGTGCCCACCGCCAGGTCGCGGCCGGCGTCGAGGCGGGCGAGCAGCAGCAGGTCGTCCACCAGACCCGACATACGCAGGGCTTCCGATTCCACCCGCCGCATGGCGTGGCCCACCTCTTCGGGCACGCCGTCATCCCGCCGGCGCATGAGTTCGGCGTAGCCGCGGATGGAGGCGATCGGCGTGCGGAGCTCGTGGCTGGCATCCGCGACGAACTGCCGGACCTGCGTCTCCGACGCCTGCCGGGCGCTCAGTGAGCTCTCGACGTGGTCGAGCAACTGGTTCAGGGCGCTGCCGACCTGGCCGACCTCGGTGTGCGGATCGGTGTCGGCCGGCGGCACCCGCTCGGCCATCTGCACCTCGCCGCTGGACAGCTGGAGTTCCGAGACCCGGGTGGCGGTCTGGGCGACCCGGTGCAGGGGGCGCAGGGTGCGGCGGATGATCACGAACCCCACCGCCGCGGCGGCCAGCAGCCCGATCAGCCCGACCACCACCTCGACGGCGACGAGCCGGAGCAGCGCCTCCTGCGTGGAGCCGAGCGGCAGTCCCGTCACCAGGACGTCGCCGTCCGGCGCGGGCAGCGCGGCCACCCGGTAGTCACCGAGACCGGGACCGAGGTCGACGGTTCGCGGCTTGCCGTCGGTGGGCGTGGCCGCGATCAGCTC
>JAVEEG010000388.1 GCA_030840585.1 Frankiaceae bacterium | reverse complement strand
ACTCGGGCGCCGAGCGCGTGATCCTGCCGGACTCCACGATCCTGCTGGACTACCTCCAGCACCTCGCGCTCCGCGTCGTCCGCGGGATGGACGTCCACGAGGACCGGATGCTCGAGAACCTCGGCCTGACCTTCGGCGCGCTCTTCAGCCAGCGCGTGCTGCTCGCCCTCGTCGGGGCCGGTATGACGCGCGACGAGGCCTATCGCATCGTGCAGGAGGCCGCAAAGCGGGCCTGGGACTCGCGGACGCCGCTGCGCGAGCTGCTCGCCGCGCGGCCCGAGCTCGGCCTCGACCTCGACGCGATCTTCGATCTCGGCGAGGTGACGCGCTGGGCCGGTGAGATCGTCGGGCGCCTGGAGGGGGTCTGAGGCGGGACCGGAAGCAGCCGCGCGCGTTGCTAGCCTGCGGCCCGTGACCACGCTTGCCGACCTGCCCCTCGTCGCCTCGGGCAAGGTCCGAGACCTCTACGACCTCGGCGACCGGCTGCTCATGGTCGCCAGCGACCGCATCTCGACGTACGACGTCGTCCACCCGACGCCGATCCCCGACAAGGGCAAGGTCCTCGCGGGGCTGTCGGTCTTCTGGTTCGAGCTCACCGGCGACGTCGTCCCGCACCACCTGCTCTCCGTCACCGACGGGGTCCCCGACGAGGCCCGCGGGCGCGGGCTGTCGGTCCGCAAGCTCGACATGCTGCCCGTCGAGTGCGTCGTGCGCGGGTACCTCACCGGCTCGGGCTGGAAGGACTACCAGGCGACCGGGGCGGTCGCCGGGATCACGCTGCCCGCGGGGCTGCGCGACTCCGAGAAGCTCCCCGAGCCGATCTTCACGCCCTCGACGAAGGCCGACGTCGGCCACGACGAGACGATCGACTTCGACCGCGCCGCCGAGATCGTCGGGGACCGCGCGGTCATGGAGCAGCTGCGCGACCTCTCGATCGCCCTGTACTCCGCCGCCGCCGACCACGCCGCCTCGCGCGGGGTCATCCTCGCCGACACGAAGTTCGAGTTCGGCCGCGACGGCGAGGGCGTCATCCGCGTCGGCGACGAGGTCCTCACGCCCGATTCGTCGCGCTTCTGGCCCGCCGACACCTACGAGGTCGGGCGCCCGCAGCCGAGCTTCGACAAGCAGTACGTCCGCGACTGGGCCGCCGGCACGGGCTGGGACAAGACGCCGCCCGCGCCCGCGATCCCCGCCGACGTCGTCGCCGGCACGCGGGGGCGCTACGTCGAGTCCTACGAGCGGATCACCGGCCAGCCCTTCGACGACTGGCTCGCGCGGGTCGCGCCGTGACCGTTCGCGCGCGAGTGCTGGTGCGGCCGAAGGCCGGGATCCTCGATCCGCAGGGCGTGGCCGTCGAGCGGGCGCTGCCGGCGCTCGGCTTCGAGGGCGTCGCCAACGTCCACGTGGGCCGGCTCATCGAGCTCGACATCGAGGATCCCGGCCAGCTCGAGGCGATGTGCGAGAAGCTCCTCGCGAACCCGTTGATCGAGGACTACGAGATCCTCTCAGAACAGCGGCCGGATGCCGATGTCTGATCTCAGGACGCGGGGCAGGATGCCCCGCGGAGCATTCTCTTCGTAGCGTGAGGTTCGGGGTCATCCGCTTCCCGGGCTCGTGCGACGAGGTCGACGCCGTCCTCGCCTGCGAGCGCGTCCCCAACGCGTCCGCGCAGCTGCTCTGGCACGGCGACGCGGACCTCCACGGCGTCGACGCGATCGTCGTCCCCGGCGGTTTCTCCTACGGCGACTACCTGCGGGCGGGCGCGATCGCGCGCTTCTCGCCCGTCATGGAGTCCGTCATCGCGTTCGCCAACGCCGGCGGGCTCGTCCTGGGGATCTGCAACGGCTTCCAGGTCCTCTGCGAGGCGGGGCTGCTGCCCGGCGCCCTGCTGCCGAACCTCGAGCGGCGCTTCATCTGCCGCCAGGTGAGCCTCGAGGTCTGCACGGCGACGATGCCCTTCACCGCCGACTGCGCGCCCGGCGAGCTGCTGTCGATCCCGGTGAAGCACACGACCGGCCGCTACTACGCGCCACCAGGCGACCTGGAGGTCATGGACGCACACGGCCAGATCGTCCTGAAGTACGCGAGCGGGCACAACCCCAACGGCTCGGTCTTCGACATCGCCGGCGTCATGAGCCGCGGGGGCAACGTGATGGGCCTGATGCCGCACCCCGAGCATGCGGTCGATGCCCTCAGCGGCTCGGCGGACGGGCTCAAGCTCTTCGCGTCGATGGCCCAGGCGCCGGTCGCGGCCCATGCCTGAGGCGGCGACCCTGCCGGGCGTCGAGGACGCGGTCGCGCTCGGCCTGACACGCGACGAGTACGCGCTGGTGTGCGAGAAGCTCGACCGGCCGCCCAACCAGGTCGAGCTGGCGATGTTCTCGCTGCTGTGGAGCGAGCACTGCGCCTACAAGCACTCCAAGAAGCTGCTGCGCACGCTGCCGACCGAGGGGCGCCACGTGCTCGTCGGCCCGGGTGAGAACGCGGGCGTGGTCGACGTCGGCAACGGACTGGCGTGTGCGTTCAAGGTCGAGTCGCACAACCACCCCAGCGCAGTCGAGCCGTTCGAGGGCGCGGCCACGGGGGTCGGCGGCATCCTGCG
>JAVEEG010000385.1 GCA_030840585.1 Frankiaceae bacterium | reverse complement strand
CGGGACCGGGGTCGCGCCGGTCGACCGGGGGCGTGGCAAGGCGCGGAACGCGAGCTCGGGCAGGACCGCGTCGGCGGCCGCCCGGGAGGCAAGCGGGTCGCGGGCGACGGCAATCGCGGTCCGCAGGGCGGCGACGCGGAGGCCTTCGGGCAGCTGTACGACCGCTACGTCGACCTCGTCTACCGCTACATCTACTACCGCGTCGGGACCGCGCAGCTCGCTGAGGACCTGACCAGCGAGACGTTCCTGCGGGCGCTGCGCCGCATCTCGTCCTTCACCTGGCAGGGCCGCGACGTCGGCGCGTGGTTCGTGACGATCGCCCGCAACCTGATCGCCGACCACTACAAGAGCGGGCGCTACCGCCTCGAGATGACCGCGGAGGACATCGCAGCCGTCGGCGGCACCGGCTCGAAGCTCGTCGAGGACGGCCCGGAGAACTCCGTGCTCGAGGCCATGCAGAACAAGGTGCTGCTCGAAGCGGTCAAGCAGCTCAACGCCGAGCAGCAGGAGTGCATCGTGCTGCGGTTCCTCCAGGGCCTTTCGGTGGCGGAGACCGCGCAGGCGATGGGCAAGAACGACGGCGCGATCAAGGCGCTGCAGTACCGCGCGATCCGCTCGCTGGGCCGGCTCCTCCCCGAGGGGGTGGAGCTGTGATGGTCACTCAGGGTGGGCACGTAGTTCTTTCGGGTCAAAGTTGGCTACCACCCGTCACCGGGTGCCGCCCCGCGTCGTTGGACCGACTGGATGCGCCAGTTGGCGCAACTTTCCACGGACGCGAACGGGAGGGCAACGCATGAACCCGCTCTCCTCCCGTGCCCGTGCGGAGGAGCTGGCCCGCCTGCTCGAGGGCGCCGCGCCAGCCGACCCCGCCGGCGCCTCGCTCGTCCGTGTTGCGGACCGCGTCCGCTCGTTCGGCACCGAGCTCGGCCCGGTCGTCGCACCGCGCGCGGAGTTCCGCGCCACGCTGCGCACCCGGCTGGTCGCGGTCGCGTCCGTCCAAGCCGTCAACGCCGAGACCGCCGCGCCGGTCAGCTCCACCAACCGCGCGCTCGAGTCCGCCGTGTCGTGGGCGCAGTCGCGTCGCGCGCAGCGCCGACTGAGCTTCGCGGCGGGCTCGATGGCCTCGGTCGTCGCTCTCACCGGCGTGGCTGTCGCGGGCAGCAAGTCGCTGCCCGGCGACCCGTTCTACGGCGTCAAGCGCGGCGGCGAGGCCCTCGAGCTGCGCACCACGCACGGCGATGTCGCGAAGGGCAGCAAGCACCTGCAGTTCGCGGCCGAGCGGCTCAAGGAGGTCCGGGGACTGAGCCTGGGCCGCGACGCCGCCTTCTCCGGCCCGACCGAACACCCGCTCGCGGCGGACGCCTTCGGCGGTTCGTCGAGCAGCCGCGTCCGCAGCGCGCTCGCCGACATGGACCGCGAGACCACGACCGGCAGCCAGCTGCTGACCTCGGCGTACCGCTCCTCCAACAGCGACGCGCCGCTCAAGATCCTGTCGCGCTTCGCCGGCAAGCAGACCCGTGAGCTGCAGACGCTGCTGCCGTCCCTGCCCGCCGCCGCCCGCGACCGGGCCCAGGTGTCGCTCGCCCTGGTGAGCGGCGTCGCCGCCGACACGAGCGAGCTGCTCGCCGTTGGCGTCTGCACCGGCGCCTGCGCCCCGACCCAGACCGCACCGACGCTGCCGCCGGTCACCGGCCCGATGCCGCAGCCGGTGCCCAACTCGAACAGCCAGGCTCCGTGCGGCTGCCCGCAGCCCGAGCCGACGCGTACGACGAACCCGCAGCCGCAGCCGAGCCCCTCCCCGTCGCCGCAGCCGACGACCGCGCCGTCGCCGCAGCCGAGCCCGTCACCCTCGCCGTCCGGCAGCCCGGGCCCGCTGCCGACGGACCTGCCGACGCCGCTGCCGACCCCGCTGCCGACGATCCTGCCGACCACACTGCCGACCCCGCTCCCGACCGGTCTGCCGTCGGCGCTCCCAGTGCCCGTGCCGTCACTGCCGGCACTCCCCGCCGTCCCCCTCGGCTGACGCAGGCTCCTCGCAGCACCGCTGCCCGACTGCCCCGCTGCCCCGCTGCCCCCAGCTTGCAAGAAGTCACGCGCGCCGCCCCGTCCCACGTTGAGGGTCGCCATCGCACCCGCTTGCTGGCCAGCAAGCGGGTGACTTCGCGACCGTCATGCTGGGAATCGCGCATCGCCCGCGCGACCGCCCCGCCTCGGTCGTACGAGGAGCTGCTTCTCGCACGGCTGGAAGACGGCAGGGGCCCGGAATGGTCCTTCGCTGTCAGGCGCTCCTGGTCCTGACGGACTACTGCTGAGCGTCGCGGCGTACCTGTCTATGCCTTGATGTCCGGTTTTGTTCCGGCCGGTTAGAAAAAAGATCCGTGCTGTGCGTCACTAGGTGACTACGCCGTCGTTTCCATGCCTGAGGGACCCGCTTGGGGGGGTCGGAATAGTCCGACTTCAGGTAACTGTCCCGAATGTCGATAGTGCGAACAACCCATCCGCTTCGAAGGAGCACGCAATGTCAGTTCAGGGACGGGTCGGGCGGCTCACCGCGCTGGCCATCGCGACCGGCACGCTCGTTGCCGCGGGCTCCGGCGTCGCCGGTGCCTCTGCCCCCGCCGGCACCCGTCAGCTGACGGCGAGCGGCACGGGCTCGGCGCTGCACCTCACCATCAACCTGCCGGACGCCGTGGCGCAGGTGCTCGGCACCTCCACGATCGAGCAGTACATCTCGCTGACCGACGGCAAGGTCTCGACGATCGGCCTGCCGGCCGCGCAGACCACCGCCGTCCTCGGCAAGGGCTCGACCCCGGTCCTGTCCGACATCCTGAACAAGTCCACC
>JAVEEG010000156.1 GCA_030840585.1 Frankiaceae bacterium | reverse complement strand
GTCGCCGACGACCGCGCGCCCTTCCTCGTCGAGCACGAGCAGCCGGCCGGTTGCCCACGCGGTGGCCAGCCAGTCCGGATCACGCCGCCGTTCGGCCGCGCGGTCGAACGGCGCGCGAGACAGCGCGGGGGCAGGGTCGCTCAACGCAGTGTCGTCGCGAGCTCGTCCCACAGGTACGCGGCCGCCTCCGCGCCGACCAGCAGCAGCGGGAACACGACCCGTTCGTTCGGCGCATGGATCCGGTCGTCCGGCAACCCGACGCCGAGGAACACGACCGGCGCGTCGAGCACGTCGGCGAGGTCGGCCTCCGGGCCGCTGCCACCCTCGCGGGTGTACAGCACCTCGCGGCCGAACGCGCGTTCCATTGCCCGCGTCGTCGCGAGCAGCGCCGGCTCGTCGAGCGGGGTGAGGCAGGGCCGGACGCCGTCGGTGTGCCAGTCGACCGTCGCGGTGATGCCCGCGGGCACCACCGATGCAATGTAGTCGTCGAACAGCTTCTTCACCGTCAGCGGATCCTGGTCGGCGACGATCCGGAACGAGACCTTCGCATGCGCGTCGCTGGGCACGATCGTCTTGCCGCCGGGCCCCATGTAGCCGCCCCACATTCCGTTGACCTCGGCCGTCGGCCGCGCCCACACCCGCTCCAGCGTCGAGTAGCCCGCTTCGCCGTACGGCGCGCGGCTCTGCGCCGTCGCGAGCCATTCGCCCTCGTCGTACGGCAGCCGGGCGATCAGCTCGCGCTCCCGATCGGACAGCGGGCGAACGTCGTCGTAGAAGCCGGGCAACGTGATCCGGCGCTGGTCGTCGTGCAGTCCGGCGAGCAGGCCGGCGAGTACGTCGAGCGGGTTCGGCACCGCGCCGCCGAAGGAGCCGCTGTGCAGGTCGATGTCTGGGCCGTGCAGGCTGATGTCGCACTCGATCATGCCGCGCATGCCGGTGCAGATCGTCGGCGTCTCGCGGCCCCACATGCCGGTGTCGGAGACGACGACGGCGTCGCATTCCAGCCGGTGCCGCTCGCGTTGCAGCAGCGCGCGGAAGTTCGGCGAGCCGCTCTCTTCCTCACCCTCGATCAGGAACTTCAACGCCAAGGGCGGCGCGGACCGGCCGGATGTCGCGAGCAGCGCGCGCAAGCCGAGCAGGTGGAACGCGACCTGCCCCTTGTCGTCGACCGCGCCGCGGGCGAACAGCTCCTCGCCGCGCAGCTCGGGCTCGAACGGACCGGTCTGCCACAACTCCAGCGGATCGACCGGCTGGACGTCGTGATGGCCGTACACCACGACCGCGGGCGCCTCGGCATCGTCGGCGGGCCACTCCGCGAAGACCGCCGGCAAGCCACCGGTCTCCCAGATCTCGACGGTCGGAAAGCCGGTGGCGGTGAACGCGTCGGCCAGCCATTGCGCGGATCGCCGTACCTCGTCCGCGTGCGCCGGGTCCCCCGACATCGACGGGATCCGTAGCCAGTCGATCAGCTGGGCCAGAAACTCGTCGGCATGGTCCTGGCAGTAGCGCCGCACGTCGCTGTCAGACATGCGCCCGACCCTATGCCCGGCGTTGAGTGCGACGTTGTTGGGCGTTTCGGCCGCGAAAATGCCCGACAACGTCTCACTCGACGAGGAGGGCAGCGAGTTCTTCTCGCGACAGCAGGCGCTCCGGCGACTTCAACGCGCCGGTGCGGACGTAGAGGAACGCCGCGGTGACGTCGTCGGGCGCGCAGCCCGCGAGGTCGGCCCACGCGAGCCGGTACACCGACAGCTGCAGTGACGCCGCGGCGAAGTCGGCGGGTACGACGCCGGTCTTGTAGTCGACGACGTCGTAGCCGGTCACCGCACCCGAACTGTCGAGCACCGGATACACCGCGTCGATCCGGCCGCGCACCAGCCGGCCGCCGACGAGAAGCTCGAACGCCTGCTCCACCGCGACCGGCCGCCGCTCCGCCCACCCGCTGTCGAGGAAGCGCCGCTGCAGCTCGGCCAGCTCCGCATCCGAGATGTCGTCGTCGCCGGAGCCGGGCAGGTCGTCGGGTTCGAGCAACGGCGCGGCGGCGTACAGCTGCTCGACCCACGCGTGGAATCGCGAACCGCGGCGCGCCTGCGGCTGGGGTGGGCGCGGCATCGGCCGGGCCAGCGACTGTGCCAGCGCGTCCGGATCCTCGGCGAGCGCGACGACCTGCGACGCGGTCAGCCGGCGCGGCAACTCGACCTCGCGCACCGTCGCGCGCAGCCGCCGGGCCTCGTCGAGCAACAGCGCGGACTCCTCCGCCCAGACCTGCGCGCGGTCCGCTTCGCCGGCCGGCAGTCGGTTGAGGTCGACCGCTGCATCCGGCGACGCCGACGCGACCAACGCGACCGCGCGGCGGCGGCGTTCGGTCTGCTCGACATCTGCCGGCACCGGCCAGGCGACATCGCCGGCTTCGCGCCGGTCCAGCGGGTTCGTCGCATCGGCCAGCGGCTCGTCGCACCAGCAGTCGACGGTCACCACCGGCTCGCCCAGAGCGCGGAGTTCGTCGAGGTACGGCGACGGATCGCAACGGCTGGCCCGGGTCGCGGCCCAGCAGTAACCGGTGGCGAGCAGCAGCCGGCGGGCGCGGGTGAACGCGACGTACGCGAGCCGGCGTTCCTCGTCGGCGTCGTCGCGGCGGCACTCGTCGTCGAACGCGTCGACGTCTGCCTTGGCATAGCCGCGCAGCACCGGCAGGTCGGCGGCGTCGCCGCGGCAGTCGAACGGCAGCACGTGCGCGCCGCGGGTCCACGGCGTACGTCGCTGCTTCGACGGGAAGACGTCGCACACCAATCCGGGTACGGCGACGACGTCCCACTCCAGGCCTTTGGCCTTGTGCACCGTCATCAGCTTCACGGTGTCGGCATCGGAGACCGAGCCCGCGTCGAGGCCGTTGTCGGCGTCCGCCGCGGCGGCGAGGTAGCCGAGGAACGCGCGGAGATCGGTCTCGCCTTCCAGCCCGGAATAGCGCGCGGCGTGGTCGGCGAACGCGGCGAGGTTGGCCATCCGCGCGACCGCGACCCGCTCGACCTCGGCCTCGATCTCCACGTCGAGCCCGATGGTCCGGACGACCTCGGTGACGAGCTCGACCAGCGGCTGGCTGAGCAGCGCCCGCAGCCGGCGCAGCTCGTCGGTGAACGCGGCGAACCGCGCGACCGCCTCGGGGCTGTAGCGGTCAAGGTCGCCGGGCGACTCGACCGCGTCGACCAGCGAGACCACCTCGACCGGATCGACGGCGGCGGTCGCCGCGCGCAGGTTGTGGTCGAGCCCGCGCTCGCCGGCCGGCTCATCATCACCGCGCGTCGCCCACGCGGCCAGCCGCGCCGCCCGCCGGCCGAGCGCGGCGAGATCCCGTACGCCGATCCGCCACCGCGGCCCGGTCAGCAGCCGAACCGCGGCCGGGTTGTCGGTCGCATCGACGAGCAGCGAGAGTACGGCGACGACGTCCGCGACCTCGGGCATCTCCAGCAGCCCGCCGAGCCCGACGACCTCGACCGGCACGTCACGCGCGACGAGCGCCTGATGCAGCCGGGGAAAGTCGGCCCGCCGCCGGGCCAGCACCGCCATCTCCCGCGGCGACGTGCCGCCGGCGAGACAGGCCGCTAACCGGTCGGCGATCAACGCGGCTTCTAGCCGGTCGGTCTCGACCCGCGCGACGACGACCTCGCCGGCCTCCTCGCACCCGGTGGCCGCCGCGAGCGACGGTACGTCGAGCGACGGCCGCCGCCCGCCAGTGCGTCGTAGCGGGTCGGCGATCGCGTTGGCCGCGGCCAGAATCCTTCCGCCGCAACGAAAACTCGTCATCAGCGGCATCGCGGTCAGCGCGCCGCCGTCACCGCGCGGGAAGTGCTCACCGAACCGGAGCAGGTTGCCGACCGACGCGCCACGCCAGCCGTAGATTGCCTGATGCGGATCGCCGACCGCAGTCACCGGGTGGCCGCCGCCGTACAGCCGGGACAGCAGCAACCGCTGCGCGACCCCGGTGTCTTGGTACTCGTCGAGAACCACCAGGCCGAACCGGCTCCGCTCGATCGCGCCGACCAGCGGCGCTCGCTCGCCAATGCGGGCGGCCAGCGCGACCTGGTCGCCGTAGTCGATCAGGTCGAGCCGCGACTTCAACTCGTCATAGTCGGCGACGAGAGTCAGCAGCTCGTCGCGAGCGCGGGCCCGGTCGGCGATCAGCGACACGTCCTTGACCGCCTTCGGCAGGCCGTCGATCGCATCGACGACCTTGCGGTCGAAGTCGCGAACCGCATCGGCGTCGACCAGATGCTCGGCCATCTCGCCGGATAGCTGCAGCACCAGCCGAGCAACGTGCGCGGTGGTCCAGTCGAGGTGCTCGAACGGTCCGGTCGCCGACCGCGCGACCCGCAGCGCGAGCTGCCACTGCATCGCCTCGGTCAACAACGTGGTCACCGGCTCGCGCCCGATCCGCAACGCGTGGTCGCGGACGAGCGCGGCCGCATACGCGTGGTACGTCGACACCGTCGGCAGCTCGTCCGCCATGACGTCAGTTCCCGTCCGCCGGGCAAGGCGGATGAGCGAGCGCCGGACCCGCTCGGCCAGCTCGCCGGCGGCCTTCGTGGTGAAGGTGAGGCCGAGGACGCGGCCGGCCGGCAAGCCGTAGTGCGCGACCGCATGCACGACTCGCGCCGCCATCACCGCCGTCTTGCCCGACCCGGCACCGGCCACGACGAGCTGCGGGGCGAGCGGGTGGGTCGCCACTCGCAGCTGCTCGTCGGTGTAGTCGACATCGAGCAGCTCGCGCAGGTAGAGACCCTGTGCATCGGAATGGGGGTCGTCGGTGCCGGTCACGACACCACCTGCCCGCCGGCCGGATGCGCCGGGCACGAGCCACGGAACGGGCAGCGGTCGCAACCGTCGTTCGGCCGGGCGTCGAACCGCTCGGCCCGGATCATCGTCGCGGTCGTCTGCACCAGGTCGGCGCACCACGCGTCGTCGGCGCTCATCGCGGGCTGCGCCTGCACCTTGACGCTGCCGCGCACTTCACGCCGTAACTGCACCAGCTCGGCGCCACCCGGCGGGCCGGGATAGCGGTCGGCGAACGCGCCGTCGCGGACCGCGAGCTGGTAGACGCCGAGCTGCGGCTCGCGCGGCACCTCGCGGTCGACCGGCACGGTGCGGCCGGTCTTCAGGTCGACCACGACGACCCGGCCGTCGGCGTCGCGTTCGAGCCGGTCGGCGCGGCCCTTGAGCACGACGTCGGCGGAGTGCGCGACGGTGAAGTCGGCCTCGACATCGAGCACCTCGCGCTCGCCGTGGGAGTGCCAGTGCACGAACCGGCGGAGCAGCCGCCGCGCCTCGGCCCACTCGCGGTCGGCCTGCCAGCGGGCGTCGAACGGCAGCGACGGCCAGATCTCGGCGAGCCGGCGTTCGAGCACGTCGAGGTCGGCCGGCAGGTCGCCGGTCGCGACCGCTTCGGCGAGCGCGTGCACGACCGAGCCGAGGCCCTGCGACGAACTCGTCGCGGCGGAGGCGTGCGCCTCGCGGTCGAGGAACCAGGCCCGCGGGCAGCGATGATGCGCCGCGACGGCCGACCCGGATAGCACCACGGGAACCTCGGGTGACCGCACCGGAGCCGCGCCGGGGGTCGGCGTACGGACGCCCCACCAGGTGTCGGGATTCGCGGCGGCGACGAGCGGATCGCCATCCGGACCGGTGGCCGCGGCCAGCGCGGCCAGCTGCGCGGCGGCCGCCGATCGAAGCTGCTCGGACGACGCATCGTCGAGCAATGCCCGCCGGAGCCGGGCGACCAGCGACGACGGCGCGAGCAGCCCGGTACCGGCCAACTCAGTGCCAGGCACCTCGAGACCCAGCTCGTCGAGAAACCGGCTCGGCCGCTCCGCGTCGTCGTCGACGCCGGCGACGGCGGTGACGACGAGGCGGCGCCGGGCCCGCGTCAGGGCGACGTAGAACAGCCGGCGCTCCTCGGCGAGCAGCGCGGCGGTCGACACCTCCCGTGGGCCGGTGGGGCCGAGCGCGTCGGCCTCGAGCAGCGAACCGCGGCGGCGCAGGTCGGGCCACACCCCCTCCTGTACGTCGGCGACGACCACGAGGTCCCATTCACCGCCTTTGGAGCGGTGGGCGGTGAGGAGGCGGACGGCGTCGAGCCGGGCGGCGCGCTCCTCGAGCGGCGCAGCGGGAATCTCCTGCGCGGCGATCTCCTCCAGCAGCGCGCCGAGCCCCGCCCGCGGCCGGCGGTCCTCCAGGCGGGTCGCG
>JAVEEG010000075.1 GCA_030840585.1 Frankiaceae bacterium | reverse complement strand
CCAGCCCGTTGACTGCGACGTTCGGGGCGTTATTCGGCGCTGATAACGCCTCAACCGTCACAGTCGATAGGGCTGCGGACCGCACGGGTAGCCTGGACGGGTCCGGTACCCCGTGAGGACTGGAACGTTCTTATGACCGCGATGTCCCCGGCGCAGCGGCCGGCTCGGCTCGCGGTCGGCGCCATCGGTGCCGGCCGCGTGGGCGCCGCGCTGCTTGCCGCGCTGGCCCGCGCCGGGCACCGCGCGACCGCCGTCAGTGCGGTCTCGATCGCGAGCAGGCGGCGTGCCGAAGCGCTGGTCCCCGACGCCGCCGTACTCCCGCCGGACGACGTCCTCGCGGCCTGCGAACTCGTCGTACTTGCCGTCCCCGACGACGTGTTGCCGGGCCTCGTGACCGGGCTGGCCGGGTCCGGCCGGGCCCGCCCCGGAACACTCGTGGTGCACACCTCGGGCGCGCACGGCGCTGCGGTGCTCGATCCGCTGACCCGGGTCGGCTGCTTGCCGCTGGCGCTGCATCCGGTGATGACGTTCACCGGTACGGCGGTCGACGTCGAGCGGTTGGCCGGCGCCTGCTTCGGGGTCACGTCGCCCGAGGAGTTGCGGCTGGCCGGCGAGGCATTGGTGATCGAGATGGGGGCCGAGCCGGTCTGGATTCCCGAGCCGGCCCGCCCGCTGTACCACGCCGCGTTGGCGTTCGGCGCGAACAACCTCGTCACCGTCGTCAACGTCGCCGCGGACCTGTTGGCCGCGGCCGGAGTCGAGTCGCCGCGGCGGATGCTCGGCCCGTTGCTCGGCGCCGCTCTCGACAACGCGCTCCGGCACGGCGACGCGGCCATGACCGGTCCGGTCGCCCGCGGTGACGCCGGCACGGTGCGCACGCACCTCGACGTACTCACCGAACCTGAACTACGGGCGGCGTACGTCGCGCTGTCGCGACTGACCGCACTGCGCGCGCTCGCGGCCGGCACGTTGTCGACGGACCGCGCCGAGTCGCTGCTCGACGTCCTCGCCGAACGAGGTGGCGCGTGATCGTCCGATCCCGATCCGAACTCGCGGCCGCCCGCCGGACGTTGCCCGGCACGGTCGCCGTCGTCATGACGATGGGCGCGCTGCACGAGGGCCATGCCGCATTGATGCGCGTGGCCCGCGAGCGAGCTGACTCGGTGATCGCGACGGTGTTCGTGAACCCGTTGCAGTTCGGGCCGAGCGAGGACCTCAACCGCTACCCGCGCACGTTCGACGCCGACGTGGCGATGTGCGAACGCGAAGCTGTCGACGTCGTGTTCGCGCCCGATGTCGATGTCATGTACCCGGGCGGCGAGCCGTCGATCCGGATCAGCGCGGGACCGCTTGGCGATCGGCTGGAAGGCGCGCACCGGCCTGGCCACTTCGACGGCGTGCTCACCGTGGTCGCGAAGCTGCTGCACCTGACCCGTCCCGACATCGCGGTGTTCGGCGAGAAGGACGGTCAGCAACTCGCGCTGATCAAGCGCATGGTGCGCGACCTCGACTTCGGCGTCGAGATCGTTGGCGTACCAACGGTTCGCGACCCCGACGGGCTGGCCATGTCCAGCCGCAACGCCTACCTGTCCGCGGCCGAACGCGAGAGCGCGCTGGCATTGAGCCGCGCGCTGCACACCGGCGACGTCGCGGCGGCCCGTGCAGTCCTCGACGCCAAGCCCGACCTTGTGGTCGACTACCTCGCCCTCGTCGACGACGAGACCTGGGAAGACGCGAGCGACGCTACGGCGATCGGGCGAATGTTGGTGGCCGCCCGCGTCGGCAGGACCAGGTTGATTGACAATGTTCAGGTACACCTCGGCACCCGTGACGTGGGCTGAAGGAAGAAGGTCAGATGTTCCGCACGATGCTCAAGGGCAAGATTCACCGCGCGACGGTGACGCAGGCCGACTTGCACTACGTCGGCTCGGTCACCATCGACGAGGATCTGATGGACGCCGCCGACCTGCTGGCCGGCGAGCAGGTCGCGATCGTCGATGTCACGAACGGCGCGCGGCTCGAGACGTACGTCATCGCCGGCCCGCGCGGCAGCGGCGTGATCGGGATCAACGGCGCGGCCGCGCGGCTGGTGCACGAGGGGGATCTCGTGATCCTGATCAGCTACTGCACCGTCACCGACGCGGAGGCGCGCGAGCTGCGGCCGAAGGTCGTGTTCGTGGACGCGGACAACCGGATCGTCGGCACCGGCCAGGATCCCGCGGAGTCGCTGCCGGGCATGGACACGTTGCGAGGCGACACCGTGCACGGGGGCGCAGGCCGGCGATGATCCCGGCCCGGCTCGGCGCGCCGGCCCCGGGCTGGACCGCCCGGGCCGATGTCGTCGTCGTCGGCAGCGGGATCGCGGGATTGACCGCGGCGCTGCACGCCCGCGCCGCCGGCCGAGTCGTACTGGTCACGAAGTCTCTGCTCGACGCCGGCTCGACCCGGTGGGCGCAGGGCGGCATCGCCGCCGCGCTCGCGCCGGACGACAGCCCGACGGCCCATTACGACGACACCCTCGCGGCCGGTGCCGGGCTGTGCGACCCGACCGCCGTACGGGTTCTCGTCCATGAAGGGCCGGCGCGGGTTCGCGAACTCGGCGCGCTCGGCGCGGCTTTCGACCGCGACCCGGCCGGCGTGCTCGAACTCACTCGCGAAGGCGGTCACCTGCACCGGCGGATCGTGCACGCCGGCGGTGACGCGACCGGTGCGGAAGTGGAGCGCGCGCTTATTGCCGCGGTCGTCGCGGCCGGTGACATCGAGGTGATCGAGCACGCGCTCGCGCTCGACCTGTTGCTCGACGACACCGGCGCCGCCTGCGGGATCACGTTGCACGTGCTCGGCGAAGGCGCTCGCGACGGCGTCGGCGCGCTGCGCGCCCGCGCGGTCGTCCTCGCCGCGGGCGGTCTCGGTCAGGTCTACGCCTCGACCACGAACCCGGCCGTCTCGACCGGTGACGGGCTCGGGTTGGCGGCCCGAGCCGGTGCGGCGGTGGCCGACCTCGAGTTCGTCCAGTTCCATCCGACCGCGCTCTGGATCGGGGCCGGCGCGACCGGCCGGCAGCCGTTGGTCACCGAGGCGCTGCGTGGTGAGGGCGCCGTACTCGTCGATGGTCGGGGCGAGCGGGTGATGGCCGGCGTCCATCCGCTCGGCGACCTCGCGCCTCGGGACGTCGTCGCGAAGCAGATGTCCAGGCTGATGGCCGCGCAAGGCGTCGACCACCTGTACCTCGACGCGCGGGGCCTCGGCGCCGACCTGCTCCGGCGGCGGTTCCCGACCCTGCTCGCCAACTGCGCGGACATCGGCGTCGATCCGATCGCCGAGCTGATTCCGGTCGCGCCCGCGGCGCACTACGCGAGCGGTGGCGTCCGCACCGACATCGACGGGCGCACGACCGTGCGCGGGCTGTATGCCTGTGGCGAGGTTGCGTGTACCGGCGTGCACGGCGCGAACCGGTTGGCGTCTAACTCGTTGCTGGAAGGGCTGGTCTTCGCGACCCGGATCGGCCGTGCGTTGGCGTCCGGGTTGCCCAATCCCGGC
>JAVEEG010000126.1 GCA_030840585.1 Frankiaceae bacterium | reverse complement strand
ACGTACGAGGCATAGCTACGAGCGTTGTGGCCCTCGGGACACACGTTGGCCTCGCGGAGCAATGTGTGGACGTCGGTGACGATGTGGATTGGCGGGGTTCTATCGCGGTCAGCCCGCGATGATCTTGGGTTTGGCGGGCAGGATGGGCGCATGAGTGCGGCGGACTTCGTGCCACCGGGGGCCGACCTCGAGGGTCTTCGGCGGGCCGCCGGCGGGTGCAAGGGCTGCCACCTCTACGAGGACGCCACCCAGACCGTGTTCAGCAAGGGCCCGGCGACTGCTCGGGTCGTGCTCGTCGGCGAGCAGCCGGGCGACGTCGAGGACCGGCGCGGCGAGCCGTTCGTCGGCCCGGCCGGCAAGCTGCTCGACCGGGCGATCGAAGAAGCCGGCCTCGACCCCAAAGACACCTATACGACGAACGCGGTCAAGCACTTCAAGTTCACCCCGGCCGCCGGCGGCAAGCGCCGGATCCACGCGACGCCCGACGCGCGCGAGGTCGCCGAGTGCCGGCCCTGGCTGGTCGCGGAGTTCGGCCTGCTCGACCCCGAGATCGTCGTCGCGCTCGGCGCGACCGCCGCCAAGGCACTGTTCGGCCCGGCGTTCCGGGTCACCAAATCGCGCGGAATGTTGCTGCCGTGGCCGGCGTCGGCGTACGAACCGGCGCAGTTCGACCGCGAAGACGAGGCGGCGCGGGCCGGCGCGTACGCGCTCGCCACGCTGCACCCCTCGGCCGTACTTCGCTCGGACGACCGGGAGCCGGCGTTCCAGGGCCTGGTCGCCGACCTCCGGGTCGCCGCCGGTGCCCTCGGTTAGAATTCGGGACGAATCGGGCCGGTCCGTTACGCGCAGTAGCGCGCCTCGTTGTAGTCAGAGACGCGGGGTAACCGGGAAGGAGACGTGGGCGTGCGCAATCGACTCGGCCCCCGCTTCCCGCACGTCCACCCGGCGGTACCGGTCGCGCTGGCCACCGCCGCCGTCCTCGTCGCCGGCACCGGCGCGAGCGCAGTCACCCTGCGCGGCGATCACAGCGCCGCCCGCACGCGTACGGCGGCCGCACCCGCGATCAAGCCGCTGACCCACCTCACCCTTCCCGGCGCACCGGCCCCGGCGTCATTGCCCGACGGCATCGCCACCGCGACGGTTTCGACCGCGAAGCCGGTGGCGACGGTGCCCCGAGCCCGCCACCTCGTCGCCCCGACCTTGCTGGTCACCAGCAGCCGCACGCTGTCGAGCCACCAGATCAAAGCGATCAACGCGCTCAGTGGCGTGACCCGGACCCAGGTGGAAAGCGGCGGCACCGCTCGCGTCGCCGGGCACAAGGCGTTCGTCCTCGGCGTCGACCCAGCCTCGTTCCGCCCCTGGACGCCGTACCTCACCGCCACCTCGCAACCGCTCTGGCAGAGCGTCGCGTCCGGTGAACTGACCGCGTCGTTCGACATGGGTCACGACGCGAAGCTCCCGCTCGGCCAGAACGTCTACGTGCACGCCAAGCGGATCGCGTCGGTCCGGATCGGCGCCTTTGCCTCGGTCGGCATGGCCGGCGTCGACGCTGTCGTCTCGTCGGCGCGCGCTCGTGCACTCGGCATCCCGCTCGGGACCGCGCTACTGGTCAGCGCACCGAGCGCCGACCTGCTCACGTTGCGCGCGCAGGTCCGCGCGATCGTCGGCCGGCACGGCCACGCGTCGCTGCTGCGCGAGATGGTCATCATCCGCGACTCCGGCGAATACCTCACCCGCGCGCAGATCAACGTCGTGTTGCAGGCGGCCGCGAGCCGCGTCGGCGTTCCGTACGTCTGGGGCGCGACCGGGCCGGACGCCTTCGACTGCTCCGGACTAGTCATGTGGTCGTTCGCCCGAGCCGGCATCCGGATGCCGCGCGTGTCGCAGCAGCAGTGGTTCGCCGGCCCGCATGTGCCGTACTCCGCCGCCCGCCCAGGCGACCTGCTGTTCTGGCACTACGACCCGACCGACCCGAACAACATCGACCACGTCGCCATCTACGCCGGCAACGGGATGATGCTGGTCGCGCCGCACACCGGCGACCACGTGAAGTACGTGCCGGTGCCGCTGTCGAACCTCGCCGGTGTGGTCCGCGTCGATCCCTCGGTCGCCGCGCAGATCTAGCTTTCTACCGCCAACACAGCGCGAGGGTCAGCCGCAGTCTCGTCCTCGGCTCGTCGAGCGCGGGGCCGTACAACTGATGCAACCGACCCATCCGGTAGCGAACAGTCTGCGGGTGGACGTGCAACCGCCGGGCCACTTCCTGCCGGTCACCCATCGTCGACAACCACGCGGTCAATGTCTCCTCCAACCGCGCCCGCGTCCCGGCCGGCACCCCGTCGAGCGGCGCCAGCACCTGCGCGGTGAGTGCGTCCAGCAGCGCGGGGTCGTCGTGGACCAGCAGCGTGTCGTACTGCTCGTCCACGAACACCGGGTCCGCGGTCAGCACGCCTTCGTGCGCGAGCCGGGCCGCGACGGCGGTCGCTCGCAGCGTGCCGGGCAACGCGGCCGTCGTGACCGTGGCGCCGACGACCGCGCCGAGTCCAGCCAGCGCGGTCGCTAGTCGGGTACGGCGACCCGGGCCGTCCGGATCGGCGACCACTGCGCCGGTCATCTCGGTACGGCGGATGGGTAGCGCCGAGGGCTCCAGCCGGCTGAACAGATCGTGCCCCTGCGCCGCCGGCACGAGCACCAGCGCCACGGTCGCCGGCAGCGGCCAGCCGGCGGCCGCCGCGGTCGCCCGGATCGCGGCGAGGTCGGCCCGTTCCGACAGCAGCAGCTCGGCCAGCTCGACCCGCAATCGCTCGCGCTCGGCGGCGGTCGCGAGCTGCTCTTCGACATAACCGCGGGCCGACGCGCTGGACAAGTCCTCGACGAAGACGAACACGGCCTCGGCCAGCAGCGCGATCGCCTCGGGCGGCGCACCCCGTCGTAGCGCCGCGCGGGACATGTGCCGCCAGGCCACGCGCGCGCCGGCGCGGTACGCCGACAGCAACGTCGCGAGCGACCGCCCCTCACGCCACTCGACTCGGCCGACCTCCTCGAACATCTCCGCGCCACCGCCGCCGATGACCCCGCCGCCGCGCGGCTGGGCCGGCCCGCGTTCGGCCAGCGCGACGAGGTGCTGGATCGCGGCTTGCGCGGTCTCCAGCACCGTCTCGGGGTCCTCTTCGAGGAAGCTCGCGTAGTCCGGCCACTCCTCGCGGAGCAGGTTGACTACCTCGGCAATGACCTGGGGGAGCTCCTCGGTAAGGGGTCCGAGCAGGTCACGCAAGGTGGTCACGCTGGGGGACGTCACGACAAAGTTGTACCGCAGTGATAAGAAACTCGCCGCACAACTAACCGAAGACGCAGAGAACGCTCAAGATCATCCAAGAATGATCGGGATCGTGGCATCCGCGCTGGTGACCGAGACCCGGGCGCGCGAGCGCGCGGAGAACTTCCCGGTCGCGCTGCGGGTGCTGCCGGGCCGCTACCGCGAGCCGCTGCACGCCGCCTACGCCCTGGCCCGCCGGATCGACGACATCGGTGACGATCCGTCCCGATCCCCCGCCCAGCGGCTCGATGACCTCGACGCGTTCGAAGCGTCGCTGCGCGCCCGCCCGCCGGCCGGGTTGCCGCTGGAGCCGTTCCTCGACCTGCTCGCGGCCAATCGCTACGACCAGACGCTCACCCGGATCTCGACGTACGACGAACTGCTCGGGTACTGCCGGCTGTCGGCGAACCCGATCGGGCGGGTGGTGCTCGCCGTGTTCGGCGCCGCGGTTGCTGAGACGGCCGCGTGGTCCGACGACGTCTGCACCGCCCTGCAGATCCTCGAACACTGCCAGGACGTCGGCGAAGACCTGCGTGACCGCGATCGGGTCTACCTGCCGGCCGAAGATCTGGACCGCTACGGCGTCGGCGTAGAGCAGTTGCGTAGTGCGACGACGTCGCGCGAAGTGCGCCGGCTCGTCGCCGCTGAGGTCGACCGCGCGGCGTCGCTGCTCGACAGCGGCGGGCCGCTCGTCCGGCAGTTGACCGGGTGGGCGCGCGTCGCCGTGGCGGGTTATGTCGCCGGTGGTCGCGCAACTGTCGAGGCGTTGCGGCGCAACGACTTCGACGTCCTCGCTGCGGATGTGCAGCCGCGCCGTCGCGACATCGCGAAGCACGCCGCCCGGTTGCTGGCGGTACGGCGATGACCGCGACTCAGGAGGCGTTCGCGACCTGCGCGGACATCACGAAGACGCAGGCGCGCAACTTCTCTTACGGCATCCGGCTGTTGCCGCCGGAGAAGCGCTCGGCGCTGTGTGCGGTCTATGCGCTGGCGCGCCGGATCGACGACATCGGTGACGGCGACTTGCCGGCCGAGCAGAAGCGCGAGCAACTCACCGCCGTACGAAAATCGCTGGAAAACCTAGACGCCGCAACGGATCCGGTGCTGGTCGCGGTCCGGGACGCGAGCAGGCGGCATCCGATCCCGTTGGCCGCGTTCGGCGAGCTCGTCGACGGGGTCGAACGCGATGTCGACGGCGGATCGTTCGCAACGTTCGACGACTTGGCGACGTATTGCCGCCAGGTCGCCGGGTCGATCGGGCGGCTGTGCGTATCGATCTTCGGTGCCTCCGATCCGATCGCCGGACCGGCTTACGCGGACGCGCTCGGCATCGCGTTGCAGCAGACCAACATCCTGCGCGACATCCGCGAGGATCTGCAGAACGGCCGGGTGTACCTGCCACAGGACGAGCTCGACCGGTTCGGCGTCGAGTTGCGGATCGGACCGGACGGCGCATTGGTCGACGACGGCGGCGGGCTGTCCGCGCTGATCCGGTGGAGCGCCGACCGGGCGCGCATCTGGTACGACGACGGGCTGCGGCTGGTGCCGTTGCTCGACCGACGCAGCGCGGCCTGCGCCACGGCGATGGCCGGCATTTACCGGCGGCTGCTCGACCGCATCGCCGCAGATCCGGCGCTGGTGTTCGACCGGCGGTTGTCGTTGTCGACCTGGCAAAAGTCCGGCGTCGCGGTTCGAGCACTCGCGCGGGGTCGGGCATGACCCGCCCGCGCAGTGTCGCTGTCGTCGGCGGCGGTCTCGCCGGTCTGACCGCGGCGATCAGGCTGGCCGACGCTGGCTGCCAGGTGACGCTGCTGGAGGGCCGGCCGCGCCTCGGCGGGCTGACCCATTCGTTCCGCCGCGGCGACCTCGACATCGACAACGGACAGCACGTGTTCCTGCGCTGCTGCACGTCGTACCGCGCGTTGCTGGACCGGCTCGGTACGGCGCACCTCACCCATCTTCAACCGCGGCTCGACGTACCGGTCGTCTCCGGCCGGCAGGTCGCGCGGTTGCGGCGCAACGGGTGGCCGGCGCCGTTGCATCTCGGAAAATCCCTTGCCACGTATGCGGTTCTGTCGCCGCTCGACCGGCTGCGCGCAGTTCGCGGTGCGATGGCGTTGCGCGCCGTCTACCGCGACGACGCACGCACCGATCACACGTCGTTCGGTCACTGGCTGCGCGACCACGGGCAGAACGACGCGACGATCGCGGCGCTGTGGGATCTCGTCGGCGTCGCGACGATGAACGTGCACGCCGACGAGGCGTCGCTTGCGGTCGCCGCGACCGTGTTCCAACTCGGCCTGCTCACCGACGCGGCCGCGGGTGACATCGGTTGGTCGGCGGTGCCGTTGCAACGGCTGCACGGCGACGCCGCCGCGGCGGTGTTGGCGGCGAAGGGCGCCGAGATACGGCTGCGTTCCCGGGTGCGGGCGCTGGAACCCGACGCCGCGCGTTGGATCGTCAGCACCGACGACGATCGCGTTGTCGCGGATGCGGTCGTCGTAGCAACCGATCCGGCGCAGGCTGAGCTGTTGTTGCCGGCCGGCGCGGTCCCGCAGCCCGTGGGCTGGTCTGCCGCGCTCGGCGCCGCGCCCATCGTCAACGTCAATGTTCTGGTCGATCCACCCGTGCTGTCCGAGCCGTTCGTCGCGGTGATCGGCAGCGATGTGCAGTGGGTGTTCGACCGCACCGCACAGAGTGGGCTGAGCGGCGGGCAGCTGCTCGCGGTGTCGTTGTCCGCCGCGGACGACCTGATCGACGTGCCGGTTGCCGAGTTGCGGGTGCGATTGATGCCGGCGCTGACCGCCGTACTGCCCGGGCTGCAGGACAGCACGGTGCTCGACTTCTTCGTCACTCGCGAGCCGCAGGCGACGTTCCGGCCGGCGCCCGCGACGGCGGCGCTGCGGCCGGCGACGCGTACGGCGCTGCCGGGACTCGTCGTCGCCGGTGCGTACACCGCAACCGGCTGGCCGGCGACGATGGAGAGCGCGGTGCGAAGCGGTGACGCTGCGGCCGCTGCGTTGCTGTCGGCCTCGGTCGCGACTGAGCCGGTGGTGGCGGCATGACGCTCGCGTTGCCGACGACGTTGTTGCGGGCGCGGACCGCCGTCGAGCCGGCATTGCACGATGCCGTCGACCGACTCGATCCGGACAGCCGGCGGCTCGCGCGCTATCACTTGGAGGCCGGCGGCAAGGCGGTGCGACCGGCGCTCGCGTTGCTGTCCGCGCGCGCGGTCGGTGCGGATGAATCGATCGCGGTGCCCGGTGCGGTCGCGGTGGAGCTGGTGCACAACTTCTCCCTCGTGCACGACGACCTGATGGACCGCGATGTCGAACGCCGGCATCGCCCAACGGTGTGGGCGTTGCATGGCCCGGCTGCTGCGATCCTGTGCGGTGACGCGATGCTCGCGCTGGCCACTCAGGTACTTCTCGACGTCGGGACGCTCGACGCGATCGAGGCCGCGCGCCAACTCGGAGTCGCGACGCAGGAACTCATCCGCGGCCAGCACGCCGACCTGGCATTCGAGCAACGCCACTACGTCGGCGTCGACGAATGCCTCGCGATGGCAGCCGGGAAGACCGGCGCGCTGCTTGCCTGCTCGGCCGCGATCGGCGCGGTGCTGGCCGGTGCACCGACCGCCAGTGTGCGGGCGCTGTCGACGTACGGCGCGGAGCTCGGTCTCGCCTTCCAGCTGGTCGACGATCTGCTCGGCATCTGGGGCGATCCGGCGACGACCGGAAAGCCGGTCGGCAGTGACCTGCGGGCCCGGAAGAAGTCGCTGCCGGTTGCCTTCGCGTTGACCGAGAACGGACCGGCCGGGGCCGCGCTCGCGCACTGGCTGGCCACCGCAGGCCCGGACAGCGGCGCCGACATCGCCCGTGCGGCCGGCCTCATCGAGGCGGCCGGCGGTCGGGCCTGGGCGACGGAGGAAGCCACCCGCCGCCTTGCACTGGCGGAGTCGGCGCTCGAGTCGGTCGCGCTGGAACCGAACGCGGTCGAGGAACTCGTCGCGCTGGGCCGGTTCGTCGTG
>JAVEEG010000071.1 GCA_030840585.1 Frankiaceae bacterium | reverse complement strand
ACGACCACGGTGCCGGGGCTGATGCACGTCGCCTTCGGTGACTACCACGTCTCCGATGTGGAGTTCGTCGCGGCGTTCGACGTCGACGACAAAAAGGTCGGCAAGGACCTCTCCGAGGCCATCAACGCCTCCGAGAACAACACCATCAAGATCTGCGACGTGCCCTACCTCGGCCTCGAGGTGCAGCGCGGCCCCACGCTCGACGGCCTCGGCAAGTACTACCGCGAGACGATCGAGGAGTCCGACGAGACGCCGGTCGACGTCGTCGCGACGCTCAAGGAAGCCCGCGCCGACGTGCTCGTCTGCTACCTGCCGGTCGGGTCCGAGGACGCCGCGCGCTTCTACGCGCAGTGCGCGATTGACGCCGGCGCCGGCTTCGTCAACTGCCTGCCGGTCTTCATCGCCGGCACCAAGGAGTGGGCGGACAAGTTCACCGCGGCCGGCGTGCCGATCGTCGGCGACGACATCAAGAGCCAGGTCGGCGCGACCATCACCCACCGGGTGCTGGCGAAGCTGTTCGAGGACCGCGGCGTCATCCTCGACCGCACCTACCAGCTCAACGTCGGCGGCAACATGGACTTCATGAACATGCTCGAACGCGAGCGCTTGGAGTCGAAGAAGGTCTCCAAGACCCAGGCCGTGACGTCGAACCTCACCACCGGCCCGCTCGCGGGCAAGACCTCCGACCGCAACGTGCACATCGGCCCGTCCGACTACGTCGCCTGGCTCGATGACCGCAAGTGGGCGTACGTCCGGCTCGAGGGTCGCGCGTTCGGCGACGTGCCGCTGAACCTCGAGTACAAGCTCGAGGTCTGGGACTCGCCCAACTCGGCCGGTGTCGTGATCGACGCGCTGCGCTGCGCGAAGATCGCGATGGACCGCGGCGTCGGTGGCCCGATCCTCCCCGCGTCGGCCTACTTCATGAAGTCGCCGCCGGTGCAGATCGAAGACACCAAGGCGCGCGAGCAGCTCGAGGTATTCATCGCCGGCTAGGCGAGGCAAGCACTCAGCGTCGGCACCCCGGCCTACGGTTCATCCGTGGTCCGGGGTGTCGCTTTTCGTGGGCTGCTCCGGCGCCAGTGGTTCCGCCGGCTCTACGGCACCCGGCTCGCCGCGCAGTGCGCCGACGGGGTGTTCCAAGCCAGCCTCGCCAGCGCGGTCTTCTTCAACCCCGACCACCAGACCGACCCGAAGCAAGCGGCCGCGGGGTTCGTCGTACTGCTGCTGCCCTACAGCCTCGTCGGTCCGTTCGCCGGCGTGTTCCTGGATCGGTGGCGGCGCCAGCGCGTGCTCGTCTTCGCCAACATCGCCCGCTCCACTCTGGTCGTCGCCACCGCCGTACTGCTGCTGACCGTCGGGGCGCGCGGGTTCGGCTTCGACCTCGCCGCGCTGGCCGCCGTGTCGGTCAACCGCTTCTACCTCGCCGCGCTGTCCGCGTCGCTGCCGCACGTCGTGACCCGGGGCCAGCTCGTGCTGGCCAACGCCGTGACGACGACCAGCGGCACGGTCATCGCCGCGGTGGGCGGCGGCCTCGGCCTGGCGATCCGCCGCTGGGCCGGTTCGGGTGACGGCGGCAGTGCGGTCGTCGCGATCAGTTCGTGCGTCCTGTACGCGACCTCCGCGCTGATCGCCGCGGTGATGCCGGTCGACCTGCTCGGCCCCGAGCCGCGCTCCACCCAACCGCTGTCGACCGCGGTACGGCGGGTCGCCGCCGGCTTGGTCGAGGGGGCCCGGCACGTCGCCGCCCGGCCGCGTTCCCGCCGGGCACTGCTCGCGATCTGCGCCAGCCGGCTGCTGTTCGGTATGTCGACGATCGGCTCGCTGCTGCTCTATCGCAACTACTTCACCGACCACGGCGTGCTGCGGGCCGGCCTGGTCGGTCTGGGACAGGTCTTCGCCGCCGCCGCGATCGGTTACGTCGTCGCGGCGATCGTTACGCCGGCCGCGGCGATCCGGTTCGGCACCGCTAGGTGGATCACCGCGATGTTCGGGCTCGCCGCGATCACTCAACTCGCGTTCGGGCTGTGGTTCCAGATGGCGCCGCTGTTGGTCGGTGCGTTCTTCCTCGGCGCTTCGGCATCCGGCGCGAAGATTTGTGTCGACACGACGGTGCAGGAAGACATCGACGACCACTACCGCGGCCGGGTGTTCTCGCTCTACGACACCGGCTTCAACCTGACCTTCGTCGTCGCCGCGGTGATCGCCGCTTTTTCGTTGCCGCCAAACGGAAAGAGCTACCCAGTGCTGTTCGCGATCAGTGCGGGCTACGCGTTGATCGCCGGCTGGTACGGCGCTAGTGCGGCGCGGGCGTCGGCGACGGACTGACCAGCCCGCTGACACCGAGCGGCAGCGACGGCAGCGACGGCACCGGCAGCGGGAGCGAGGCGACCGGGGTGGGCGTCGAGGTCGGCAGCAGCTTGAGCACTCGGTCGACCGTGCTGTCGATCGTGCCGTTCAGGCTGGTGTCGCTCGGCGAGGCGCTCGGCGACGCGGTCGGGTGCGTCCCGCCGCCACCGCCGCCTCCCCCGCCGCCACCGCCATCGCCGCCGCGACCGCCGCCGGAGCCATCACCGGCGAGGAACGACAGCGCCGCGGGGATGGTGCCGACCTGGCCGGATGCGATGCCGTGGTTCAGCCGGTTGAGAGCCGCCAGGACCGCAGCGGAGTTGGTGCCGAGCTGGTGCGCGACGACGCCCCACGACCCGCCCGCCTTGCGCAGGCCGAGCGCCTCGCCGTAGCGCGCCACCGCGTCGTTCGGGTGGCCGGTGGCCGCGATGACGACCGGGAGCAGTTGCTCGCTACTGGCCAGGCCGGCCGGCAGCTTCTCGACCGGGCGGTTCCACGTGGTGGTCACGATCTTGACGGTGCCGGCGCCGGTGGCATCGACGCCGGCGGCAAGGCCGACCAGCGCGACGTCGTCGCGGATCAACGACGGCGCCGCGTGCGCCTCGCCGTAATCGTCGGTGAGCCGCAGCGGGCTGGACGTATCCGGCAGCGCGTCACCGCCGAGGACGATCTGGTTCAGCGCGGGGACCCGCAGCTGGCGGCCGGTGTCGCTGGTGACTTCGGTGGAACCGGTCAGCGCACCGATTCGCAACGTGACGGCCCGCTCGGCGCGGGTGGCCGATCCGGCCGGGGTCTGCACCGTCAGCGTGGCGACGGACATCCGCAGGCCGGGGCCGTGGACGGCGTCGACGACGACGGCGCCCTGCCGCAACGTCTGGGTGGCGCCGTCGATGATCTGGACGGCCGCGTTCGCGCCTTCGTACACCTTGCGGTCGCGCGTGGTAAGCACCGCGCGGGCGCCCGGACCGGTCCGGACGACGTCGCCGTGCTGGAGCCGGAGGCCGTTGACGCCGGGGACCTGCTGGCCGGTCGCGTGCACCACGGTGACCTGGCGCTCGGGCAGCAGCCCGCTGAGTGTGGTGGTTGCCGAAGCGACGGACTCGCCGCAACCGGTGAGACCGACCGCGGCGATCAGCGAGCCGGCTACGAGGAGGGCACGGCGGACATCACTGGGGGCATCGCTGGGCACGCCACGGCGACCCGGATGTGCGATTTGCCCCATGTGTCGATGATCGCCCTGGTGGGCCGTGGTTCTCCATGGCAAGAAATGACTATTCGGGGGCTAGTCCCTGCTCGGCGGCCCACTCGCGCAGCGCCGTGAGCGCCTCCTCGCGGCTCATCGGACCCCGCTCGATGCGCAGCTCGAGCAGGTACTTCCATGCCTTGCCGACGATCGGTCCCGCCGGGACGCCGAGCGCGGTCATGATCTCGTTGCCGTCCAGCGCCGGCCGCATCGCCTGCAGTTCCTCGGCCTCGGCCAGTACGTCGATCCGCCGCTCCAGGGCGTCGTACGCCGCCGCGAGCGCGCGCGCCTTCGCGGCGTTGCGGGTGGTGCAGTCCGACCGGGTCAGCGCGTGCAGCCGGGGCAGCAGGTGGCCTGCGTCGCGGACGTAGCGGCGAACGGCGGCGTCGGTCCACTCGCCGGCCGAGTAGCCGTGGAAGCGCAGGTGCAGCGCGACCAACTCGGTGACGTCCTCGACCACGTCCTTGGGGTAGCGCAGCGCGGTCAGCCGGGCTCGGGTGAGCTTCGCGCCGACGACCTCGTGGTGGTGGAACGACACCTTGCCGCCGTCGATCCGCTTGGTGTCCGGCTTGCCGATGTCGTGCAGCAGCGCGGCCAGCCGCAGCACCAGATCCGGGCTCTCGGTTTCCAGCGCGATCGCCTGCTCCAGCACGGTCAGCGTGTGCGCGTAGACGTCCTTGTGCCGGCGATGCTCGTCGACCGTCTCGCGCAGCCGGGCGAGCTCGGGCAGCACGTACGCCGCCAGGCCGGTGCCCACCAGCAGTTCCAGTCCGAGCCGCGGCTGGGCCGAGAGGACCAGCTTCGACAGCTCGTCGCGGATCCGCTCCGCGCTGACGATCGACAGCCGGCCGGCCATCTCGCGGATCGCGGCGATCGCCGGCGGGTCGACGGTGAAGCCGAGCTGGGCGGCGAACCGGGCCGCTCGCAGCATCCGCAGCGGGTCGTCGTCGAACGACCGCTCCGGCGGCCCCGGCGTCCGGAGCACGTGCGCGGCAAGGTCGTCGAGCCCGCCGAACGGGTCGACCAGCGGCGCGGCGACGTCGAGCGGCAGTGGCACCGCCATCGCGTTGACGGCGAAGTCGCGCCGGACCAGGTCGCCCTCCAGCGTCGTACCGAACGACACCTCGGGTTTGCGGGTCGCCGGGTCGTAGACGTCGCTGCGGTACGTCGTGATCTCGCACCGGTGCTCAGTACCGTCGCGCTCGCGGATCAGCACGCCGATGGTGCCGAACTCGGCGCCGGTGGTCCAGATCGGCCCGAGCGGCTTGACCAGTCGCTCGATCTCGTCCGGCCCGGCATCCGTGGTGAAGTCGAGGTCGTCGGAAAGCCGGCCCAGCAGCGCATCGCGCACCGAGCCGCCGACGAGGTACAGATCGTGCCCGGCAGCCTGGAACCGGCCGGCCAGCGGGCCGGTCACCGGCTCGATCCGGCGTAGCTCCTCGACCGCGCGGCGGGCGGCGGCGAACAGCACCCCCTCGTCGGCAGGTTGGCGGGCAGGGTCGTGGGCGGGCACGGGCGGCAAGCCTACGAGCCGCGCCGCCGCCCGTGATCGGCAAGCACGTTCAGCCCCGTACGGATCTGGTCGAACGGCGCAAAAAGCCTTACTCTGCGCATACTTCCCCATCCGAGAGGTTCCTGCTCGTATGAAGGACGCGCTCGACGTTCACCGATCGCTGCTGGCGCGAGAGATCCCGCACGAGATCGTCCGGCTCCCGCGCCCGGTCGGCTCGGCCGACGAGATCCCCGATGCGCTCGGCCTCGCCCCGCAGCGCTGCGTCGCGGTCCGGATGTACGTCGCCGACGAGCGGCCGGTCGCGGTCATCGTCCGCGCCGGCAGCACGCCGCATCCGGGTGCGGTGCTGACCGCGGCGCGGGCGCGGTCACTGCGCAGCGCCCGGCCCGAAGCGGTGAACGAGTTGACCGACTTCGCCGCACCGCTGGTCTCGCCCTTCCTGCTGCCCGACGAGGTACTGGTGCTCGCCGACGCGTGCATCGGGCACGCCGAGGTCGTCTACACGCCTACCGGCGACAGCGGTACGGCGGTCGGCATCGCGTCGCGCTGGCTGCTGACCGCGAGCCGGGCCGCGGTGACCGAGCTCTGCCTGCCGGAGCCCGCCGGGCCGGCGATCGACGACCTCGACGAGGAGTTCGCCGCCACGCTGCGGCCGCGCCACTGGCGCTGAGCTCACGGGCGCGCCCGCTTGGGGTGTCGGGCGGGCGGCGCGGCGGCGTACCGACATTACGATCGGGCCATGTCCCCGTCCGCCCCGCGCCGCCGCCTCCGGCGGGTGGAGGAGACCTCGGCCGGCGGGCTGGTGCTGGACAGCGCCGAGGCGGCCGAGGCCAAGGCGGCACTGATCGGCCGGATCGACCGCCGCGGCCGGTTGCTGTGGTCGCTGCCGAAGGGGCACGTCGAGCCGGGCGAGACGGCCGAGGACGCCGCCATCCGCGAGGTGGCCGAGGAGACCGGCATCACCGGCCGGGTCGTCGCGACCCTCGGCACGATCGACTTCTGGTTCGTCGCCGAGGGGCGGCGGATCCACAAGACCGTCCACCACTACCTGCTGCTCGCGACCGACGGCGAGCTGTCGGCCGACGACATCGAGGTCGAGGAGGTGGCCTGGGTCCCGCTCGCCGAACTGGGCGAGCGGCTGG
>JAVEEG010000070.1 GCA_030840585.1 Frankiaceae bacterium | reverse complement strand
GGGATGACCCGTGCTTCAGGCATGGGTCAGTCCCCTCCGCCGTTCGGCAGTCGAGAGCAGCCGGCGTTCGAAGTGTTCCAGCCGCGTGGGATCGACGTACTTCGTCAGGTTGCGACCGGCGACGAAGTCGTCGAACGCCGCGCGGGTCGAGTAGGCGGGGACGTAACCGAAGTCGACCCGCAGCCGGGTGGTGTCGACACCGCGACCGAACTGCAGGAACTGCATCTGCTCCGGCGAGAAGTCGACCAGTCCGGCCCGGCGGAACACCGATCCGACCATCGACACCGTTGGCGACGGGATCTGGATAGACGTACGGCCGGCCCGCCGGATCGCTTGGGATAGAAGCAAAACTCCGTCGCCTGCGACATTGAACGTGCCGCGATGCTCGTCGACGACCGAGCGCCGCAACACCTCGACGCCGTCGTCCTCGTGCACGAACTGCACCCGCGGATCGAAGCCGAACATCCGCGGCACCAGCGGCAGCGAGAAGTAGCGAGTCAGCGGCGTATCGATCCGCGGGCCGATGAAGTTCGCGAACCGCAACAGCGTCACGTCGACGTCGGGCCGGCGGCGGCCCAGACCGCGCACGTATCCCTCGACCTCGGTCGAGTCCTTGCCGTAGCCGGAGCGGAACTGCGAGCGCGGCTCCATGCCCTCGGTGAACAGTGCGGGGTCGCGCGACGATGCGCCGTACACGGCGGTGGTCGACTTCACCACGAGCTTGCGCAGCGACGGCGCCTTCTGGCAGGCGGCGAGCAGCTGCATCGTGCCGATGACGTTGATCTCCTTCATCGCGGTCCGGCCGCCGGCGCCGAACGGAGTCGCGATGACGCTCATGTGCACGACCGTGTCGACGTTCGCCGACGCGATGACCTTCGCGATGATCGGGTTGCGGATGTCGGCCCGGACGAACTCGGTGCGGCCGACGTCCTGGCGCGGCGGCACGACATCGACGCCGATCACTCGCTCGATGCTTGGGTCGGCCGCGAGCAACGACGCCAACCGCCCGCCGAGGTAGCGCGAGACGCCGGTGACGAGAACGACTTGCGAACTCACCGGGTGACCGCCGGGCGGGCCCCCGGTGGTTCCTGCGGTACCCGCGCGATGACGATCGGGTCACCCCGGTTGACCCGTAGCTCCTGGTCGGCCCGGCCGGCGTTGACGGCGAGCTGTACGGCGCGGAAAGAGTCCTCGCACAACGTCAGCCGGCCCGCGGCGACCTCGCCGAAGGTGTGGGTGAACGGCACCGCGAGGGTCCGGCCGTTGCAGCGCACCTCGACCGTGTCGCCGAGTGCGATGCCGGCCGCCTCGAGGTCCGAGCGGGCGATGTTGAGCGAGGCGTTGCCGAAGTGGTCGACCGCGCTGATCTCGGCGTGCACGTGGTCGTCATCGACGACCGCCTCGTGCACTTCGAGCGTGACCAGATCGTTGGGATCCACGGCCGGGCCGACGTCGGCGAGCGGCCGGCCACTGGCGAGATGGCCGGCGACCGGGGCGAAGATGTCGCGACCGCGGAACGTGGCGTGGATGTGTTCCAACCACAGCTCGCGGTTGGCGATCTCGACGACGGCCTTGACGCCGCCACGAACTTTCCAGCCGAGCGAGAGCAGGCCGTTGTCCGGGCCGACCAGCAGCGAGCCGTCGCCGGTGCGCACGACGATGCCGCGAGCGGCATGCGCCGACTGCGGGTCGACCATCGCGAGGTGCACGGCGGGGGGCAGGAAGTCGAGCGCGGCGGCGAACGACGTAGCGCCCTGGACGACGTCCTGCGGGGTGATGAGGTGGCAGATGTCGATGACGCGCGCGTGCGGGGCGAACCGGGCGAGGACGCCCTTGCACACGCCGACGAAGACGTCGTCGTGCCCGTAGTCGGACAGGAACGTCACCCAGTCGTAGCGGGAGCCCGACTCGGCGGTTGTCCGCGTCACGCGCGCCACGCGGGCCTACTTCTTGTTACGCCGCTGGACGCGAGTCTTCTTGAGCAGCTTGCGATGCTTTTTCTTCGCCATGCGCTTGCGACGCTTCTTGATGACCGAACCCACGCCTAGCCCCTCAACCGCCGGATGAATGCCTCAGTCCGGCAAGGCTACCCGGCTTCGAACATCGAGGAATCGAGGTAGTCGTGGACCGCCTGTTCGGGCACCCGGAACGACCGGCCGACCCGGACCGCCGGCAGCGTGCCGCCGTGTACCAGCCGGTAGACCGTCATCTTGGACACCCGCATCAGGCCAGCGACTTCGGCGACGGTGAGAAACCGCAACTCGCCCAAGCCGTTGGTGCTGCCGACGCTGGATGCAGGCATGCGACACCCGCCTTCTCACGCGCCGGCGCCGGCTTCCCCACCGGCGCGCCCATCACACGCGTGCACTAGATCCAGAGAGTAGCCGTGTGACGGCTGTGAGTCACGAGGCAGGTGGGGCTAATCTCCTTCACCCATCCGGCGTAACGGCACCGAGTGGAGCGAGACCCCAGCAATCGCTACAACGCAGCGCCGTCAATAGCCGCGACGAGGAGGTCGGCGAGCGGCAGGTAGAGGTCCGGCGCGACGTTGTCGTCCAGCGGTACGGCGACCGCGACCTTGCCCTCCTCCGCGCCCACGAACAGCGCCGGGTCGTTGCTGTCGGCCAGCCCGATCACTGCCAGCCCGGCCTGCGCGGCGGCACCGGCCCAGCCGTGGTCGGCGAGCACCAGCGCCGGCCGGTCGTCGCCCCACACTTCGAGCAACCGCTGCATCGGCTCGGCGGCATGCGTATGCAGGAAATCCGCGCCGTTGCTCAGCATCGCCACCCCGCCGAGGGAGCGCACCCGCCCGCGCCCAGCGATGGCCAACCCGTCGGGCACCTCGAACAGCCGGCAACCGGCCCGGGACAGCGCGGCCGCCACCGCGAGGTGCAGCGACAGCACGCCGGTCGGGTGCCCGGTCGCCACGAACACCGGAGCCTTCGCGGCCGCCGTCGTAGCCAGCAGGTCGGCCGCGGCGCCCAACGCGGCCACGGTGAGGTCCGGATCGATCCGGTCGGTGCCGGTACGCCGAGTCGGGTCCGGATCGATGCCGACCCGCTTGGCCATCACGGCCAGCACCTCGTCGGCGGTCCACGGCCGGTCCAGTTCGAGACCGAAGTGGTAGTCCCAGTCGCGGGCCAGCATCTTGTCGATGTTCGCGATGTTGCCCGCGCGCGGCGTCGCGACATCGCCCGCGATCCGGCTCTCGACCAAATGCTCGATCAGATGCTCGGTCAGCACAGCGCCAAGGCCTCCCGGGTCACCCGGATCGCCGCATCGACCGGATCCGGATCGCCAGACCCGTACGGCGAAAAGACCGCCTCGCGGCCGTCGGTCATCCGTAGCGGCGCGGTGGTTCCGGTCCGGTCGTGCACGAACGCGCGCCACTCCTCCGGCGTCTCGGCCTCGGGGTCAATCGGCGCACCCGCCGCGATCGCGAGGAGGTGAGTCCAGGTCCGCGGTACGACGCGGACGATCTCGTAGCCGCCGCCGCCGGTGGCCAGCCAGCGCCCGCCGCAGACCTCATGCGCGAGGTCGTGCAGCGCCGCATGCGCGACCCGCTGGCCGTCCACGGAGACGAGCAGGTTGGCCAGCGGATCCAGCGCATGCGTGTCGCAGCCGTGCTGGCTGACGAGAATCTCCGGCTCGAACTCGCGGACCAGCGGCGGCACGATCGCGTCGAACGCACGCAGCCACCCGGCGTCGCCGGTGCCGGCCGGCAGCGCGACGTTAACCGCCGTACCGACCGCGTTCGGACCACCGGTCTCGCCGGGGAACCCGGTGCCCGGGAACAGCGTCCGGCCGGACTCGTGCAGGCTGATCGTCAGCACCCGCGGGTCGTCGTAGAACACCGCTTGCACCCCGTCGCCGTGGTGCACATCGATGTCGACGTACGTGATCCGCTCGACGCCGCGGCCGAGCAGGTCGGTGATCGCGACGGCGACATCGTTGTAGAGGCAGAAGCCAGATGCCGTCGCGGGCATCGCGTGGTGCAGCCCGCCGGCGATGCTGACCGCGTGGTTCGCCCGCCCGTCGTGCACCGCTCGGGCGGCCGCGACGGTCGCGCCGACGACGAGCGCCGTGGCTTCGTGCATCGACGGGAACAGCGGATTGTCCGCAGTGCCGAGCCCGTGGTCGAGATCGGTCACCCCACGCTGCACCGCTTCGACGTACGCCGGGTCGTGGACCGTTTCGAGCAATTCCACGGACGCCGGCTCGAACGCCAGCATCTCGCCGACGACGCCGAACGAACGGGCCAGCGCGACCGTCAGGTCGAGCCGCAGCGGGTTGAACGGATGACCGGGACCGAAGCCGTAACCGAGCAGCGCGGGATCCCACGCGAGCGCAGCGGTCACGCCTGTCCCGCGGCCAGCTCGCGGGACCGATCCCGCGCCGCCTCCAGCGCGGCCAACAACGCAGCGCGCACGCCGTGGTTCTCCAGCTCGCGGATCGCCGCGATCGTCGTACCGCCCGGGCTGGTGACCGCCTCGCGCAACTGCACCGGATGCTCACCGGACTCGCTCAGCATCTTGGCCGAGCCGACCGCGGTCTGCACGATCAGCTCCGCGGCGATTGCACGCGGCAGGCCGAGCAGGATGCCGGCGTCGATCATCGCCTCGACGAGGAAGAAGAAGTACGCCGGACCGCTGCCGGACAACGCGGTCACTGCGTCCAGTTGCGATTCCGGCACCCGGATCACTTTGCCCACCGGCGAGAGCAGCGTCTCGGTCCGGGCGAGGTGTTCCTCGGTCGCGTGTGCACCCGCGGCGATCGCGCTCATCGCCTCGTCGACGAACACCGGCGTGTTGCTCATGACCCGCACGACCGGGGTGCCCTCGGCCAGCCGCGACTCGAGGAACGCGGTCGGGATGCCGGCCGCGATCGTGATAACGAGGGTGTCGGCGGTGACCACCGGCGCCAATTCGTCGAGCAGCGCCGCCATCTCCTGCGGCTTCACCGCGATCAGCAACGTGTCGGCGGTCTGCGCGGCCGACGCGGTGGCCTCGCCGCGGACGCCGTACCGCTCGGTCAGCAGCGCGGTGCGGTCCGGATGCCGCTCGCTGAACAACAGATCAGCCGGCGCCCGCCCGGCGCGCAAAAGGCCCGACATGAGGGCCTCGCCCATCTTGCCGGCGCCAAGGATCGCGACCTTCTCCGCCACGCGCCCATGCTTTCACCGTTCAGTCGGCCAGCGTGACGCGGTCCCCACTCGTCGTCCCGATGTCGCTGCTGTCGAAGCCGTACGTCACGTTGTAGTCGCCCGGCGGGGCGTAGAAACCGTTCGCCGAGATGGTGTCCCACGACGAGATCCACCGCAGGCAGGTGCCGGCCTTCACGACCACCGAGAAATCCTTGTTTTTGTAGGCGATGCCCTGGCCCGCCTGCCACACGGTCGTGCCGGATGCGTCGGCGAGCGAGAACTGGATCTGCCGGGTGTTGGTGAAGTGCAGGGTGCCGTCACCGACGACCGACGGCCGGCACAGTTCCATCGACAGCGCGAACGGATGCTTGCGGCGCGCGTCCGACGGCCCGGTGTAGAGCGTGCACCAGCCCTGGACGTCGTACGTCGCGTCGCACGCGCTGTTGTACGCGACGGCCGAGCGGCTGATCGGTGCATCGGCGGACTGCCGCTTGGTCGGTGCGTACGGCGTCG
>JAVEEG010000302.1 GCA_030840585.1 Frankiaceae bacterium | reverse complement strand
GGCGTCCTCGACAGGCTCGCCCAAGAGGGCGGCTGGGGCAGGTCGCTGACGGCGGTCGGGGCCCAGGGCGTCGCCGTGCGGGGCAGGACGTTCGGGCAGTGCATCGACGCGATCCGCGCGCTGGACGTCTCGTGGAGCAAGGGCACGGCGGAGGGCAAGTCCGACGCGTCGGTCCTCGCGGAGCTGCGCAAGGCCGAGCTCCCGCTGACGCCGGCGCTTCCGGGCAAGTCCGCGGAGGAGGTCTTCACGTTCCACTTCCGCCCCGGCGATCCGCTGGAGACCAACTGCGCCATCGCCGACGTGCGGTCGGGCAGCGCCGAGGTCTGGTCGTGCTGCAAGTCGCCGATCCAGGCGCAGCAGCTGATCGCGACGACGATCCTCAAGATGCCGCTGGCGAAGGTCAAGGTCCACGTCACGCAGGGCGGCGGGTCGTTCGGCCGCCACCTCTTCGCCGACGCGGCGTACGAGGCGGCCGCGATATCCAAGGCGATGCGCAAGCCCGTGAAGCTCATGTGGGCGCGCACGGACAACTTCCGCCAGGGTCGCGTGCACCCCATGTGCACCTCGCGCGTGCGGATGACGTACCTGGGCGGCAACGTCCTCGCCCACGACCAGCGCCACACGAGCGTGGCGACGGACTTCTCGCACGGGTTCGGCGAGGCCATCACGGCCGTGGACGCGCAGCTGCCGCTGCAGAACTTCGTCCAGTTCTCCGAGGCGATCTTCACGCTGACGCAGAACGTCCCCTACAACTTCGGGGTCGTCACGCAGCTGCTCAACGAGATCTACGACATCCAGACGTTCAACACGAGCAGCGTGCGCAACATCTACAGCCCGGATGTCCGCACGGCGTCCGAGCTCGTCATCGACCGCGTCGCCGACGAGATGGGCAAGGACCGCCTCGCCTTCCGCCGCGAGTTCGCCAAGGACGACCGCATGCGCGGCGTCCTCGACAGGCTCGCCCAAGAGGGCGGCTGGGGCAGGTCGCTGACGGCGGTCGGGGCCCAGGGCGTCGCCGTCCACCCCGAGTCCAAGGGCCGCGCGGACTGCATCGTCGAGATCGACACCCGGCCGGAGGCCGTCAACCGGAAGATCGCGAAGGCCTACACCGGGCCGCGCGTCACGCGGGTCGTCTACGTCGTCGACGTCGGCCTGCCGATCAACCCGCTCGGGCTGCGGGCGCAGATGATGGGCGGCGTCATGGACGGCATCGCGCAGGCGCTGAGCTACAGCCTGCACCTCAAGGACGGCTACTTCCTCGAGGGCAGCTGGGACGACGCGCACTACACGCGCCAGTGGAACATGCCGCCCGAGCTCCAGGTGATCGTCATGCCGCAGACGACGAACGACCCGGGCGGCGCGGGCGAGTTCGGCGTCGCGGCGACGATGGCGGCGACGGCCTGCGCGTACCGCAAGGCGACGGGGACGATGCCGACGGAGTTCCCGATCAACCACAACGGCGCGCTGGACTTCGAGCCGTTCCCGAACATCCCGTCGATCCCGGCCTCGCCGACCGACGGCCTCGCGAAGGCCGGCATCAAGCGGCCGAAGAAGCGCAAGAGGGTCACGAAGAAGAAGAAGACGACCGCCAAGAAGAAGGGGAACTAACGGATGTCCGCTCACACCTTCATCCTCAACGGCAAGCGCGTCAGCGTCGACGTCGACGACGACGTGCACGTCCTGTGGGTCCTGCGCGACGTCCTCGGGGTCACGGGCCCGAAGTACGGCTGCGGCCTCGGCGTCTGCCAGGCCTGCACGAGCCACATCAACGGCAAGGCCTTCAACCCCTGCAGCGTGCCGATCTCGCAGATCCGCTCGTCGGACAGGATCACGACGATCGAGGGCCTGCCCGCGACGGTCGGCAAGGAGCTGCACCCGATGCAGGCGGCCTGGCTCGACAAGGACGTCGCGCAGTGCGGCTACTGCCAGCCGGGGCAGATCATGACCGCGGTGGCGATGGTCACCGAGGCCCAGGCCAAGCACCGCAAGGTCTCCGACGCCGACCTCGAGCAGATGCGCAACGTCTGTCGCTGCGGCACCTACCCGCGGATCCGCGAGGCCATCAGGGCGGGCGAGGCGAATATGCCGAAGCCCAGGCGCAAGAAGACGAAGACGAAGACGAAGGCGAAGAAGAAGAAGATGGCCGCGAAGGGCACGGCCGCATAGCCGGCCCTCCTATCTGTCGTCGAATGTCGACAACGGAACGTCATCCAGTGCGCGTCGAAGCGTCCCTACGCGTCGCTCGCGTAGCGCTGGCGTGGCCCGCTAGGTCGTCGAGCGACAGGCGGCCGCGGGCGGCGTAGAGCGCGTCGTGCATGGGCCAGAACGCGCCCTGGGCGGCCGCCGCCTCGGCGGCCTGCGCGGCGTTGCCGGCGTCGGGGTGCACCGGCAGCAGCATGTGGCGGAAGGCGAAGCGCAGCCGGCCGTCGAGGCGCTCGTGGACGCGGCGGAGGATCGACTGCGCGGCGGCGCAGTAGGGGCACTGGAAGTCGCCGTACATGACGAGCTCCAGTGGTGCGTCGTCGGGGCCCGCGACGTGGTTGTCACCCGGGCACAACCCGGGCAGTGGAACTTCGGGACCGGGAGCCGATGGCCCACGTCCGATTCGGGTCTAGCGTCATGACCTAGAGCTGCGATCTCGGATCGCGGCTCGTGAGGAGGAGGACATGGGGTGTTGCTCGAGGTCGATGACGTCGTGGTGCGCTACGGCGGGGTCATGCTTGCGCTGGATCGCGTCAGCCTGGACGTCCCGGCGGGCGGTTCCGTCGCGCTGCTCGGCGCCAACATAGCCGGACCTCCTATCTATCGTCGAATGTCAACAACGGAACGTCATCCAGTGCGTGTCGAAGCGTCCCTACGCGTCGCTCGCGTAGCGCTGCTCGACCAGCGTTGCGGACCACCGTGTCACGCGATGGGACGCTCATGACGTACTCCGCGAGATGCATGCGGTGCGGAGCGTCGCTGGACCGGTCCAATCGTCTCACGGTATGCATCTCGTGCGCGAGCCGAGGAGCAGCCGGAGCCCGATGGCTGCAGCCGCTCGGACGCGGCAAGGCTCGTAGCCCCAGCTACCGTGTCGGCCAGCTTTTCAGGGAGTACCGGACGACGCATCGCCTCACTCAGACAGCTCTGGCTCATCGGCTGGGATTCGATCAGTCGTATGTCTCCAAGGTCGAGTCTGGCCGGCAGGACATCCGTGACCGCGATGCCCTTCGACGGATCGCCGAGGTGCTTGTCGTCGCGCCGGAGGATCTCGGG
>JAVEEG010000012.1 GCA_030840585.1 Frankiaceae bacterium | reverse complement strand
CACCCGCGGCTTCAGCGCGTCGTACACGGTCGAGAGGTACTTCGCCTCGGCCTGGCATGGCGTGCACCACGAACCCCAGATGTTCACCACCGTCGGCGTCCCGCGGAGCCCGGCCAGGCGCACCTTCGGGCCGGCGCCGAGGCAGGGCAGCGTGACGTCCGGCAGGCCGCTCGCGACGTGCCCGCTCGGCTCCGATGGCGGGCACGGATCCAGCGCCGCCCGGGCCACCAACTCGGCGTGCTGCGGGCCGGGGGTGAGGCCGTCGCCCGACGAGCCGCCTGAGCAACCGCTCGCCATCAACACGAGTGCTGCCATCACGGCCGCAATCCGAACGATCACAGGCTCGTGGCCACCTCGGCCGGGGCCTTCACCAGCCGCGCCGCCTGCACCGGGTCGGTCGGGCCCAGCCCGTACGACGGACACCAGCGCGCGACCGGGCAGGCGCCGCAAGCGGGCCGGCGCGAGTGGCAGACCCGGCGGCCGTGCCAGATCAGCCGGTGCGACAGCACGGTCCACTCGCGCTTCGGGAACAGCGCGCCCACCTCGTGCTCGACCTTCACCGGGTCGTCCTCTTCGGTCCAGCCGAACCGCCGGGACAGCCGGCCGAAGTGCGTGTCGACGGTGATGCCCGGCACCCCGAACGCGTTGCCCAGCACCACATTCGCGGTCTTGCGGCCGACGCCCGGCAACGTGACGAGATCGGCCAGCCGGCCCGGCACCTCGCCGTCGTAGCGCTCCTCCAACGCCTGGCCCAGCTTGAGCAGGCTGTCGGTCTTCGCCCGGAAGAACCCGGTCGACCGGATGATGTCCTCGACCTCGGCCCGGTCGGCGGCGGCGTAGTCGCGGGCGGTGCGGTATCGGCCGAACAGGACCGGCGTGACCTCGTTGACACGTTTGTCCGTGCACTGCGCCGACAGGATCGTCGCGACCAGCAGTTGCAGCGGTGAGTCGAAGTCGAGTTCGCAGTGCGCGTCGGGATAGGCCTCGGCCAGCGCCTTGGCCATCCGCCGGGCCCGCCGTACTCGCGCGGTCGGCGTCTCGGCGGGCACGCACCGAGGGTACGGCGGAGCCGCCGTACGCCGAGCGGGTGATCGGTCGCCCCGGCGGCTCAAGCATTTCCCGAACCCGGCCGATGCCGGTCTTGATAGTTACGGAGAGTGACGATGGGCAACAGACCCACCAGTGACGCCGGGCGGTTCCGGTCGGTGCCGGAGCGCAGCCCCGACTTCGCGCACCTGTCTCTCGGCGGGCTGCGCACGTACCGGCACACGCTGTCGGCGGAAGAGAGCCGAGTGTCGTACTGGCGGCGCATCGTCCAGGCCCGGCTCGACATGGTCCGCGCCGCCGACTCCGGCACCGCTGCCACCGTCGACAACCTGCGCGACGTGTTCGCCGAGGCCCGCGTGGACAGTGGCCGGACCGCGCTCATGCGCGTGGTGCCGCTCGCCGACGACATCCCGCCGCTGCCCGACCTCGCCGACATCTGGGCGCGCGAGCCGCGGGTCGGCGACGAACAGCACAACCATCGCCTCGCGCACGACCTGATGCGCGCCGAGGCCCAGCTGTCGGCGTACCGGACGGCCCTGCACAAGCGGCTCGCCGCGGCGACCGGCGAGCTGATCGCGCGCTACCGGGAGCAGCCGAGTCTGTGCCTGTCCGCGTTGCCGTTGCCGGAGAACCAGCGCCAGTCGATCCGAGCCGTCTCAGCCTGACCGGGTGTAACGGTCAGTAACTCGGGGACACCAGATCCGTGCTCGGCCTGCTGACCCTCGCTTTCCCCGGCGTGCTGCTGTTGCTGCTGTTGGCGATGGAGCGGGTCGAGGCACCGCTGCGGGTCGAGTCGGTCGGCGAGCAGCTGGTCGAGTTCCTCGAACGGGCCCGGCCGGACGAAGTCGAGACATTCGTAAGCCAGGGCCTCGGCGAGGCGCTGGACCGCTACTGGAGCCGCCGGTCGCTGCGCGCGCGGCTACTCGCCCGCCGGGTCGCCGCGCGTCAATGACTTAGGCCACACTGACCGTTATGGACGGGGCGCTGGCGCGGCTGCCGCTGTTCGTCGCGCTGGACGATGACGCCGCCGCGGCACTCGAAGGCGTCATGAGCACCCGCGCGGTCGAGCGCGGGCACACGGTCTTCCGCGAGGGCGATACCGGCGACCGGTTGTTCGTCGTCCTCGACGGCAAGGTCAAGATCTCGCGCGCCGCCGCGGACGGCCGGGAGAACCTGCTCGCAGTGCTGGGTCCGGGCGAGATGTTCGGCGAGCTGTCGCTGTTCGACCCTGGTCCCCGTACGGCGACCGCGTCGACGATCACCGACAGCCGGCTGGCTTCGCTCGACCACGACGACCTGCGACCGCTGCTGATCGACCGGCCGGGGGTCGCGGTCCATCTGTTGCAAGCGCTCGCGATGCGGCTGCGCCGTACCAACGAAGCGATGGCCGATCTGGTGTTCAGCGACGTACCCGGCCGGGTCGCGAAAGCGTTGCTCGACCTCGCGGAGAAGTTCGGTACGCCGGAAGCTGACGGCGTCCGGGTCCGGCACGACCTGACCCAGGAAGAGCTCGCCCAGCTCGTCGGCGCGAGCCGGGAGACGGTGAACAAGGCGCTGTCGGAGTTCGCGACCCGCGGCTGGCTGCGGCTCGAAGGTCGCAGCGTCCTGCTGCTCGACGCCGACCGCCTGGAACGCCGCGCCCGCTAAGTCCGCGCCAGCCCGGCGAGGAGTTTTTCGCTCGCGGGCAGCTCGCTTTTCATCTCGGTCGAGCCGGCGAGGGCTACCGCTTGCCGGCCCGCGCACAATCCGGCTGGCGCGTCGCCGGCCGCGGTGAGGACGTGGGCGAGGACCCGCAGCGCGACGATGCGCGACCGTACGTCCTCAGCCGGTACGGCGAACGCGTCGCGGATCCCGCTGAGCGCGCCGGCGACGTCGCCGGTCTCCAGCCGCACCCCGGCGAGGTGCGCAAGCGCCTGCCGCCGGGGGAAGATCAGTGACGTCTCGTCCCGGCAGATCTCGGCCTCGGCCAAGAGCGGCAACGCGAGCTTGAGGTCGCCGCGGCGGCGATAGACCTGGCCGAGCAGGACCTTCGGCCCGACCAGCGCGGCCGGCTTGAGGTCGAGCGGCGCGGCGGCGTCGAGTGCCCGGCGAGCCGCCTCCTCGGCGCCGGACAGGTCGCCGAGGTCCAGCCGGCAGTAGCCGAGCAGCGACAGCGCCAGCGCCGCCGTCACCGGCTGCTCGACCCGCTCGGACAGCTCGATCGCCGTACGGACGGCTTTCACCGCGTCCTTCGGCCGGCCGGCCCCGCGCAGCGCCGCCGCCCGAGCCACGCCGGCGAGCGCCTGACCCCAGGTGTCACCGAGCGCCCGGAACATCTCGAGCGCGGTCTCCGACTGTTCGAGCGCGCCGGTGATACGGCCGAGCTCGGCGGCGGCGAACGCGTCGATGGTCAGGCACGCCGCGGTACCCCAGCTGTCGTCGCGGGCCCGGCCGATCGGCAGCAGCCCGCGGGCCAGGCCGCGCGCCTCCGGGAACCGGCCCTGCAACAGCCGGACGAACGCCTCGGTGCCGGCGCACCAGGACAGCCCGCCGTCGTCGTCCGCGGCCGCGAACACCTCGGCGGCCGCGCCGAGCATTCGCTCGGCCAGCGGGTAGTCGCCGCGGGTCGTCGCGGTCCAGGCGAGGTGTTGCAGCGCCCAGCCGGCGCCGCGCCGGTCACCGACCCGCTCCGCCAGCGCGAGCGCCTGCTCGAACCGCTCGGCCGCGGCGGCCAGCCGGCCGGACCGGTAGTCGACCATCCCGAGCTGGCGCAGCGCCTCGCCGGTCACCCGGTCGAACCCGGCGTCGCTCGCGGTTGCGAGCGCGGACACCAAAACCTGCACCGCCTGCTCCACATCACCGCGGCGCCGGAGCAGGTCGCCGAGTACGACGAGGGCCGACGCGCGCCGCCGTGCATCGGTCGAGTGGCGCGGCCCGGCGAGGTCGGCCTCGGCGTCGTCGAGCCGGTGCAGGCCGACCCGCGCGGCGGCCCGGCCAATCAGCGCATCCTCGACAGGGTCGCCGGCGAGGGACAGGGCGCGGGAGAAGACCGCATCGGCGCGGATGTTGTCGTCGCGAGCCAGCGCGGCCTGGCCGAGCCGAACCAGCGCGGCCACGCCGGGTACCCGGGCCTGCCACGCCGGGTCGTCCGGCGGCAGCCGCATCTCAGTCGCCAGCGCGCAGGCCTGCTCGGCCTGGGTCGCGACGAGTACGTCGACCTCGCCGGCCGCGCCGCGCATGTGCTCGGTCGCCCACCGGGCGAGATGGCTGTGCCGGCGGGCCCGCTCGGCCTTCGGGATCCCGGCATACGCGACGTCCTGCGCCAGCGTGTGCGCGAAGGTGAAGCTCGCCTCGCTCGACCGCACGATGCCGCGATCGACCAGCTCGTCCAACCCGGCTACGACGGTCGCTTCGCCGGCGGCCGGCTCCAGCGCCCGGACCATGTCGACCGTGAACCGGCCGCCCGCGATCGACGCGTCCCGCAGCACCGCTTTCGCGGCCGGATCCAGCCCGTCGATGCGCGCAGCGAGCACCGCTTGGACACCGGCCGGCAGCATCTCGCGGGGCAGCTCGCCGGTTAGCCGCCAGCCGTCGCCGATCCGTTGCAACAAGCCGCGATCCACCAGCAGGTGCAGCAGTTCGGCGAGGAAGAACGGGTTGCCCTGCGCCCGGGCGAGGATGGCGTCGCGGGCATCGGGGTCGAGGTCCGCGCCGCCGAGGTACGCGCGCAGCAGCCGCTCGCTGGCGAGGTCGTCGAGCGGTGCGACCGGCAGGACCTCCAACGCGGGCAACCGGTTCCACCGCTCCTGGCCGAGCAGGTCGGAACGGCCCAGCGCCACCAGCAGCACCGGACCCTCCAGCGAGTCGGTCAGCCGTACGAGCGCGCGGAGCAGATCAAACGTCGCCCATTGCGCGTCATCGATCACGAGCAACACCGGCCCGTCGATCAGGAACCCGCGCAGCACGGTCGCGACCGCGTCGACGAACGGGTCCCGCGACACCGGCTCGACCTGGCCCGGCGTCGCCGTATCCCTCGGTCCGAGTGGCGCCCACTCGACCATGCCGAGCAGCGCCAGCAACCGGTCGGTGGTCGCCGCAGAGGCCGGAAGGTCGGCCGCGGACACCGCAAGCCGGGTGAGGGTACGGCGCGCCTTCGCCTCGGCCGTCGCGATGTCGTCGGCGTCGGTGATGCCGAACGCGACCCGCATCCACTCGGCCAGCGGCGCGAGGTCACGCCCTTCGCCGTACGGCGGGCAGCGCCCCCACAGCACCCGCGCGGCCGGCACCTCGGCGGCGAACCGGTCGAGCTCGACCGCGAGCCGGGTCTTGCCGACGCCGGCCTCGCCGGTCACGACCACCGACGACGGCCGGCCGCTCTCGACGACGTCGATCAGCTTGCCGACCAACCGGCCGAACTCCGCGTCCCGACCGATGAACGGCGCCTCGTCACCGAGACCGACCCGGGCCGCTCCGGGAGAGCGCAGGCCGACGAGTTCGTACGCTGGGACCGGTTCGCGTTTTCCTTTGAGCCGCAACGGAGTCAGGGCCCGCCACGACGCGATCGACATCGTCGCGAGCGCGGTGTCGCGGCCGGCGTACACCGACCCGATGCCGGCCGCGTCGGAGAGTCGCGAAGCCGTGTTCACGGTGTCGCCGACGACGGTATAGGTCAGGTTGGCCTGCACCCCCGCGAGCACCTCGCCGGTGTTGACGCCGACCCGCAGACCCATGCGGCGGCCACCGCCGGTCTCGTCCTCCATCAGCCGGCGGACGTCGCGTTGCATCCGCGCCGCTGCTCGCACCGCGCGTTCGGCGTCGTCCTCGTGCGCCGTCGGCGCACCGAACACGGCCATGATCCCGTCGCCGGTGAGCTTGTCGACCCGGCCGCCCATGTCGACGGTTGCGCGGCTCAGCGCGGCGAGGACCCGGTCGGTCATGACACTGACCCGTTCCGGATCGAGGTCTTCGGCCCACGCGGTGAAGTCGGAGAGGTCGCCGAAGACGACGGTGACGATGCGGCGTTCGGCGGTCGCGTCCTCGGTGACGTCGAGTGGTGCGCCGCAGGCATGGCAGAACTTCGCGCCCGGCACCGTCGGCGTACCGCACACCGGGCAGGTCATGGGTGCGTCGCCAGGTAGTTGAGTTGGGCCTGCACCGACAGCTCGGCCGCGTGCCACAACGCCGGATCGACATCGGCGTACACCCGCCGTACGACGTCCTTCGCGGTCGCGGCGCCGGCGGCTACGGCGGCCCGTACTTGGTGGAGTCTTTCGCGCCGGTGGGCGAGGTAGAAGTCCAGCACTGGCAACGGATTTTCCAGCACCGGGCCATGGCCGGGCAGCAGCGTGTCGACCTCGGTATCCGCCAGGTCGCGCAGCCGGTGCAGCGAGTCGAGGTAGTCGGCGAGCCGGCCATCGGGATGCGCGACGACGGTGGTGCCGCGGCCGAGGATCGTGTCGCCGGTGAGCAGCGCACGGTCGGATTCGAGCAGCAGGCACACCGAGTCGCTGCTGTGCCCCGGGGTGAGGATCGTCAGCCACTCGACCCCGGCGACCGCCTGCTGCCGGCCGGGTTCGAGGTCCGGGCGCGCGACGATCGGCGCGCCGGTCAGTTCGGCCAGCCGCGGCGCTGCCTCGGAGTGGTCGAGGTGCGAGTGGGTGAGGACGATCAGCGCGACTGGACCCGCGGCGACGATGCGGTCGAGATGGCCGTCGTCGAGCGGTCCCGGATCGACGACGACGCAACTGTCTTGCGACGGATCCCGGAGGATCCAGGTGTTGGTCCCGTCGAGCGTCATGGGGCTCGGGTTCGGGGCGAGCAGCCGAGACGCCGACGGCGTAACGCGCTCGATCACGGTCATCCCGGATAACCCTCGTCGTGGGGCAGTAGCAACCGGGCGTCGTCGCCGTCGATCACGACCTTGGGTAGCACCGGTTTGATGTCGCGCGCATCCCCCGCGGCGAGCACCGCAGCGACGTCGGCGTACGACCCGACCTCGGACAGCGTGAGCGCGGTCGGCGGCAGCATGCCCATCTCGCCCGCTTCCGCGGCAGCGAGCGCATCGGCCGGCCGGACCCACGCGACCCGGTCGGCCTCGCCGCCGACGTCGCGGGTGCGCTGACCGTCGGGGAGGGCGGCGACGAAGAACCGGGTGTCGAATCGCTTCGGCTCGAACTCCGGTGTGATCCAGTGCGCCCAGGGTCGGAGCAGGTCGGCGCGAAGGACGAGCCCGCGGCGGGCGAGCATGCCGGCGAAGGACAAGCTGCGGCCGATCAGTGCGACCCGGTCGGCTTCCCAGTCCTCGCCGGTGGTGTCCGCGACGATGTCGTCCGGGCCGGTGCCGGCGAGCAGTACGCCGGACTCCTCGAACGTCTCCCGTACGGCGGCGCAGACCAGCGCCTTGGCCAGCCGCTCGTCGGCCGAGAGCAGCCCGGCCCAGTCGGCCGGTGCCGGGCCGACCCATGCGGCGTCGTCGAGCATCTCGTCGCGCGGGTCAACCGAACCGCCGGGGAAGACGTACATCCCGGCGGCGAAGGCCATGGTCTGGGTCCGGCGTAACAGGTAGGCCTGCATGCCGTCGGCCGCGTCGCGGAGCAGTACGACGGTGCTCGCGTGCCGGGGCGCGACGGGGACCAGCTCGCCGCGGGCGAGAGCCCGGGCGTTGGCGAAGAAGGCCGGCGGCAAGCCGGAAGCCGCCACCTCAGCCGACCTCGACGACGACCTCGACCTCGACCGGTGCGTCGAGCGGGAGGACGGCGACGCCGACGGCGCTGCGGGCGTGCCGGCCGGCCTCGCCGAACACTTCACCGAGCAGTTCGGACGCGCCGTTGACGACGCCGGGCTGGCCGAAGAACGCGGGGGCGCTGGCGACGAAGCCGACGACCTTCACCACCCGTCGGACCTGGTCGAGGTCGCCGATCTCGGCGGCGATCGCGGCGAGCGCGTTCAGGGCGCAGGTCTTCGCGAGTTCCTTGGCGGTGGCCGCGTCTACCTCGGCGCCGACCTTGCCGGTGGCGATGAGCTTGCCGTCCTTCGACGGCAGCTGGCCGGAGGTCCAGACGAGGTTGCCGGTGCGGACGGCCGGGATGTACGCCGCGACCGGTGGCGCGACGTCGGGGAGGGTGAGGCCGAGTTCGGTGAGCCGGTCGGCGACGCGGCTCACTGCTTGGCTCGCTTCATGTACGCGACCAGCTGGTCGCCGCCGCCGGGAGCGGGCACGACCTGCACGAGCTCCCAGCCGTCCTCGCCCCAGTTGTCGAGGATCTGCTTGGTCGCATGCACCAACAACGGAACGGTCGAGTACTCCCACTTCATGTGGTGGACACTACCGACGCGCCATCGAGTGAGTCCGAGGCTGTCTAGGGCCTCGATGGCAAGGCCGCAGGGAGCGCCGCGGCCTGACGGCCGCAAGCGACCGAGAACGCAGCCAGCGAGGGCCTAGGCAGACTCGGCGCGGCGGCGGCGGAGGATGCGCTTGCGCTCCAGCTCGTTCAACCCGCCCCAGATGCCGTGGCCCTCTTCGACCTGGATCGAGTAGTCGAGGCACTGCTTCTGCACCTTGCAGCGGCGGCAGAGTGCGCGGGCGATGCCTTCGCGCAGGTCCTTCTCCGGCTTGCGCTCGAAATGGCTGGGAGCGAAGAAGTAGACGGCATTCTCCCCGCGGCACTCGGCATGGGCACGCCACGTGGATTCGTCGTACATCCCCCTGCCTTTCCACCGCGGAAGAAGCTTAGGTGTGTGATTCGCCGCAGCCCTGCGCCTTCCTGCCCGCGCGAGGCGGGTTTCCGCCACGACGACCTGGCTAGCCTGGGTCGGTGACCCTGTTCCCGGGCGTGAAGCTGCACGTCGTCACGGGGAAGGGCGGCACCGGCAAGACCACCGTCGCGGCCGCGCTCGCGCTGAGCCTCGCGAACGCCGGCCGGCAGGTGCTGCTGACCGAGGCCGAGGGCCGGCAGGGCATCGCCCAGCTGTTCGACACACCACCGTTGCCGTACGAGGAACGACGGGTCGCGGTCGGGGACGGCGGCGGCGAGGTCTACGCGCTCGCGATCGACCCCGAGGCCGCGCTGATCGAGTACCTCGAGAAGTTCTACAACCTGCGCCGGGCCGGCTCGGCGCTCAAGCGGATCGGCGCGATCGACTTCGCGACGACGATCGCGCCCGGACTGCGCGACGTACTGCTCACCGGAAAGGTCATGGAGGCGGCCACGCGTGCGCGCCGTGGCGGCGGTCGGCTGTACGACGCTGTCGTCCTCGACGCGCCGCCAACCGGGCGGATCGCCCGATTCCTCAACGTCAACGCGGAGGTCGCCGGGCTGGCTCGGATGGGTCCGGTTCGCCAGCAGGCGGACAGCGTGATGAACCTGCTCCGATCCCGGCAGACCGCCGTCCATCTCGTCACGCTGCTCGAAGAGATGCCAGTGCAGGAGACGGTTGACGGGGTCGCCGAACTCGACGCGATCGGGCTGCCGGTCGGCGCGGTCCTCGTCAACATGGTGCGCGAGCCGATGCTGCCGGCCGACTCGCTCGACCTGGCGGTCGCCGGCCGACTCGACGCAGCCGGCATCACGGCCGGGCTGAAGCGCGTCGGGATCGAGTCGAACGACCGGCTGGTCGCCGCGCTCATGGCCGAGGCAGCCGAGCATGCCGGCCGGGTGTTGCTCGAAGCCCGCGAACGCGAGGTGCTTCGCGACCTCGGCCGGCCGCGGCTGGAGTTGCCGTTGCTCGCCGACGGCGCCGACCTGGCCGGACTGCACGAACTCGCCGGCCGGCTTGCCGAGCAGGGACTGGCATGACGTACGACCCCCCGCACTACGACATTGATGCGCTGCTCGATCGCGCGCAGATCCTCGTCTGCTGCGGTGCCGGCGGAGTCGGCAAGACGACGACTGCCGCAGCGCTGGCGCTGCGCGCGGCCGAACGCGGCCGGAAGGTCTGCGTACTCACGATCGATCCGGCCCGGCGGCTGGCGCAGTCGATGGGCCTGACCGAACTCGACAACACTCCGCGCGCGGTCTCGGGCGTCGACACCGCCGCGGGTGGATCGCTCGACGCGATGATGCTGGACATGAAGCGGACGTTCGACGAGATCGTCCTCACCCACGCCGAACCCGCTCGGGCCCAACAGATCCTCGCGAACCCGTTCTATGTCTCGTTGTCCTCGAGCTTCGCCGGGACGCAGGAGTACATGGCGATGGAGAAGCTCGGCCAGCTCAAGCGCGAGCGGCGCTGGGACCTCATCGTCGTCGACACTCCGCCGAGCCGGTCGGCACTGGATTTCCTGGACGCGCCGCAACGGCTCGGCCGGTTCCTCGACGGCCGGATGATCCGGCTGCTGATGGCGCCGGCCAAAGCCGGTGGCCGGGCGTACATGAAGGTGCTGAGCGTCGGCATGTCGGTGTTCACCAACGTGCTGACGAAGGTCCTCGGCGCGCAGGCGCTCAAGGACCTGAGCCTGTTCGTCGCGTCACTGGAGACGATGTTCGGCGGGTTCCGCGAACGGGCCGAGCAGACCTACCAACTGCTGAAAGAACCGGGAACGTCGTTCGTCGTCGTAGCGACCCCGGAACGCGACGCGTTGCGCGAAGCGACGTACTTCGTCGAGCGGCTGTCCGCCGAGCAGATGCCGCTCGCGGCCGTCGTACTGAACCGGGTGCATCGCAGTGCGGCGCCGGAGTTGTCGGTGCAGCGGGCGCTGGCCGGTGCCGAGGCCCTCGACGACAGCGGTGACGCACCGCTGGCCGCGGCGGTGCTGCGGGTGCATGCCGACCGGCTGGCCGCGGCTACCCGGGACGAGCGAACCGCCGGCCGGTTCGCCGGGGCCCACCGGGCGGTGCCGCTGGTGCAGGTGGCGGCGCAGGCCGGGGACGTACACGATCTGGACGGGTTGCGGACGATCGGCGACGAGCTGGCGAACGGTCCGGAAGCGAGCGCGCCGCTTGCGGGCTGAGTGGACTTGCTACGACGCGAGCGCGCCGGCCGCGACCGGCGCCGCCTCGACGACGACGACCCGCTGGTGCTCGAAGTCGGTCATGGCGGTTTCCAGCAGCCGGCGCCAAGAGGTGACGTTCGGCCGGCGGCGCAGCAACGCCCGGCGCTCGCGCTCGGTCATGCCACCCCACACCCCGAACTCGACCCGGTTGTCGAGGGCGTCGGCGAGGCACTCCGTGCGCACCGGACAGCCCAGGCAGACGCTCTTCGCTCGGTTCTGCGCGGCCCCCTGCACGAACAGCGTGTCGGGCACGTCGTCGCGGCAGGCGGCGCGTGCGGTCCAGTCCTGGGTCCAGGGCATCTGCGTCCTCACGTTCCGATTCGGTCAAGAGCGGCCCCCGTTGATCCGCCTCCATGAACGTACGAACCGGACGCAAAGGACGACAGTCCCCGTTCGTCTCATTCTTGGATAGTCCTTTCGGGGGATACCCAATACCCGAACGGCGGGCTCCGGTGACTTCACACGCGTAAACGGACAAGGCGGGGCACGACAGGCAACGCCCGGTGCGGGGGTCGGCGCCCGTACCCTGGGGTCGTGTCGGTGCCTCTGACCTCGGCGCGGGGGACGGTGCAGCGCATCTGGCTGCTCGTCGCGATCAGCGCCGTGGCCGGCATCTTGCTCGCCGGGATGCTGCTGCCGATCGTCGGCGGTCTCGGGCTGGTCGCCCGGGCCGGTGCCAATGATTTCGAGAGCCTGCCGTCGGTGCTGAAGCAGTCGCCGCTGCCGCAGGTGTCCCGCATCCTCGCCGCCGACGGCAGTGTCATCGCGACGTTCTACGCCGAGGACCGGGTGCCCGCGTCGTTGTCCCAAGTGCCGCCGGTGATGCAGAAGGCGCTGATCGCGATCGAGGACGTTCGCTTCTACGAACACCACGGCGTCGACTGGAAGGGCGCCCTGCGCGCGCTGTTGCACAACAGTTCGACCGGTTCGGTGTCGCAGGGCGGGTCGACGTTGACGCAGCAGTACGTGAAGAACGTGCTGATCGAAGCCGGCGTCCCCGGTGCCAATGCGGACACGCTCACCCGCAAGGTGCAAGAGGCAAAGTACGCGCTCGCGTTGGAACGGCGGCTGTCCAAGGCGCAGATCCTCGAGGACTACTTCAACATCGCGTACTTCGGTGACGGCGCGTACGGAATCGGTACGGCGGCGCAGCACTACTTCGGCATCCCGACCCGCAAGCTGACGTTGGTGCAGAGCGCGATGCTCGCCGGCCTCGTGCAGTCTCCGTACGCGTACAACCCGACGTTGCATCCGAAGGCCGCGCGGGCCCGACGCGACGTCGTCCTCGGGCAGATGTTCAAGTACCACTTCATCAGCCAGCAGGAGTACGACACCGCGCTCCGCACTCCGGTCAAGCTGCATTTGCATAAGCAGGGCAACGGTTGCGAGGCCTCGCGATACCCGTACTTCTGCGACTACGTGCTGAATGTCATCAAGGGCTCGACGGTGTTCGGCAAGACTCGCGCCGCGCGGATCAACGTGCTCGAACGCGGTGGCCTGACGATCCAGACGACACTCGATCCGACGATGCAGCAGGCCGCCGACGGGGCGGTGCACAAGTACGTGTTCGCACACGAGTCGTCCGGTGTCGCGGCGGCCGAAGCTCTGGTCGAGCCGGGCAGCGGCAAGATCAAGGCGATCTCGGTCAGCCCGACGTACGGGTCGAACTCCAAGCTGCACCAGAACAACGTCGACTACGCGGTCGACTCGCCGCTCGGTGGTGGGCTCAACCGGTTCCCGATGGGGTCGACGTTCAAGCTGTTCGTGTTGGCGGCGGCATTGAAGGAACGGCTGCCGCTGTCGACGACCATCTACGCGCCGGCGCACATCGTCGTGCACGGATACAGCAACTGCGCGGGCGCGCCGGTCGGCGTCTACGACCTGCACAACGCGGGTGACAGTGAGAGCGGCCGGTTCAACCTGGTCACCGGTACGACGTTCTCGGTGAACACGTTCTACGCGCAGCTCGAGCAGCGGGTCGGCTTGTGCAAGACGGTCCGGATGGCGCAGTCGCTCGGGGTGAAGCAGGGCAACGGCACACCGGTCCGCGACGACATCCCGAGCTTCGTGCTCGGCGAGACCGGATTGGGGTTCAGCGCACTCGACACGGCGAACGCCTACGCGACGATGGCGGCACACGGCGTGTACTGCGCGCCGATGGCGATCACCCGGGTGAGCGACCGCGGCGGTCACACGATCTGGTCGCCGGCCGCTGCCTGCAACCAGGCGGTCGAGCCCGGTCTCGCCGACACGGTGACGACGATCCTGCACGGCGTGTTGACCCAGCGCGGCGCGACCGCGTTCGGCGTCGGCGAACCCGGCCGGCCCGCGGCCGCGAAGACCGGAACCGCAGACGAGAACGCGGCCAGCGACTTCGCCGGGTACGTGCCGCAGCTCGCCGGCGCGGTCTGGGTCGGCAACCCGACCCGGCCGCACAACACGTTGAACCATCTGCTGATCGGCGGGCACCGGTATTCACCTGTGTTCGGCGCGACGATCGCCGGTCCGATCTGGCGGGACACGTTCGAGGCGGCGCTGAAGGGCGTCCCGGTGCTGCCGCTGCCGAAGCCGGACCCGAAGTTCGTCCACGGCCTGACCGTGCCGATCCCGAGCGTCGAAGGGCTGTCCGTCGCCGACGCGAAGGCGGCGCTGGAGCAGGCCGGGTTCCAGGTCGTCATCGATCCCAAGCAGGTCGACTCAGATCTGCCGGCCGGCACCGTCGCGCGCACGTCACCGACCGGTCAGGCGGCGCAGGGCAGCATCGTCACGATCTTCGTCAGCAACGGCCATCCGCCGAAACCGACGCCGTCACCCTCGCCGTCACAATCGCCGGCGCCCAAACCGAGCCCGTCACCCAAGCCGACGAAGTCTCGCCACCCGCATTAGCGTCAGCCGAGTTGGCGCCGTACCTCGGCTGCCACCCGGCTGCCGTCGGCGCGGCCGGCGATCCGCGGCGTCAGCACCTTCATCACCTGGCCCATGGCCTTCGGGCCATCCGCGCCGCTCTCGGCGATCGCCGCGGTGACCAGTCCAGCGAGTTCGGCGTCGTCCATCTGCGCGGGCAGGTACTTGTCGATCACCGCGGCCTCCGCGCGCTCGCGCTCGGCCAGCTCCTCGCGGCCGGCCGAGGTGTACGCCTCGATCGACTCGCGCCGCTTTTTTCCTTCCCGGGCAAGAACTTTGAGCACCTCGTCGTCGGACAGCTCGCGCGCCTGCTTGCCGGCGACCTCTTCGTTGGTGATCGCGGTGAGCACCATGCGCAACGTCGACGACGTCAACTCGTCGCGCGCCTTCATCGCCGTCGTCAGGTCGGTTCGCAGCTGTTCCTTCACGGACATGACCGCAACCATAGGGTTGACCGGGTGAACGCCGCCGTCGCCGCCCCGCTCGCCGTCGCGGCCGCCGGCGTCGCGGCGGTCGGTTACGCGTGGGGTTACGAGCGCAAGGCGTTCCGGCTGCGCCGCTATGACGTGCCGGTGCTGCCGGTCGGCGCGGCGCCGGTGAAAGTGCTGCACCTGTCCGACCTGCACCTCACTCCGGGGCAGCCGTGGAAGGTCGAGTGGGTCCGCAACCTCGCGCGGCTGGAGCCCGACCTGGTCATCGACACCGGCGACAATCTCGCGTCGGCGTACGGCGTGCCGGTGGTGCTCGAAGCGTTGGAGCCGCTGCTCGGCCGGCCGGGTGCGTTCGTGCCCGGCTCGAACGACTGGTTCGCGCCGCGGCCGAAGAACCCGGCCCGCTACCTGATGCCGGACAGCGGCCGGCGGGTGCACGGCGATCGGTTGCCGTGGGGCGAGTTGCGTACGGCGATGACCGCGCGCGGCTGGCACGACCTCACCCACCGCCGGCTGATCGACACCATCGGCGGGTTGCGCATCGAGCTCGCCGGGGTGAGTGACGCGCACCTGAACGCCGACCATTACGAGCGGATTGCGGGTCCGGCGGACGCGCAGGCCGATGTGGCGATCGGGTTGTCACACACCCCGGAGCCGCGACTGGTCGACCGCTTCGCCGCCGACGGGTTTTCGCTCGTGCTCTCCGGCCACACCCACGGCGGGCAGTTGCGGGTGCCCTTCTACGGCGCACTCGTGACGAACTGCGGGCTGGACCGGCGGCGCGCCCGCGGGCTGTGGCCGTGGACCGACAGTTGCTGGTTGCACGTCTCAGCCGGGCTGGGCACTTCGCCGTACGCGCCGGTCCGCTTCGCCTGCCCGCCGGAGGCGAGTCTGCTGACCCTGGTTGCCCGCTAGACTCGTCGCCGCACCAACGGGATGTGGCGCAGCTTGGTAGCGCGCCTCGTTCGGGACGAGGAGGTCGTGGGTTCGAATCCCGCCATCCCGACCACCGCCGGCCGGTGTCTCTCATTCGTAGAGGCACCGGCCGGCAGCATGATGACGACGAGCAGCGCGGCCGCACCTTGTAGCACTGCCAGCACGTGCGCCGAGCTGACCGGCAGCCGGTAGGTCAGTGCGGCGAGGACCGCCAGCGGTCCGAACCCGCCTGGTGCCGCGAGCAGCGCCGCTTCGGCCGGGACCAGCCAGACGAGATGGTGGCTCCACGAGATCGGTGACACCGCGACCGACGCCATCCCGGCGATTGCGAGCGCGGAAGCGTTGCGGCCGTTACGGATCGCGCGGTTGGCGCGCAGGTACGCGATCGTCAGAACGGCGGTGCAGGCGAGGGCGAGCAGGACCGCGCCGGTGACGCCGGAGTGTCCGATCAGCCCCCACAGCGAGCGGTTGCGCGGCCCGTCGACGTCACCGACCCGATCGGTGTGCCAGAGCGTGCCGGTCCAGTACGTCGCACTCGCGGACGGCAATACGGCGGCGGCGACGACTGAGAGCACCGCGGCGGTCCCGGCGGCGATGACCGCGTCGCGGCGGCGACCGGCGAACCACAGCAGCGGAACGAAGACGAGCGGCGTCAGCTTGACGGCGGCCGCGACGCCGACGAGCCCACCGCGCATCCGGTGTGGTGTGACGTCAAGAAGATCGGCCGCGACGAGCAACACCAGCAGCAGTCCGACCTGGCCGAAGAACAGCACGTTGCGGACGGGAACGCTGATCAGCGCGAGGGCGAGCAGCACCGGCAACAGCCGGCCCCGCGATCGCAGGCACCAGCAGGCGACGAGGACGAGGGCGAGCAGCGACAGCAGCGTCATGACCGCGCCGGCGGCCGGCACATCCAGCGCGCCGAGCGGTGCGAGCAGGAGTGCCGCGATCGGCGGGGAGGTGAACGGCGCGTCGTTGACCGCGCGGGCGTCGTAGAGGCCGGCGCCGCCGGAGCCGAGGTGGTGCAGACCTAACCGGTAGACCTGCAGGTCGGCGAACAGCGGGTGCGCATCGGCGACGTAGAGCAGCGCGTCGGTGAGTGCGGCGGCGGCGAGCAGCCAAACGACGACGCGGCCGCAGCGTCGAAACCCGCGCGACCGCACAACTCATTGTGCCGATAAACGAGATGTGGGGCAGTAGCCGAAGCTGCTGCCCCACACCAAGGTGTTGCTATGTGGTGTTTCGGTCAGGGGCAGGTGTTGTAGACGACGACCAGACCCAGCGGGTCGGTGATCGTCAGGCTGCCGTTCGCGTCGATGATGATGACGCCGCCGATGTTCTGCGGGCCAACGGCCTGCAGCAGCGGGCACAGGACGGGGTTGAGGTCAACGAGCGCGAGCACGCCGTTGATCGTGTCGAACACGGTGTTGATCAGGTCGATGACGACCTGCGGCGGGAGGGTGATCTCGGTCGAGGCCTGGCAAACCCAGCCAGTGGTGTCGCCGTCGCCCCAGTCGTCCTTCTCGCACAGCGCCGACGGCAGCGTGCCGCCCTGGTCGTCGAAGGTGATCTGCTGCTGGCCCTGCTCGATGCCAGCCGCGTTGGCGTGCACGTCGAGCTGAGTGCCAGGAGCGTCAACACCGTTGACCTGAATCTTGCAGTGCACGGACGCGCCGGCGTCCGGGGTGTTCGC
>JAVEEG010000249.1 GCA_030840585.1 Frankiaceae bacterium | reverse complement strand
TACGCGTTCGAGTACGCGCGCAACAACGGCCGCAAGCGGGTGCACTGCGTCACGAAGTCCAACATCATGAAGCACACCGACGGACTGTTCCTGTCGGTGTTCCGCGAGGTCGCGAAGGACTACCCGGACATCGACCCGTGGGAGAACCTCGTCGACGCGACCTGCATGGGTCTGATCCAGCGCCCCGACGAGTGGGACGTGCTGGTGCTGCCGAACCTGTACGGCGACATCCTCAGCGACCTGACCGCCGGCATGGTCGGTGGGCTCGGCGTCGCGCCCGGCGCGAACATCGGCCAGAACACCGCGGTGTTCGAAGCGACGCACGGGTCGGCGCCGAAGTACAAGGGCCAGAACAAGGTCAACCCGACCGCGATGATCCTGTCCGGGATGCTGATGCTCAAGCACCTCGACGAGGCCAAGGCCGCGGAGAACCTCGAGCATGCGGTGAGTTCCATCATCGCCGAGGGGAAGAGCACGACTTACGACATGAAGCCCAACCGCGACGACCCGACCGCGGTCGGGACCAGCGAGTACGCCGACGCGATCATCGCGAAGCTCGAGGAGATGAAGTAGTCCATGGCGCGCAAGGGAAAAATCACCGTCGTCGGCGCGGGTTTCTACGGCTCGACGACCGCGCAGCGGCTGGCCGAGTACGACGTCTTCGAGACCGTCGTGCTCACCGACATCATCGAGGGCAAGCCGGAAGGGCTCGCGCTCGATCTCAACCAGTCCCGGCCGATCGAGGGGTTCGAGACCCGGCTCGTCGGCGCGACCACTGGCATCGACGGTTCGGGCTACGAGCCGACGGCTGACTCCGACATCGTCGTGATCACCGCTGGCCTGCCGCGCAAGCCGGGCATGAGCCGGATGGATCTGATCGAGACCAACGCGAAGATCGTCCGCGGCGTTGCCGAGAACGTCGCGAAGTTCTCCCCGGACGCGGTCGTGATCGTCGTGTCCAACCCGCTCGACGAGATGACCGCGCTGGCCGCCGCGGCCACGGGCTTCGACAAGAAGAAGGTCATCGGCCAGGCCGGCATGCTCGACACCGCGCGGTTCACCAACTTCGTCGCGGAGACCGTCGGCGTCCCGGTCGCATCGGTGAAGACCCTCACGCTGGGGTCGCACGGCGACACGATGGTGCCGGTCCCGAGCGCGTGCACGGTCGACGGCAAGCCGCTGTCCGATGTGCTCGACCAGGCGAAGATCGACGAGCTGGTCGACCGCACCCGCAACGGCGGTGCCGAGGTCGTCGCGCTGTTGAAGACCGGTTCGGCGTACTACGCGCCGTCGGCCGCGGCGGCCCGGATGGCGCGCGCGGTCGCGGCGGACAGCGGCGATGTCATGCCGGTGTGCACGTGGGTCGACGGCGAGTACGGCATCTCCGGTGTCTACCTCGGCGTCGAGGCCGAGCTAGGCGCCGGCGGCATACGGAAGGTCGTCGAGCGCGACCTGACGGAGAGCGAGCTCGCGTCGCTGCGCGAAGCGGCGGAAGCCGTACGAAGCAAGCAAGCCGACGTCGCCAACCTCTGACGCTCGCCCTCTGTTGAGTGTGACGTTATGTGTCAATCGGAGCCCCTTCATCGACACACAACGTCACACTCGATGAAGGGGGCGCGGCGCTGATGCCGGTGTGGGGCAGTGTTCTCGTCGTTATCGCGCTCATCGTCGTCGAGGCGGTGTTCGTGGCGAGCGAGATGGCGCTCGTCACGTTGCGCGAGGGGCAGGTGCGCGCGCTCGCCGAGAAGGGCCGGCGCGGCGCGAAGGTCGCGCATCTCGTCGAGGACCCGAACCGCTTCCTGTCCGCCGTACAGATCGGGGTGACGACGACCGCGTTGCTGTCGTCGGCGTTCGGCGCGATCACGCTGTCGGACTCCCTGGCGACCCAGTTGGAAGACGCCGGCCTCGGCCACGATCTGGCCACTGTTCTCGGCTTCCTCCTCGTGACGCTGGTCATCGCCTACGTCACGCTCGTCGTCGGCGAACTCGCGCCGAAGCGAGTGGCGTTGCAGCGCGCGGAGAGTACGGCGTCCGCGGTCGGCCCGACGCTCGATCGGTTCGCCCGGATGATGCGACCGGTGATCTGGATGCTCAGCGCGTCGACCGACGTCGTCGTACGGCTGCTCGGCGGCGACCCGAACGTCAACCGCGAACGGATCAGCGAAGAAGAGCTGCGCGACCTCGTCACCGCGCACGAAGCGCTGAGCCGCGAGGAACGCCGGCTCATCGACGAAGTCTTCGAAGCCGGTGAACGGCAACTGCGCGAGGTGATGGTGCCGCGCACCGAAGTCGACTTCATCGACGCGGGTTGGAGCGTCACCCGCGCACTAAAGGTCGCCGCCGCGACGCCGCACTCGCGATTCCCGATCGTCCGCGGCTCGCACGACGAAGTCGTCGGCTTCGTGCACCTGCGCGACCTCTACACGCCGGTCGGCACCGCCCGCCGCGGCGCGAAGGTCGGTGACTTCGTCCGCGACGTGCTCATGCTGCCGGCGACCAAACGGGTGCTGCCGGCGCTGTCGGAGATGCGCCGCTCCGGCGACCACCTCGCCGTCGTCGTCGACGAGTACGGCGGCACCGCCGGCATCGTGACGCTCGAAGACTTGATCGAGGAATTGATCGGCGAGATCCGGGACGAGTACGACGTCGATGAGGACGACGCGAAACGGTTGCGCGGCGGCGACATCGAGGTCGACGGGCTGCTCAACCTCGACGACTTCGCCGACGAGACCACGCGCGAACTGCCCGAGGGCCCGTACGAAACGGTCGCCGGCTGCCTGATGTCGCAGCTCGGCCGGCTGCCGCGGCAGGGCGACGCGGTCGAGATCGGCGGGATGCGGCTGAAGGTGACGAAGATGGACGGCCGCCGGGTCGCGCGGGTCCGAGTAACACTGCTGGACGAGCCGGAGTCGTACGACGAATCCGGTACGGAACAATGAGCCGCATGGCCGGTGACCGACCGCGAGTGCTGTCCGGCATCCAGCCGACGGCCGACTCGTTCCACCTCGGCAACTACATCGGCGCGGTCCGGCAATGGGTCGCGTTGCAGGAGACGCACGACGCGTTCTACTGCGTGGTCGACCTGCACGCCCTGACCAACGGGGAGTGGGACCCGGCCGAGCTGCGCCAGCGCAGCCGGGTCGCGGCCGCGCAGTTGCTCGCCGCGGGTGTCGATCCGCATCGCTGCACGTTGTTCGTGCAGAGCCACGTGCCCGAGCACACCCAGCTGTCCTGGGTGCTGACCTGCCTGACCGGCATGGGCGAGGCCAGCCGGATGACGCAGTACAAGGACCGGGTCGCGCGCTACGGCGCCGAGCGGATCGGCGTCGGCATGTTCACCTACCCGATCCTGCAGGCCGCGGACATCCTCATCTACCGTGCGGATCAAGTGCCGGTGGGCGAGGACCAGCGCCAGCACATCGAGCTGACCCGTGACCTCGCGCAGCGGTTCAACCACCGGTTCGGCGACGTCCTCGTCGTACCCGAGCCGTACATCCTCAAGGCGACCGGCAAGATTCTCGACCTGCAGGATCCGACCGCGAAGATGAGCAAGTCCAGCGAGTCGCAGGCCGGTGTGGTCGACCTGCTCGACGAGCCGGCCGCGATCACCAAGAAGGTCAAGCGCGCGGTCACCGACACCGACACCGCGGTCCGCTACGACCCGGAGACGAAGCCGGGCGTGTCCAACCTGCTCACGATCTTCTCGGTGCTCACCGACCGTCCGGTGGCGGAACTCGAAGCGGCGTACGACGGCATGGGTTACGGCGCGCTGAAGACCGACCTCGCCGAGGCGGTGGTCGGCTTCACCTCGCCGTTGCGCGAACGCACTCTTGGCTGGCTTGACGACTCCGGGCGGCTGGACGACGTCCTGGCCGCGGGCGCGGCGCATGCGCGCAAGGTCGCGGCCGAGACGCTGACGCACGTGTACGACGCCGTCGGATTCATCCAGCCGCGCGAATGACGCGCGCTACATGACCGGGCCGGCGCGCAACATCGGCGTCGCCGTAGGCATCCCGGAGCCGTACGGCCGGGAGCTACAGGGCTGGCGCGAGCGGCTCGGTGACCCGAACGCGAAGCGGATCGTTCCGCACGTCACGCTGCTGCCGCCGACCGAGGTGATGACCGAGGCGCTGGAGAGCATCGAGGAGCACCTGCGGGTGATCGCGGCCGACGAGTCGCCGTTCGACATCCGGTTGCGTGGCTCCGCGACGTTCCTGCCGGTGTCGCCGGTCGTGTTCGTCCCGCTGGTGCAAGGCATCAGCGAGTGCGAGCGGCTGGAGGCGCGGGTGCGGTCCGGCCCGCTCGGCCGCGAAATCCGGTTCCCGTACCACCCGCACGTGACCGTCGCGCACGACCTGCCGCCGGACGCGCTCGACCGCGCCTTCGACGCGCTGCGGGCGTACGAGGCGACGTTCCGGGTGTGGGGTTACACGCTGTTCGAGCAGGACTTCGACGGCACTTGGCGGCCGCAGCGTGACTTCGTCTTCGGCACCTCGTCCTCGTTCGGATCCGACGGTGCGCCCGGGCCCGCGGGCCCAAGAGCCGCCGACGACGGCTGGTGAAGTGCGCGTGCCCGCCGGTCTCGGCGGGTAGCGCACTTGCGTGAAGGCTTTTCTCGACCGGCTCGACCGGTACCAGCAGCGGCATCGGTGGGCGGCGTTCCCGTTCGCGGTGCTCAAGAAGTTCAGTGAAGACCAGGCCGGCAACCTCGCCGCGCTCGTCGCGTACTACGCGTTCTTCTCGGTGTTCCCGCTGCTGCTGGCGTTCTCGACGATCCTCGGCTTCGTGCTGCACGGCCACCCCGACTGGCAGCGCGCGGTCGAGCACTCCGCGTTCGCGCAGCTGCCGCTGGTCGGTGACAAGGACCAGCCGGCTCCGTTGCACGGCAGCATCGTCGCGCTGGTCGTCGGGCTCGGGTTGGCGACGTGGTCCGGTCTCGGCGTCGGCAAGACCGCGCAGACCGCGTTCAACACCGTGTACCTCGTCGCGCAGACCGACCGGCCGAACTTCCTGAAATCCACGCTGCGGGCGGCCGGCCTGGTCGTGGTCGGCGGCGTCGGTCTGATCGTGACGACCGCGCTGTCCGGCGCGATCACCACCGCGACCGCCATCGGCGGGGTCGAGCTCGGCCCCGGGCTCCGGATCGTCGGTACGGCGCTCGCGATCGCGCTGAACACCGCGCTGTTCCTTGTGCTGTTCCGCTGGCTCACCGTGCGCGACGTGCCGTGGCGAGCGGCGCTGCCCGGCGCGGTCATCTCGGCCGCCGCTTTGCAGGCGTTGCAGCTCGCCGCGACCGCGTTCATCGACCACAAGCTCAAGGGCGCGTCATCGACGTACGGCAAGAACTTTGGCGCCGTCGTCGTGCTGCTCTCGTGGTTCTACTTGCAGGCACAGGTCGTGCTGCTCGCGGCGGAGGTCAACGTCGTACGGCAGTACGAGCTCTGGCCACGGGCGCTTACCGATGCGCCCGAGACCGAAGCCGACTACCGCGCGTACGAGGCGTACGCCGAACGCGAGCGCTACCAGCCGCAAGAAGAGGTGGACACCTCGTTCAAACGGCAGGAGGCGTGAGGGGTCAGACCGCGCGGACTTGGTCTGCCTGCGGGCCCTTCTGGCCTTGGGTGACCTCGAACTCGACCCGCTGGCCTTCTTCGAGGGACTTGTAACCGTCGGACTGGATCGCGCTGTAGTGGACGAACACGTCACTACCGCCGTCGACGGCGATGAAGCCGAAGCCCTTCTCCGAGTTGAACCACTTGACCGTGCCTTGCGCCACAACGACCCCAGGTTGCTCGAGCCTCGACGCCGAGCCGATCCTCGACGCCTGCCGTCCGGAGACGGACGACAGCGCGAACCCTACACAGCGATCGGGACTTTTGGGGATCGATGTGGTCAGAGCGGCGGCAGGCTCAGCCGCGGCCGGCGGCGGAGCCGCCGCAACGTCACGATGACCGCGGTCGACGCGGACACCGCGAGCAGCGCGATCTCCCAACTCGCCACCCCGCTGCTGGCCGGCTCCCGGCGGTCGGCCGCCACCACGGGCTTCGCCTGGACCTTCTCCACGACCGGCCGCGCATTCGGATCGATCGGCGCGACGAGGGTGCCGACCGGCACGACCTTGCCCTCGGCGGCGAAGCCCCAGTCGAGCAGCTCGCGCGCCTGCGACCAGAAGTTCGGGTTCGCGTGCATCAGCGTGACGATGATGGTGTGCCCGCCGCGGGTCGCGGCGCCGACGTACGTGCCGCCGGCCTTCACCGTGTAGCCGTTCTTGATGCCGATGTCGCCGCGGTAGGTCGTCAGCAACCGGTTGTGCGTGTAGATCTCGAAGTGCCGGCGGCGCGGTGCCGGGACGGTCGCGCGGACGACGCTGACGTAGTGCCGGAACGCCGGCATCGACAGGCCTTCGCGGGCGATCAGCGCGAGGTCGTACGCCGACGACGACTCGCCCGGTGCGTCGAGCCCGCTCGGGGTGCGGGCGACGGTGTCGAGGGCCTGCAGGTGCGCGGCCTCGGCGTTCATCAACGCGACCGTGCGGGACATGCCGCCGGCGGCTTCGGCGAGCGCACCGGCGGCGTCGTTGCCGGAGACCACCATCAACGCGGTGAACAGCGTGTCGACGGTGTACGGGTAACCGGTGACGAGGCCGACCTTGCTGCCGTCGACCGCCACGTCGTCGTACGACGCCTTCTGGGTCTGCTTCGGCGACAGCCGCGGGATCAATGTGACCGCGGTCAGGGTCTTCAGCGTGCTGGCCGGCAGGAACCGCTCGTGCGGCGCCTTGGCCGCGAGCACCTCGCCGGTGTCGGCGTCGGCGACCATCCACGAGCCCATGTCCAGCCCGCCCGGCAGTGCCGGCGCACCCGGCAGCCGTTGCACCACGACCCCGGTGGAGGCGAGCAGTGGACCACCGATCGGCCCGTCGCCGCCGTCGTACGGGGATGCCGGAACAGCCGCGGCCGACGTGATCGGGGCGGCGATCATCAGGCCGGCGGTGAGCGCGGCGGCGAGGGATGTCCGCATCTGTGCCAGGGAGGCTACCGGCTCACCGGCCGCGCCGGGGGCGATCCGCGTGGCTAGGGTGTCGGCCGTGGCGATCCGACGAGCAAAGCAGAAGCAACAGGTCATCGAGAAGTTGCAGGCGATCGCGCCGCCGGGGGAGACGTTCGAGGCGTGCGTGCACTGCGAGACCGGGGTGAGCCCGTGGCTGGGCGCGGCGCTCGACGAGATCCCGCTGGTCGGGTTGATCATCGCGGTGACCCGGCGCTATTACTTCTTGACGCTGACCAGCCAGCACGTCGTGCTCAACGCGGCGAACCGGTTCACCAACCGGCCCGGCGAGGTGCTCGGGTCGTGGCCGCGGGACGCGTTCCCGATCTCGCGGGTGAAGCGCGGCAAGGTGTGGAGCGTGGCGTACGTGCAGTTCGCCAACTCCACCAAGCCGACCCGGCTGAACATCCACCGCTACTGGCGCACCGAGTTCGACCAGCTGGTTGCGGGTACGACGGCGGGCGCACCGGCCGCCGCTGCCGCGGTGCCGCCGCCACCGCCGCCACCGCCGCCGACTGGGTGAGTGGGCGATTGGCGGCGAAACGCTCCGAAATGACCGGTCGATAACTACGCAAGCTTGTCGGTCAAGCGACTGTCCCGGCGTCGACATCGGTGTTCAATTGACACTGGATGGTCACGGGGGAGGCGTTTGTGGGTCGGCGTGTGTTGTGCGGCCTACTCGCGACGGGTTTGGTCGTGTTCTTCGCCCCCGCTGCCGCGCGCGCTGCGACCGGCACCGCGGTCTGCGGGCAGTTGCCGGCCGGAGTGACGACGTGGACGGCACTCGGTTCGCCGTACCAGATCTGTGGTGCCGGCGTGACTGTCCCGTCCGGCTCGACGTTGCGGATCGACGCGCTGGCCGGCGAAGTCGACGTGACCCAGGTTGCGAACGGATACGGGCTCACGGTCGTGGGCGCCATCGAGACCGCGAACACGCTGACCGGACGTGGGGCGGTCCTCGACACCCCCATCCGCGTGCACGGTGCGGCCGGCACCGCCAACTACTACGCGGCCGGGTCGGTCGATCTGTCCGACGCCGAGCTGGCGGGTGGCGTTTCGGGCCAGGTCGACTCCCTCGTGTTGTCCCGGGTGCACAGCGATGGCGCGATGTACTGGATCAGTGCGAAATCGTCGTCGGTCACGGACTCGACGTTCGTGCTGCCGACGTGTGGCCACAGCGCAGGCGAGTTCGTCCTCAACGACGCCGTCACGCAGCCGTCGCAAGACGACACAGTCAGCTTCGTGGGCAACGAGGTGCACGGCTGCGCGGTCTGGATTCAAAGCGCTGACCTGACAGTCAGCAACAACCGCGTGGACGACGTCCCGGCCGACCCGGCGATCAACATCGCCGGCGATCACTACACCCTCGGCGTCGGCGGATCCGTGTCGGGCAACACCGGCGCGAACGACGCGATCACCGCGATGAACCTGTTCGGTGAGGAGCAAGGCAGCTTCACCTGGCGCGGCATCCCGGACACGAGCGACGCCGAACAACCGCTCGGCGATCTCTCCACCAACGGTTTGACCGCTCAGGGTCCGGCCGCGGTGGTGACGGTCCCGGCCGGCACCGCGGTGTACGCCGGGCAACTCGGGATGGCCGGCGCCATCCTGGACGCGTCCGCGGGGGGCGCGCGGTTCGAATGCCGGCCGCAGTCGCCACCCGTGGCCTGCCACACCCGGCTTACCGTCGGGATGCCGGCCGGCACCGACCAAGCCGGGCTCCGGATCAACAACGGCTACGTCGACGGCACCATCGACGCGACCGGTACCGCGACTACGGCCGCGACGGTGGACATCAACGACAGCACGGTGACCGGCGGGATCTCCACGTCCAACACGTCGATGCACATCGACGGCAGCACGGTCGGCGCGGTCTGGGCCACCGACGCCGGCGACACCACCGTGGCGAACACGACCGCCCCGTCGATCTACGCGATCGCCGCGAACTCAGGCAACATCACCTTCAGCGGCGACACGGTGGGTCCGACCCAGTGGGCCGACCCGCCGCTGAATGCGAACACCTGGTCGGGGACCGCGGTCATCACCGACAACACGGTGTACGGAGCTGGTGTCGCGGTCCACACCGGATTGGTCCGGCCGGCCGTCCA
>JAVEEG010000239.1 GCA_030840585.1 Frankiaceae bacterium | reverse complement strand
GCGGACAACGTCGCGCCGACGAGCAGTCCGATCACGGCCCCGCTGGCGGGCGATCCCGAGGTCCAGCGCAACCGGACCGACGGCGTGATCTGCGTGACCACGAGCACACCGACGACCGCGTACACCGCCATCGTGAGTACCGCGGCATACCGGATGTACGACGCCTCGTCGAGTTGGGTCCGCGACAACCCGAACGACGCGAGCATCGCGAGTGCGCCGACCCCGATGGCGACGATCGTCAGCAGGAACGCGCGGCGCGACACCATCCGCCCGGACGGGCCGTCGTATGCGGGGATGCCGGCGACCGCGGGAACAGCGACGGCGAACGGCGCGAAGCACTGTGAGCACCACGTCGCGGCAAGCGGCGACCCGGCGCCGCACGACGTGCAACTGCGCACATCGTGATGTCGGCAGGTCGCAAAGGTTGCTTGACCGCTACGGGCGGGTCCAGGGCACGAGGTCGAGCGGTTCCGGCAGCGATGCCGGGACCCGCCGCAGCACCCGCCCGGTAAGTGGATCGAGCTCGACGTTCGCCGTGCCATCTTTGTTTTCGAACACGCGACCGGCCACGATCTCCCACGCCGCGTCCCGCGTCGTACGGCGGAACGCAACGGTGCCGTCCGGGCGCAATCCGACGAAGTTGGACGCGCCGTAAGGTGAACTGCCGGACCAGCAGTAGTAGAGCCCGTGCGCGGCGACGAGATCGGTCACCCCGTGCAGCGTCCGGCGAACGGTCCACGACGCGGTGTCGACGATCTGCTCGGAGCGCGCGAAGTACTGGTCCTTCGTTGCTCGCTCCGCCGGTCGGGTGTCGTAGCCGCCGACGCTCAGCAACCCGTCACCGACCGATCTGATGTGACGTTCGTCGCTCCACATGATCCCGCCGGAACCTGGTTCGGCCGGCGGCCCGTCCGCGCGCCGTTCACCGAGCAGACCGGGAACGGCGCGGTAGCGCACCAGACCCGTGTCGAGATTGACCTGCGCGATCCGCTCCGAGTTGCCGACGACGTACGCAGCGGTTCCGACGACGGCCAGCGCTGGCGTTTCGTCGCGGCCTGGCCCGAAGCCGGCCGGTGTCTCCCGAAGGGTGATCCAGCGCAAGCGACCGTCAGGGTCGGCGACGACTAGCCGTGCCAAGCCCACCTTCGCCGCCGGTGCGATGAGGAACACGGCCCGGCCGTCGTCGAGCACCGCCGTGGCCACGACGGACCCGCCGAGTGGCGCCGTCCGGATCAGCCGTCGCCCGACGGGATCGACGACGACGAGTTGTGCCGGGTAACTCGTGTGCGCGGCGAACTGCTCGGTGTACGCGAGCAGGCGGTCGGCTCGCGGCCACGCGACGACGGAAACCTCGACCGGCCAGCCGGAGGAGTAGGGGCCGCCGACGTCGACCCGGGCCGCGACCCGATAGCCGACAAGGTCGGCGACGACGACTTGCCGGTTGTTCACCGTGCCGAAGGCCAACGACTTTTGGTCCGGGCTGAACACGTGCCCGCTAACCGAGTCGCCGAGCTTCAGAGTGGAGAAAGGCTGTTCGCGCAACGTCACCGGATCGAGGCGAACCATCCGGGTGCCGTTGGCGTCGGCATCCTCGTAGTCGCCGAAGCCGAACAGCAGCGGCCGCGCGACTGCCGGCGATCGATGCAGTGCGCCAGTTGGCGCCGGCCGGCCCGACCCGACACACGCAGTCGCCAAGAGGCCGGCGCAGACGGCGACGACCGTGACTTGCCGCGGCTTCACCGCGCCCCCGTTCACGAGCAGTACGACGCCGGCAAGGTTACGGCGGTTGCCTGCCTGGATGTCTGAATTTGGCTCACTCGCGGCCGTAAGCAAACCGTTCCCCGACCGGTAGCTATGTCGGGAGCGGATGAACGTTCCACCCGAACCTTCGTCGAGATCCCGTGCCCAATCCTCAAGGAGAACAGGTGAAACGCATTCTGCTGGGCGGCATGGCGCTCGGGCTCACGACGTTCGTCGTGCCCGTCGCGCATGGCGCCACCGCCGCGGCGCCGTCGACAGTGCGCCTGGCCAACACCGTGGTGCCGAACCTCGCCCGCGCGACGCTCGTCGGCGCGGTCCCGAGTTCGCAGCACATCCAGGTGACCGTCGGCCTGAGCCACCCCAGTGCCGCCGGTGAGCGCGCGCTCGAGCAGGCCATGTACGACAAGAGCAGCCCGGCGTATCACCGGTTCCTGACCCCGGCGCAGTACGCGTCCCGGTTCGGTGTCCGCGACGCCGACTACACGCGAATTACCAACTGGCTGACCCGTGACGGCATGACCGTCGGCTACACGAACCCGTCGCACACGCAGGTGCTGCTCGACGGCACCGTCGCGCAGGCGAAGCAGACCTTCGACGTGACGCTGAACAACTACACCGTGAACGGCCACAGCTTCCGCGCGAACCCGGCACCGGCGCTCGCGCCGTCCGGCGTCACCGCGGTGCTCGGGCTGCAGACGGTCAGCAACTACGTACTCCCGCAGCACACGGCCGCGCCACCGTCGAACGACATCTGCATCGAGGAGTGCATCGGCTCGTACTCTCCGGCCGGCCTCTGGAAGGCCTACCACCTGCCGAGCGGCGACAAGGGCATGGGCGTGCGCGCCGCGGTGATCGGTGAGGGCGAGACCGCCACCGTCATCAGTGCGCTGCGCCAATTCGAGTCGGTCTACAGCCTGCCGTCGGTCCCGACCCGCAGCGTCTTCGTCGACAACGACAAGAGCTCCAGCGACGGTGACGGCGAGTGGGAACTCGACAGCCAGGCCATCACCGGCATGTCGCCCGACCTCGAGCAGATCGTCTTCTACATGTCGCAGGACCTCGGATCGGTGAGCAACGCGATCTCGGCGTGGGTCAACGACAGCACCGGCCCGTCGATCGCGGACATGTCGATCGGTGGTTGCGAGACGCTCAACCTCGCCCTCGGTACGCCGCTGGTCGAAGAGCCGTTGCTGCAGCAGAGTGCGCTCGAAGGTCGGTCGCTGTTCGTCTCCACCGGCGACACCGGCGGCTCGTGCTTGCTCTCACCGCTGGTCAACACCAACGGTGTCGAGAACACCGGCGTGCCGAACCCGCAGTGGCCCTCGACCTCCGAAGGCGTGATCGGCGTCGGCGGCACCGTGCTCTACACCAGCCCGACCACCGGCGAGCGCACGTTGGAGTACACCTGGACGCACGGCGGTGGCGGTACCAGCTCGTTCATCCCGGCGCCCGACTGGCAGAAGCCGGTCACGCTGATCAAGGCACCGTGCACGACCGACTACACGCTGGCTCCGGTGTCCGGCTACGTGCCGTGCCGTGGCGTGCCGGACGTCTCGGCGCTCTCGGGCGACATCCTCACCGACGGTTACGCGACGTACGACCAGACTGGCGCGCAGACGTTCGGTGCGGGCACCTCACTGTCGGCGCCGTTGTGGGCCGGCATCTGGGCGCGCGCGCAGGCCTCGACCTCGTCGCCGCTCGGTCTCGCGACGCCGGCTCTTTACGACCTGGCGACCGCTGGCACGCTCAACGGTTTCACCGATATCCAGGTGGGGTCGAACGTGCAGTGGACCGCGCAGCCGCGGACGCCGGCGAACCCGACCGGTTGGGACTTCACCAACGGTCTCGGTGTGCCGGTCGGCGACACGCTGATCAACGAGATCACCGGCAGCACGACAGCGGTGGCGACGTCGAACGCGACGCTGCCGCTCGACACCACGGAGACGGCGACCGTCGCGGGCGGCAGCCCGTGTGTGGCCACCGGCTCGTACGCCGACCCGCGCGGTGACGTCGTACCGTTCCCGGCCGACGTCGACCTGACCGGGTCGACGGTCGGTGACGTGGGTTCGGACCTGGTGTTCACCTCGACGGTGAGCAACCTGTCGGCGACGCCGTTGGCGAAGGAGTACGACTGGGACTTCAACGTCGGTAGTGCGCACTACGAGGTCGAAGGCGTGCTCGGCGCCGGCGGTGTCATGACCGCAACGCACCTGTACGACGCCGGGTTCAATGATCTCGGTGGTTCGCTGACGGTGTCGGTGTCCGGCAACAAGGTGACGGTGTCCATCCCGCTGACGTCGTTCGACGCAGCGACCGGTCTGTCGGCCGGCGCGACGTTGACCGGCATCACGACGAACGCCGACATCATCGCCGGTCCGGGTGCCACGCCGCTCGACCTGCCGTTCATCATCGACCAGCTCGACGCGACCTCCTGCGGGAGCGTGACGGCGTAGCGCGTTTCGTCGACAAACCGTCGGGCCTCACGCTCGTACTTCGGTACGGGGCTGGGGCCCGACGGCGTATCTGCGCCAGCTGTCCCGTTGTGGACACGCCGCAGCCTGGTCGAAGAATTCTGACTAACTTCGCGTAAGCGGTGAGCCAATTCCTCGGTACCGGTTGGTAGGAAGCTTTCGCCGTACGTCGGAGGAGCCATGACTGAGAGTCGTCGGCGTCACGTGCTGCGCCTGCTCGCCGGTGTGCTCGCGCTCCTTGCCGTAATGGTCGTCGCCCCGCCCGCCGCAGACGCGACCGACACCGCGGTCCCGGCGTACGGATCGATCACGATCAGCGACCTCGGCACCGGTCCGCGTGCGACGTGGACCTACGACGGCGTGCTCGACTGCGTGTCGTCGTGGACCGGTCCGACCGGCGTACCTCAGTCGGTCAAGGTGGAGTGCTTCCTCGGGCAGACAGTCCCCGCGGCATTGGGCTGCCCGGAGATGATCCTCATGCGCGCGACGGCGACCGTCGTCGGTGCTCGCGCCACCTGTAGCCGCACACTGGACCTGGGCGTCGGCACGACCGCGGCCGCATCGGCGGACCTCGGCGATGTCGACTACGAGATCGCCTGCGAGGCGTACGTCGACTTCGGCGTGCTGGTGCCGCCGTACACCGTGACCTGCGACGAACCAGGCCTGCCGAGATGAACGTCTTGGTGGTGCGCCGGGCCGCAACGCTGGCCATAGCCGCACTGTTGGGCGCAGGGCTAGTTCCGCTTGCGCATGCGTCGGACAGCCAGGCGATCGGATGGATCCTGACCCGAGTCGGCAACTCCGCGCGGCCTATCGAAGGAACGCTCGAAGCATCAGCGGTGTCGAACGAGTCTGCCGTCGTCATGTTCGCGACGTTGGGCAGCAAGGAACATCGTCACATCGACTACCGGTTCACGACGACGACCGCAGAGTGGGGCGGCGATGCCTGGGTCCGGTTGAACGGCAGCGGCGCGCCGTCCGTGCCATGCGCCGCGGCTTGTCAAAGCCCGGTCGGGTTTCGGCGCACCGTCTATGTCACGTCCAACGGCCGCGCGCTTTCTTCGACGGTGTACGTCGCGGCGTTCGATATGCAGGACCCGACGCTGACGATCACCAGCCCCGGATGGTCGATTCGAAAGTGGCGGCCACATTGGCAAGAACTCAGCACTTCGGATGCAAGCGGCAGCACAAGCGTGACCGCGATGCACGAGAGCGCCGGGACATATCGCGGCGGCCAGCTGGCCGGCGGTCGTTACGGAAGCCTCGTGTCCGCCTTCGTTCCTTGCGACCTTGGTGGCAGCGGCAGTGTCTCGCTTAGCGGCGGCACCCGAGTGTGGCCGATGTCGTGCGATCGCGCGAGTTCCGTCGTCGATGCGTCGCCGGGACGAACCACCTGGCGGGTCACCGGTGAGATCACCGGCGCCGGTTCGGCGACCGGCGTACTGATCGTCGTCGACTTCCCGCGCTGAGTGCGGCGTAGTTGTCAGCTCATCGATACGCGCACGCGATGCAGGTTCGTACCGCCGGCCGTGCTCGAAGCCGCTCGTCCGCGATCGAGCCGCCGCACTCGACACAAGTGCCGTAGCTGCCGTCATCGAGCCGCTGCAATGCGGCCGCGATGTCGGCCAGGTGCGCGTCGGCCTGCTCGATCAAGGCTGTCGTGCGCGACCGCTCGTACGCGATGGTCGCGCCTTCTGGATCGTGCTCGTCATCGGTCGCAACGTCGGCCGCAGCGGCAAACACTTCGTCGAGGTCGCGGCGCAACTGGTCCCGCTGCGCCAGCGTAAGTTCACGGTCGCGTTCCAGCGCCGCCCTGATTCCCGCGACCTCCATCGATGTCTGCTTAGTCTTCAAGACCCGCGACTGGCACGCCGCGCCCAGCGAAGTCCGCAGGCGAGTTCTCCCGCTGCATCGCCGAGGGCGCGTCTCGACCGACGTGGCCACTACGCAGCTGCGTCATCATGAAGACGCCGAGTCGATACACGACGTCGTTCAGGGCGTTGAGGTCATGGGCGAGGCCCCTTAACGCCTCTTCGGCGCTCGCGTCGTCCTTCACGGCGCGATACGCCGCTTCCAGCCGCGCTCCGGTCGCCTGAAATCCAGCAATGACTTGCGTCTCGAGCCAACCGCGACCAGCCTCGCCGAACGACGCCCCCACGGCGGCGAGGTTGGCGTTCAACGAGTCATTCCACTCGTACAGCACGCTGTTGTAATCCTCAAGCGCGGTGTGTACCGACTCGTCCGTTCCGTTTCCTTGAGACCGAGCACGTACGGCGAAGAACAGCCGCAGCATCCGGTAGAGACGTTTGTCGAGCAGCTTGCTTATCGCGCCGGCGAGTTCCGACGCGCGCTGCAGCTCGTCCTCGCGCAGCCGCACGTCGTTTTGGTGTTTCCACGTGCGTTGCTGCAGCACGGTGCCGAGGATGCCGCCGAGGACCGTCGTCAGAAGAAACCCGACGACGAGCAGGATTAGATCGCGCCCCATCACCGCATCCTTCAACCTGTCACGAGTCGTGACGATGCACACGCGACTAGTGCTGCCGTTACAGAAGTTGCGAATCCTGTGGTCGAACACCGATTGTGGCACTCAACCGCCACGCCCGGGGCATGATCGGCGTCGCGCCTGAACACTCACCAATCCGCCGGGCCGGGTCCTCGGCTTGGCAAGCCGCCCGTTCGGCGGGCCAGCTCCTGTGTCGTGACGACCTTCCCGCCGCAGTCTGGGCAGTCCGTCAGATCGAACAACACCTCGCGACGGCACTCCAGGCACCACATCGGCTCGCGGTCATCGTCGTCAGGGCTCTCTCGGACCTCGCCTTGCACCGGCCGCTTACGGACCAGCCGCCGAACCCCCGGCGCGTTGCCAATCCGCGTGATGACGCCCACGACTCATTGTCCATCGCAATCATTTAGCGGCTCGGCCTTCGGCGCCAAGCCTCCAGCCAGTCTCGGACTCGCCGTTGAACCGTTGGTGGCACGGAACCAAGCTCGCTAGCCCGTTCAAGCAGCACGTCGAGATCGACGAGGTCGGCGTCGAGTAGCGCGGTGACAAAGGCAAGATCCTTCTCGCGCATCGCGACGAGCTTTGCGATCACGAGGTCATGCCGTTCGAGGCAGCGAGCGCGAGCCGGTGCGGCGTCTTCTCGGTCGAAGCGCACTAGGCGGTCCCGCCAGCCCTTCGGAAGTTTCGCCGTCGTCAGGTCCACGCCTTGCGCGTAGTAGCTGTACGTCTCGTGGAATTGCGACAGCTCGCCGATCGCACCGTCGACCTTGTCCGCCTTCTCCTGACCGGCATCCGTGTCGAAGAACGCCAGGTCCGCTTCGACCGATAGCTATGCGACTTCCGGCAGCTCGTCCTCGCCGAACGAGCCGAGAATGGCTTGGCTGCCCCTACGAGGATCTCGCCATCACCAGCGATGCGGGCAGCCGCTCTCAAGACATGTGCGAGCTCCGCGCGCCTCAAGGCTGCACCCTCTGGTGGACGCGTGCATAGCCGGACAGCACCTCGCGACGCTCCCGCTCTGAAAGCACGCCGGCGAACGGGCTGTTCTGGCGCAGTTCACGGGCCCGCGGCGAGCGAGACGTCAACGTCTCCAACACCGCCTCGACCGGTCCATCGAGCAACTGCTTCCACTCGCTCAACCACACCCTCGCCGACCCGCGCGCTGCCAACGCCAGCATCGCGTCGAGATTGCGCCGCGCAAGTCCCAACGTGCGCTCGGGATCGCGGACGACATAACCGGCAACCGCGTGCGACAGCCAAAGGCTCCGCAGCTGGTCTCGGGTCATGCGCGCCGTCCGATTGCGAACAGCCTCGACATCTCGACGGGTCACACGCCGATGCCGGCCCACCGTGGTAAACGGAAGGTCGCCGCTGTTGCACAGATCGACTACGTGCTGACGCGACGCGCCAAGTAGCTCGGCTGCCTCGCCCGTCGTCAGCAGCTCGTCGTCCGCCTGGGCGTCGCCCAGGGACGCGGCAAAGTTCGTTCGCACAATCCGAGGATAGAGCTAACCACCAGAAACACAACGTGCAAGCGTGCGGTTTGCGTTTATTGGCGGTGGAGGTGGGATTTGAACCCACGGAGGAGTTGCCCCCTCACACGCTTTCGAGGCGTGCTCCTTTGGCCGCTCGGACACTCCACCGCCGACCAGCCTAGCGGAGCGCGGCACCCCCGCGCCGGGCCTCGAACCACTCCCGCAACACCCGCCCGCACTCCTCTTCGAGTACGCCGGACACGACCTCCGGCCGGTGGTTGAGCCGCCGGTCCCGGACCAGGTCCCACAACGACCCGACCGCACCGGCTTTCGGATCCGCCGCTCCGTAGACGACCCGCGACACCCGCGCCAACACAAGGGCGCCGGCGCACATCGCGCACGGCTCCAACGTCACCACCAGCGTGCAACCGTCCAGCCGCCAGCCACCACCGAGAGCAGCAGAAGCGGCGCGCAACGCCAGCACCTCGGCATGCGCGGTGGGATCACCCAACGCCTCACGCTGGTTGGCCGCCGTAGCGACCACCGATCCAGCCGCGTCGACCACGACCGCGGCGACCGGTACGTCCGCCACGGCCACCGACGATGCCGCGTCGAGTGCGAGCCGCATTGCCGGCTCGTAGTCAAACAAGAGTCACGTATCCCGCAACGCCTCGAGGGCCTCCAGGCAACCCGCCGACTCACACAGCGCACTCAGGATGTCGGCCGGCAACTGACCCTCCTCCGCGCACAGCGCCAGCAACCGCGACCCCGGCACCCCGAGGTCAGCGAGCAGGTCCGCGTCGCCGATCGGATCGCCGGCCGCGCGGATGGCCTCCTCCTCTTCCTCGTCGTCGTCACTGTCCTCGTCGTCGACGACGTCAACCGCGTCGTCATCGTCGACCGTCGCGGCCTCGCCGAGGATGCCGCCGACCGGGCTCGTCTCGAGGACCCGCCCGTCCGACACGAACACGCGCGGATCACCGTTGTCGTCGATCCGTACGACGCCGAACCACTCGTCGTTCTCCTCGAACAACATCAGCGCGGTCTCGACATCGTCACCGACGGCGTGCCGCACCGCCTCGACGACCCCGTCGAGATCCTCGACGTCGTCGAGCTGGATCTCCTCCCCGGACCAACTGGACCCGTGGCGGGCCAGCGCAGCGGCGAAGTACGTCACAGTTTCCCCTGCAGTCACTCGATGTCTGGGCTTAGTGGGCTGCTGCCTCGACGGCGCGATCGTAAACGTCGGAGAAGCCTAGTCCGGCAGCGATCGCCAGAAGCATCTCGTCCGCATATGCGTCCAAATCTGCCAGCACGGCGCCGAGCTCCATCTCGTCGAAGCCGAGGTCCAGGAAGATCGACATGTCCCCGGCCGGCCACACGTCCTCGAGGTCGTCGTCGCCCGGCGTATCGATGCCGAGCCGCTCCACGACCTGCCGGGCCAGATCCCATGCCACCGCCGCGGTCACGTCGGACAGCAACATCTTGACGTCTTCCCCGCGGACCCGGACGGCGACGAAGAACTCGTCGGCCACGTTGACGAAGCCGATCGCGCCGACTTCGCCCGGCTGCTGGCGCAGTACGCCGATCAACCCGTCGAGGTCATCGGCGACTTTCTCCGGCAGGACCCCCGACTGCCACACGCCGTCCTCGCGGAAGATGACCAGCGCCATGCTGTCCGCACTGTCCCGACCCATGGGGTCCCTCCGTCGTCGTCGCGGCGATCGTTTCAGATCACCCGCCCGCTCGTCAGCCCTCGGCCCCGTTTTCCAGTGGTCAGGGGCGCGCGGCGTCGACCTCGCGGGGCGCGTCCGGCGCCGGCGGCGGTGACAGTGGTGAGCCCTCGGTCCCGTGCAGCGAGCGGGCCGCGGCGATGCCGGCCGCAGTTCCCTGCGCCGCAGCGACCTGGACGAGCTGCAGCCCGGGCACGAGATCACCGGCCGCATAGACGCCCTCGACGCTCGTCGCCCCGTTGCCGTCGATCTCGACGTATCCCTCGTCGTCGATCCGGCAACCGAGCGCCCGCGCGAGGTCGGCCCGCGGCGTGTGGTCGACGGAGAAGAACAACAGTTCGGCCGGCACCACCCGCCCGTCGGCCAGCTCGATCCCGGTCAACTCGCCGCGCGAGCCGAGCATCCGTACGGCGGGGGTCTCGACGACCTCGATGTCGTGCCGCGACAGCACGTCCTGGCACGCCTCGTCGCCGGCGAACCGGTGCCCGCCGGTCAGCACGGTCACTGACCGTGCCCAGTTCAGCAATGACGCGGCGAACCCGACGAGGCGCTCGTCCCAGCCGTACGCGACGACGTCACGGTCCTGCGCGTCGTACCCGTCGCAGGCCGGGCAGTGGAACGCCGACGCGCCGTAGTGCTCGGCGAACCCGTCGATGTCCGGGCACGCATCGACGACCCCCGTCGCCAGTACGACGCGCAGCGTGGTGAGTTCGCGCCCGTCGTCCAACTCCAGCACGAAGTGCTCGCCGTCGCGGCGGGCACTGACGACCGAACCGACGATGTCGCTCGTCGTCGAATAGCCGAGCAATTGCGTGCGGGCGATCGCGATCAGGTCGAGCGGGCGTTGCGGATCGCGGCCGAGATAACCGTGCGACCACTCCACCGGGCGGGCCCGCTGCTCGCCGGCATCGACGAGGACGACGTCGCGCCGGTAACGCGCCAACCAGGTCGCGGCGGCCAAGCCGGCCGGCCCGCCGCCGACCACGACGGCATCGCGAACGACCGGTACGGCGACCGGCGCGGACATGGAAGGCGAATCGGCGATCAGCTGTGCCGGTAGGTCAGCATGCGGTGCACTTGATTCGCCCGAACCCGGCGGGCGCGCCGCGGCGCGATCCGCTGGCGCAGCGCCCGCGCTTCGGCGAGATCGCGCAGAAAAGCATCCCGGCGGCGTAGTCGCTCCCGATCGGCCACGGGACAGCCATACCCCGGCCAACCCTCACCCCAACGTCACTCATCGGTAACGCTGAGCGACTCCGGCGTGCCGGTGCCGAGCATCTTCAGCGACCACGCGCGCCGGCAGGACTGGCACCACCAGGTGCCGTGGGTGTCGTCGAGCGGGCGCAGATCTTCGTCGCCGCAGTACGGGCAATAAAACGGCACGGCGCGGTTAGTGCTCACGAGATCAGCGACTCGTCGGCCCGTCGGACCCAGGTCGCGAACGACTCACCATCGACCCGGCCGGCCGTGAAGTTGCGCAACAGGCGTTCGACGTAGTCGGGCAGTTCGTCGGTCGTCACCTTCAGCCCGCGCAGCTTGCGGCCGAACGCGGCGTCCGCGCCGATGGCACCACCGAGGTGCACCTGGAATCCCTCGCCGTCGCCGACGATCGATCCCTTCAACCCGATGTCCGCGGTCTGGAAACGCGCGCAGGAATTGGGGCAGCCGTTGAGGTTGATGGTGATCGGAGTGTCGAAGTCGGGCAGCCGGCGTTCGAGTTCCTCGTACAACTCGACCGATCGAACCTTGGTCTCGACGATCGCAAGCTTGCAGAACTCGATGCCGGTGCAGGCCATCGTGCCGCGGCGGAACGTCGACGGCCGGACCCGCAAATCGCGCGACTCCAACTCCTCGACCAACGCCTCGACATCGTTCTCGGCGACGTCGCGGATCACGGCCTTCTGCTCGACCGTCAACGCGACCTGGCCGCTGCCGTAACGCGCCGCGAGGTCGGCAATGTCGGTGAGCTCGCGACCGCTCGTGCGACCGGATCGCAACGCGAAGCCGACGTAGAAGCGGCCGTCCTTCTGCCGCCGTACGCCAACGTGGTCGCGGATCGCACCGGGTTGCAACACCGGCGCCGGACCGTCTTCGAGCGCCCGGCCGAGGTACTCCTTCTCCAAGACTTCGCGGAACTTCTCCGCACCCCAGTCGGCGACGAGGAACTTCAGCCGGGCCCGGTTACGCGACTTGCGGTAGCCGTAGTCGCGGAACACCTTCGTGACACCGGCCCACACGTCGGGCACGTCGTCGGGTTCGACGAAGACGCCGAGCCGCTGCGCGAACATCGGGTTGGTCGACAGCCCGCCGCCGACCCAGACGTCATAGCCAACCCGGCCGTCGTCAAGCCGTACGCCGATGAACGAGATGTCGTTGATCTCGTGCCCCACGCATTGCACCGGGCAGCCGCTGACGGCGGTCTTGTACTTGCGCGGCAGGTTGGAGAACTCCTTGTTGCCCTCGGCCAGCCGGTTCGT
>JAVEEG010000228.1 GCA_030840585.1 Frankiaceae bacterium | reverse complement strand
CGCGTCGATCCGTTCGCGCGCGGTCATCTTGCCCTTGGCGTGCTGCGCGTCGATCGACCGTTGCGAACCGGCGTGCACCGCCTCGTCGGCCTTGTGGTCGAGCTGCGCGAGCTTGCCGGCCGTCGTACGCAGATCCGGCAGTTGTGTGTCGCCCTGCTGGGCCTCTGGATCGGCGCTCATGGGCCGTAGCGTACGGGGCGTGTCGTCGCGCTGGTCCGACCTCGACCGGCCGCCGCTGTCCGCGCCGCGGCTACGCCGCGCGCTTGTCGACGGGGGTGGGTGGCGCGCGGTCGAGGTCGTGGAGCGGACGTCGTCGACGAACGCCGACCTCGCCGCAGCCGCGCGCCGGGGAGAGCCGAGCGGGCTGGTGTTGCTGGCCGAGGAGCAAACCGCCGGGCGGGGTCGGCTGGACCGGACCTGGGTGGCACCCGCGCGGGCTTGTGTACTCGCCTCCGCCTTGATCCGGCCTACCCCGCCGCCGTCGTCGTGGCCGCTGGTGGCGTTGCTCGCGGGCGTCGCGGTGGCGGAGGCGTTGCGGTCGGTCGCCGACGTGCCCGCGGTGTTGAAGTGGCCGAACGACGTACTCCTGTCCGGGCGCAAGGTCGCCGGCATCCTGGCCGAGCGGGTCGAGGACGCGGTCGTCATCGGGATGGGCATCAACGTGTCGGTCCGCGCCGATGAACTGCCCGTGCCGACGGCGACGAGCATCGCGATCGAGGGCGGGGTCGCCGATCGCGAGTCGCTGGTGAAGGAGACGTTCCGGGCGCTCGCCCGCCGGCTCGCCGCGTGGTCCGAGGCGAACGGCGCGCCGGACGCGATCCTGCCGGCGTACCGCGAGATCTGCGACACGATCGGACGCGACGTAGTGGTGGAACTGCCAGGGGGGTCGCGGATGCAGGCGCGTGCTGAGGCGGTCGACGACAACGGCCGGTTGGTGCTGCGCCGGGCGGACGGACCGGTCGAGGCGTTGTCGGTGGGCGACGTCGTGCACGTAAGCCCGGTGAGCTGACATGGCGTTCCCGCGGCGATTGCTCGGCGAGGACGAGGAGGTCGTGCTCGACCTGCACCCGCACTGGAAGCGGCTCGTCGTACCGGCCGCGCTGGTGCCGATCGTCGCGGGCGTGGCGACGTACGTGGTCTTCGTGCTGCCGTCGGGTTCGGCGCAGACGCCGTTGCGGTTGGCCGTCGTTGCGGTCGCGCTGGCGGTGTTGCTGCGGTTCTCGGTGTGGCCTTGGCTGCGGTGGCTGACGACGCGGTACGTGCTGACGACGCACCGGGTCGTTATCCGCCAGGGAGTGTTCGCGCGCAGCGGACGTGATGTCCCGTTGACCCGGGTGAACGACGTGTCGTTCCACCATTCGCTGGTGGAGCGGATGCTCGGCTGCGGGACGCTGACGATCGAGTCGGCCGGCGAGCACGGCCAGGTCGAGCTACCCGAGGTGCCGAGAGTCGAGCAAGTGCAGCGCGAGGTCTACCGCCTCGTCGAAGCCCTACCTCAGGACTGAGGCTTAGCGCCGTTCGCGGCTGGCGCGGAGCTTGGCGAGTGCTTCGTCGAGAAGCTTCTCGCCGTCTTCGATCGTGCGCCGCATCATCAGGAACTCCCACGGCGTCTTCGGCGAGGCGCCGAGCGGCGGGGGCGGCGGCGGGGGTGCTTCTTCGCTGCGTCCGGCCGGCCGGCCGCAGCGGTCACAGGGCCATGAGTCCGGGATCTCGGCCGTGGTCGCGAACACCGGCCGGCTCTCGTGCCCAGCCGAGCACCAGTAGGGGACGGGGCGACGGGGCTCAATAGCGCCGCCGCGGTCCACCTCGGCGCCGGGTGCACCGCCGATGCGGCCCCCGCGAAGGACGGATCCTCGGGACTTCACAACCTGCTCCTAGAAGTGAATTGTCCGGACAGCGGTCTCGCCTTCCCGGCCGTGACCGAGAAGGCGAGACCGGTTGTCATCAGACGGGGCGGACGTTCTCCGCCTGCAGGCCCTTCTGGCCCTGCGTGACGTCGAACTCGACGTTCTGCCCCTCATCGAGACTCTTGTAGCCCTGCGTCTGGATGGCGGAGAAGTGGACGAACACGTCCGGACTTCCGTCGGACGGTGCGATGAAGCCGAAGCCCTTTTCGCTGTTGAACCACTTCACGGTGCCCTGAGCCATGTTGCAACCTTCCGGCTCGTACGCCCCTGCCTCCAGGGACTTGGCCGCTGCGGGTGTCTTCGTTTTGAAGACAAAACGCCCGCGATATCCCGCGGGCGTTACGCACAACGAGAACTGCGACCTCGGCGGCAACGGTAACACGATCCAGGCTTCGCCAATAGGGACGTCCACAATTCCTTCGCGTGCGCGAAGATCGGCCAATGGGCGATGACTCAGTGAGCGAATCGCGCGGGCCGCTGGACCGGCTGGAGAGCGAACTGCTCGGTGGCTCGCGTCGCTACACCCGCGCCGAGGTCGCCGAGCGGGCCGGGGTGGACTTCGAGCACGGCCGCACGCTGTGGCGGGCGCTCGGCTTCGCCGACGTCGACGATGACAACGTCGCGTTCACTGACCGCGACGTCGAGGCGCTGCGTACGGTCCAGTCGCTGGTCGACATCGGCATCCTCGATCGCGGCCAGCAGCTGGCGGTCACCCGCGCGATGGGGCAGGCGCTGTCGCGGTTGGCAGAGTGGCAGGTCGCGACCTTGACCGAGGCCATGGGGCGCGGCTCCGCTCGGGTCGATCCCGACGACGCGACCGTCGCGGCCCGCGAGTTGGTGCCGGTGATGGAAGGCCTGATCGGATACGTGTGGCGCCGCCATCTCGCCGCGACCGCCGCCCGGGTGTTCGCGGCCGGGCCCGGCGACGCCGTCGCGCGGCCGATGTCGGTCGGGTTCGCCGATCTCGTCGGCTTCACCTCGCTCACCCGACACGTCGACGAGGCCGCGCTCGCCGCGCTGGTCGACCGGTTCGAGGAGATCTCGTACGACGTGATCTCCGGCCTCGGTGGCCGGGTGGTCAAGACCGTCGGTGACGAGGTGATGTTCACCGCCGACGACGCGCGCGTCGGCGTCGAGATCGCGCTCGCGTTGGCGGACCGGGTCGGCGCCGAAGCCGACCTGCCGGACCTGCGCGTCGGCGTCGCCTGCGGCACCGTCGTATCCCGGCTGGGCGACGTCTACGGTGAGCCGGTGAACATCGCCAGCCGGCTCACGTCGTTCGCGCGTCCTGGATCGGTGCTGGTCGATCGGGAGCTCGCGACCGCGCTCGAGGGCGACGACCGCTGGCAGGTACGCCGGGTCCCGCCGCGCCCGGTCCGCGGGTACACGTTGTTGCAGGGTTTCCGGCTTCGCCGGGCCGGCGACACCGACGACTAGCCTGGGATTCATGAGCGATCTGCCCGCGTCGATCAGTCTCCGGGAGGTCGGCCCGCGCGACGGTCTGCAGAACGAGGCGCCGGTGCCGACCGAGGCGAAGGTCGAGTTGATCGACGCGTTGTCGAACACCGGCGTACGGCGGATCGAAGCGGTCAGCTTCGTGCATCCGCGCGCTATCCCGCAGATGGCCGATGCCGACGAGGTGTGGCGCGGCATCAAGCGCAATGACGACGTGCGCTACTCCGCGCTGGTGCCGAATCTCAAGGGCGCGCAACGCGCTCTCGATGCGGGTTTCACCGAGATCGAGGTCGTCGTCAGTGCAAGTGACACGCACAACCGGCGCAACGTCAATCGCAGCACGGACGAGTCGCTCGACGACATCGCGGCGTTGATCCAGCTGGCGCACGACGCGGACCGCACCGTGCAGGTCATCGTCTCGACCGCATGGGGTTGCCCGTACGAAGGTGACGTGCCGGTCGAGCGAGTCCTGGCGGTCGCGGGCCGGGCGGTGCGCGACGGCGCCGACGGCATCTCGTTCGGCGACACCACCGGCATGGCGACGCCCGGTCGGGTCGCGAGCCTCGTCGGCGAGTTCCGGTCGGCGTACGCCGATACGCCGCTGAACCTGCACTTCCACAACACTCGCGGCACCGGATTGGCGAACGTCCTCACCGCACTGCAGCTCGGCGTCAGCGACTTCGACGCGAGTGTCGGCGGGCTGGGCGGCTGTCCTTACGCACCGGGCGCCACCGGCAACGTCGCCAGTGAAGAGCTGGTGCACATGGTCGAGGACATGGGCGTAAAGACCGGCATCGATCTCGATGCACTGGTCGAGGCGGCCGCGACCGCCGAGCGCATCGTCGGCCGCACCCTGCCCTCGCAGGTCTTGCGCGCCGGCCCCCGGACGCGAACTATCGCGCCGTCGTAGCCGACGGGTCGGCGGCTAACGTACCGGGCTGCGGGTATGGATGTGTCTCGGATGACTAAGCTAGCGGCACGTGACATCCCATGCTCTGGCGCGCTGGCAGTCCACGGGTCTGGCGAATCTCCGACAGTTGCACCAGATCCACCGGCTGGCGACGGGCGCGAGCCGCGGCCGCCGATGGGGAACGACCCAGCTGAATCGCAGTCTGTTCGTCGCGCTGGTCGCGCAGTTCCAGTCGTTCTGCCGGGATCTCCATGACGAGGCCGTTGGCGTCCACGTCACCTTCGCCGCAGCTGAGCAGCGCGGGATGATCCGCGCACTGCTCACCCAGGGGCGGAAACTGGACGTTGGAAACCCACGATCGGGCGCTCTAGGCTCCGACTTCGGTCGACTCGGTTTCAGCCTTGTCGATCAGCTTCGGGCAGCCGGTCCGGCCACCGGAACTCAAATCGAGACGTTGGACCGGATAGCGGAGTTTCGCAACGCGGTCAGCCACGGCAATGAGTCTCAGGTGGCTGCGCTCGAAGCATCCGGAAAGATCAAATCCACCCTCAGGTCATACGTCGAACATCGCAAGGAACTGGAAGCACTCGCGACTACGATGGATCGTGTCGTCGCGGATCAACTCGCCGCGCTTCTCAACATCGCATCGCCCTGGTAAGGAGGTCACGTGACCGCGACACCTGCCGTTGGCGAGATCGTGACCGTGCCCTGGGGCGTCGGCACGGTTCGGGGCAAGGTCGTCGAGGTCTACGGACTGGCTGGACGGCGACAGGTGATCGTGGAGCTAGCGCCCGAACTGAGCGGACACGTCGTGGACGAACCCACGACCGTTGCGTTCCCGCTCGCGTCCGTCGAGCGCGCGGACGTTCCGGCCTGACTGCCCGCTAGCGCGCCGCCTCGGTGTCCGCGGGCGACTGGGCTCGCTGGCCGGGAACGGCGGCGGGTCCGTCGTACGCGGGCAGTGAGCGCAGTTGCCAGCGGGACAGTACGACGCCGAGGACCGCGCCGACGACGGGGAAGACCACGGCCCACGCGCCGTCCGGCTTCGCGGCCATGATGAAGACGACGCCGAGGAAGCCGAACGTCGTCAGGTGCGCCATGTCCCAGAACAGCGGGTCGCGCGCGGCCGCGCGGATCTCGTCGGTGACCTCGCCGTCCGGCGCCGCCGCGATCAGGCCGTTCAGCTTCTTGCCGCGCGGGGCGAGGACGGCGCCACCGATCGCCTCGACGACCACGAGCACGACTATCGCGGTGAGGATCCAGCCGGTCGAGAACGAGAACTTGTCGTCGGTGTTCTTTCCGAGGTGGACCAGCCACGCGCCGAGGCCGAGCAACAGCAGCGCCATCACCGGAAACAGCGGCTCGATCCGGTGCGCGACCGCCGCCCAGGTGCGGACCTCCTCGACCCGGCGGGCCCGCCCGAAGACCTGTAGCGCGGAGTGCAGCACGCCGGCCATCGCGAACGCGACGATGGCGACGGCGATATGCAGGAATAGGACGACACCAGCGGTCTCGACATGCATCTAGGCCCCCTTAGCCTGTCCGCACGGTAACGGCGGCAAGGCCTCGCCGCAGGGACTTGGCGTGAATCGCTAACCTCCGCAAGCGTGACCGACACCACGGACGAACCCGGCCACCCGCATCTCGCCGAGCTGCGGGAGCGCATCCTCGCCGGCGGTGCGCCGAAGTACCACGAGGCCAACGCGTCGAAGGGCAAGCTGTTCGCCCGCGAGCGGATCCGGATGCTCGTCGACGAGGGTTCGTTCGTCGAGGACGGCGTGTTCGCCAACGCGCTCGCCCCGGACCTGCCGGCCGACGGCGTGGTGACGGGTACGGCGAACGTCGACGGCCGCCCGGTCTGCCTGATGGCCAACGACTCGACCGTCAAAGCCGGATCGTGGGGCGCGCGAACGGTCGAGAAGATCATCCGGATCATCGAGACCGCGTACCGCCTCGGCGTACCGATGGTGTGGCTGGTCGACTCGGCCGGTGCGCGAATCACCGACCAGGTGGAGATGTTTCCGGGCCGGCGCGGCGCCGGCAAGATCTTCTGGAACCAGGTGCGCGCGAGCGGCTCGATCCCGCAGGTCTGCGCGCTGTTCGGACCGTCGGCGGCGGGTGGCGCGTACATCCCGGCCTTCTGCGACATCGTCGTGATGGTCGACGGCAACGCGTCGATGTACCTCGGCTCGGCGCGAATGGTCGAGATGGTCGTCGGCGAGAAGACGACGCTGGAGGAAATGGGCGGCGCGAAGATGCACTGCTCGGTCTCGGGCGTCGGCCATTTCCTGACAAAGGATGAGCCCGAGGCCATCGAGACGGTACGGCGCTACCTCTCGTACCTGCCGTCGAACTGGACGCAGCAGCCGCCGGCCCTCGAGGCCGGCGCGGAGGCGGGGAAGGGTGACCTGCGCGCGCTGGTGCCGGTGAGCGAGCGGCAGGCGTTCGACATGCGCCGCTACGTCAAGGCATTGGTCGACGACGGATCGTTCTTCGAGATCCATGCGCTGTGGGCGCGCGAGCTGGTCGTCGGTTTCGGCCGGCTCGACGGCAAGGTCGTCGGTGTCGTCGCGAACAACCCGATGTTCAAAGGCGGCGTGCTGTTCGTCGACTCCGCGGACAAGGCGACGCGGTTCATCCAGCTCTGCGATGC
>JAVEEG010000224.1 GCA_030840585.1 Frankiaceae bacterium | reverse complement strand
CTGCTGGCGAATCGCTCCAGGAACGTCGTCATGTGATCGCCCCGCCGTAGCGCCGATCCCGCGCGGCGTACTCCTCGATCGCGGCCCACAACTGCCGGCGGTCGTAGTCCGGCCACAGCGTGTCCTGGAAGACGAGTTCGGCGTACGCGGATTGCCAGAGCAGGAAGTTGGAGATGCGCTGCTCGCCACTGGATCGCACGAACAGATCCACGTCCGGCATCGCCGGCTCGTCGAGGTAGCGCGCCAGCACCCGGTCGGTGACCTTGCCGGCGTCGACCTTGCCGCGGGCGACATCACGGGCAAGGGCCGCGGCGGCATCCGCGATCTCCGCGCGGCCGCCGTAGTTCACGCACATCGTCAGGGTCAGCACCTTGTTGTGCCGGGTCATCTCCTCCGCGATCTCGAGCTCATCGATGACCGACTTCCATAGCCGGGGTCGACGGCCGGCCCACCGCACCCGCACTCCCATCGCGTGCATGTCGTCGCGCCTTCTGCGGATGACGTCGCGGTTGAACCCCATGAGGAAACGCACCTCGTCCGGGGACCGCTTCCAGTTCTCGGTCGAGAACGCGTACGCCGACAACCACTGCACGCCGGCTTCGATCGCGCCCTCGACGACGTCGAACAAGGACTGCTCGCCGCGTTCGTGCCCGGCGGTGCGCGGCAGCCCGCGTTGCTTCGCCCACCGGCCGTTGCCGTCCATGACGATCGCGACATGCCGGGGCACGAGAGCGGCCGGCAACTTGGGCGGCCGCGCGCCGCTCGGGTGCGGTGCCGGCGGGCGAACCGTACGTCTCACCGTTCGACCAGCCGCAGCGACCGCAGCCCGCGTTCGATGTGCCACTGCAGGTACGCCGCGACGAGCCCACTCGCCTCGCGTTGGGTCGGGTCGGTCGCGATGTCGGCGACGAGCCAGTCGCCGGTCAGCAGCGCGCTGAGCAATGCGACGGCTTGTGCCGATGCGGTGGCCGCGCCGCCCGGTCGGTGCTCGCCGCAAACGAGGCCGCCGGCCGCGACGGCGAAGAAGCGGTGCGGTCCGGGGTCACCGCAGCGCGCGCAGGCGTCGAGCGACGGTTCGTAGCCCGCGATCGCCAGCGCGCGGAGGATGAACGCGTCGAGCACCAGGGTCGGGGTGTGCTCGCCGTCGGCGAGTGAGCGCAGCGCCGCGACAACGAGCAGGTAAAGCCGCAACGACGGTTCCCGCTCCTCGGCGGTCAGCCGTTCGGCGGTCTCGAGGACGGCGGTGCCGGCGGTGTAGCGGCCGTAGTCGCTGGCGATGCGTTCGCCGTACGGCGCGATCGTCTCGGCCTGGGTGACGGTGTCGAGGCTGCGTCCCTCATGCAACTGGAGGTCGACGTGGGTGAACGGCTCGACCCGGGCCCCGAACCTCGATCCGGTCCGGCGGACGCCCTTCGCGACCGCCCGGACCCGGCCGTGCCGGCGGGTCAGCAACGTGACGATGCGGTCGGCCTCACCCAGTTTCTGGGTGCGCAGGACGACGGCCTCGTCGCGGTAGAGCGGCACCGGCCCATTCTCCGTCCCCGGCGTCCACAGCGACGCCTCGACGCGCAGCCATGCACAGACGCGTAGTCATCTCGGACCATTTCGCCCGCGAGCGGACATTCTGTGCCGTGGGTCGTGCGACCCTGGATCGAATCTCCCGGAAGGCGGACATGTCCCTGCTCCGACGTGCCGCGGTCATGGTGGCCGCGGTTGCTGTCGCGCTGCTCGGCGGCGGCGCCGTCGTGCCGGTGCCCGCGTCGGCCGTCGAGCCGACCGCGAGCGTCGTCGTCGCGCTGCGGGCCGCCGATCCGGCCGCGCTCGCTGCTCTCAGTCGCGCGCACGGCCTGTCCGCGGCTGCCCGGCACGCGCGCATCGTTGCGCTGGCGCCGGGGTCGAGCCGGCATGCCGATGTCGCCCGCCGGGTCGCCGCATTCGGCCTTCGAGTCACCAGCGAAGACACCTGGAGCGAGTCGGTCACCGGTCCGGCGTCCGCGATTCGGGCGGCCTTCGGCAGCGCGTCCGCGCCGCGGCGCCCGGCCACGCTTGCGACGTCTGCCGTGGCTGTGCTGCCGTCGTCCGGCCGGGTGGCCTACCCGCTCGCGAGCAGCAAGCCGAAGGCGACCACCGGCACCGACCTGCGGACCGCTTACGCCGCACCAAGTGGCACCACTCTCGGCCAGGGCCTGACGATCGCGACCGTGCAGCTGTCCGGCTGGAACTCCGCCGACCTCACCACGTACGGCGGCACGCTGTCGCCGCCGGTGACACCGACGTACACCGCGGTCTCGGTCAACCACGCCAACCCGAACAAGGCCGACGGCGACGGCGGCGACGCTGAGGTGGCGCTCGATCAGGAGACGTTGCTCGCCGTTGCGCCCTCGGCCGCGCAGCGGGCCTACTTCGCGTCCAACAGCGACGGTGGCGCCGGCTTCATCAAAGCCGTGCAGCTGACCGCCGGTGACGCGTCCGCCCAGCACATCGCGGCGCTGTCGATCTCGTGGGGCGCCTGCGAGACCGCGGCCGGCTCGCAGTTCATGGCGGCGATGGACCAGGCATTGCAACTCGCCGTCGCCGCGGGCGTCACCGTGTTCGCCGCGTCCGGCGACGATGGCAGCCGCGACTGCATCGGCTCGACCGGGTCCGCCGCGGCCGCCGTTGACTACCCGGCGTCCTCGCCGTACGTCGTCGGCGTCGGCGGTACCACGCTGCCGAAGCCGCCGTCGACACCGAGCGCGTGGTCCGGTTCCGGCGGCGGCGAGTCGAGCCGTACGGCGTTGCCCTCGTGGCAGCAGAGCGTGCGGTCGAAAAGCCCGCACGGCCGGCGGCTGGTTCCGGACATCGCGTCCGACGGCAGCCCGGCCAACGGCATCGCGGTGCTCGACAGCGTGCCGTCCGACCAGAGCCAGTGGTGGAACGTGATCGGCGGCACCAGCTTCGGCGCGCCGACGCAGGCCGCGATGCTGGCCGACTCGCTCGCGACGGCCGGCTGGCCGGACGGCGGGATCGGCGACGTGCACGCCGCCCTTTACGCCGCAGCGTCCGCGAGCAGCACGGCCTTCACCGACATCACGACCGGCGGCAACGGCGCCTACGCCGCTGGTCCGGGCTTCGATCTGGTCACCGGGCTGGGCGCGCCGCGCTGGTCGACGATCGTGTCCTGGCTCGGCGGGTTCACGCTGACCGCACCGGCCGGCACGAAGAGCACCACCGTGCCGCTGACAGTGGGGATGCCGCCCGGCCTCCCGGGTTCCTACCGCAGTTGGTCCGCGGCGGCGGTCAACGCCGCGGCGTCCTGTGACACCGCAACCGCTGCCTCGCCGCCGGCCAGCGCCGACCTCGGCGCAGGCGCCGCCGATGGCACCTACTCGATCTCGGTCGCCGGCATCGACGGCTCGGCCGCGAACGGCGGCACCGGTGCGTGCCATGTGATGAGCACCAGCGTGGTGCTCGACCGGGTCGCGCCGGTCGCGATCGCCTCGGTGCGGCCGGTCACTTCGACGACGGCGATCGCCTCGTGGGGCAGCAGCGATACCGCACCGTCGTCGGGCACGTCGACCTACACGGTCACGATCGTCGACGGCGGCGGCACGCTGTACTCCGCG
>JAVEEG010000211.1 GCA_030840585.1 Frankiaceae bacterium | reverse complement strand
GTCGTGGCACGTGACCAGCACGGTGCCCGGCGTCACCTGGCTCTGCACGGTCGTCAGTGGCCCGGCCGCATTCACGCCGACCTGCGGCTCGACCGTGTCGCTGAACCTGACCGGTCTCCCCGACGGCGTCTACGTGCTGACCGTCCAGGCGGTCGACTCGCTCGGCAACGCCGGCGATCCGCTGACGATCAGCTACACCCTGCTGCCGCCGGCGCCGACCGTCGTCAGCTCGCCGACCTCGCCGGCCTCCTCGCACACGCCGTCATGGACGGTGACCGACGCGGTCGCGGGTGTCACCTACTCGTGCACCGTCTCACCCTCGACCAACGCGTCAGTCACCTGCGACAACGGCGACGTACAGCTCACCCTGACCGGTGCCGCCGCGGACGGGACGTACACGATCTCGGTCACCGCCACCGACGATCTCGGCAACACCGGCCCGGCTCGGACCCTCACGTACATCCTGATCCCGCCGGCGCCGTCGGTGCTGACCGCGCCGCCGGCTGCCGCGTCGACGCACACCGTCAGCTGGACGCTCACCGACGCGGTGTCCGGCGTGACCTACGTCTGCAGCGTTGCCGGCGCATCGACCACCGGTGCGAGCGTCACCTGCTCCGGCGGCACCCTCACGCTGACCCTCGGGTCGACCGCGGTCGACGGCATGTACGACGTCACCGTGCAAGCCGTGGACAGCTTCGGCCGAGCCGGCGACCCGCTGACCGTGCACTACACGCTGATCCCGCCGGCCCCGACCACCCCGTCACCGACCCGGTCCGCGTCGAGCACCTCACCCTCGTGGGTCCTGTCGGACGCCGTATCCGGGGTCACCTACGACTGCACGGTCGTCAGCGGGCCGGTGGCGTTCACCCCGACCTGCGGCTCGACCGTCTCGCTCGACCTCGCCGGCGCGCCCGACGGGACGTACGTTGTCCGGGTCGTCGCGGTCGACTCGCTCGGCAATGCCGGCGATCCGCTCACTCTCACCTACACGCTGATACCGCCGGCACCGACAACGTCCGGCCCGACCCGGGCCGCCTCGGCGCCCACCACCACCTGGACGCTGGCCGACACGGTGCCCGGGGTCACCTACCTCTGCGGCCCGGTGACCGGGCCGGGCTCCGCTGTCGCCACCTGCGGCTCGACGGTGACGCTCGACGTCACCGGTCAGCCCGATGGCGCCTACTCGTTCACGGTGCAGGCGGTCGACTCGCTCGGCAACGCGGGCGACCCGTTGACGCTGACCTACACGCTGATCCCGACTGCACCCGCGACCGCGACGCCGGACCAGACCGGCTCGTCGCTGACGCCGAGTTGGCCGGTCAGCGATGCGGTGCCGGGCGTGACCTACACGTGCACGGCGGTCAGCGGGCCGGCGGCGTTCACCCCGATCTGCGGGCCGACCGTGTCGCTCAACCTGACCGGTCTGCCGGACGGGACCTACACGCTGACGGTGCAGGCGGTCGACTCCGTCGGCAGCGTCGGCGACCCGCTGACGTTGACCTACACGCTGATCCCGCCGGCGCCGACCACGCCGCAGCCGACCAGGGTCCTCTCCGGCGTGACCCCGCAGTGGGTGCTGACCGACCGGGTCCCCGGCGTGACGTACGTGTGCACGGTGGTCAGCGGCCCGGTCGCGTTCACGCCGACCTGTGGGCCGACCGTCTCGCTCGACCTCACCGGCCTGCCCGACGGGGTCTACGTGTTGACCGTGCAGGCGGTCGACTCGCTCGGCCACGTCGGCGACCCGCTGACGCTGTCCTACACGCTGATCCCGCCGGCGCCGACCACCGCGGCGCCGACCGTGAGCGCCTCGTCGCCGATCCCGTCGTGGCCGGTCCGCGACACGGTGCCCGGCGTCACCTGGCTCTGCACGGTGATCAGCGGGCCGGTCGCGTTCACCCCGACCTGTGGCGCGACCGTCTCGCTCGACCTGACCGGTGACCCGGACGGCGTGTACGCGATCACCGTGCAGGCGGTCGACTCCCTCGGCAACGCCGGCGATCCGCTCACGCTCACGTACACGTTGATACCGCCGGCTCCCACTACGGCCAGCCCGGCGAAGTCGGCCGCCAACCGCAAGCCGTCGTGGACGCTGACCGACGTGGTCCCCGGCGTGACCTACACGTGCACGGTCATCAGTGGCCCGGCGGCGTTCACGCCGACCTGCGGCCCCACCGTGTCGCTCGACCTGACCGGGCTGCCGGACGGCGTCTACACGCTGGTCGTGCAGGCCGTCGACTCGCTCGGCAACGCCGGCGATCCACTCACCCTCACCTACACGCTTATCCCCCCGGCGCCCAGACTGACCGGTGCGATCCCCGCCTCGCCGGGCAACTCGCGGTCGCCGCAGTGGACCGTGACTGACGCGGTCGCGGGTACGACGTACACCTGCAGTGTCACCGGGCCGAGCGGTTCGTCGGCGACGGTGACCTGCGCGACCGGCACCGTGACGCTGTCGCTCGCCAACCAGCCGGACGGCGTGTACACGATCTCGGTGCTCGCGGTCGACAGCCTCGGCAACAGCAGCGACCCGAGCGCGCCGCTGACCTTCACCTACCGGCTCGACACCGTGGCGCCGACCGCGCCGTCGGTCGCGGTCACGCCGTCGCCCGCGCAGGGCGTGAAGGTGACGTACACGATCGCGGACGTCGAGGCGGGTGGCCTGATCACCTGCACGCTGACCGCCCCGAGCGGCTCGACCCTGACCGTGCCCGCCGGCTGCGGCACGACCGTGCTGCTGGATCTGACCGGCCAGCCCAACGGCAGCTACATCCTCACCGTCACCGTCACCGACGCGGCCGGCAACACGAGCATCGCGACCGTCGCGACGTACGTCTTCGACACCAAGCCGCCGGTCGCGCCGGGCGTGACGGTGCCGGCGCCGATCTCGAACGACGTGACGCCAACTCTCGTCGTCAACACCGAGCCGGGCGCAACGATCACGTGCACCGTGTCCCGCAACCTGTTGCCGGTCGCCGGGCTCGGGTGCTCGCAGGACGGCACCATCGACCTGACCGGGCTGGCCGACGGTGAGTTCGAGATCACCGTGGTCGCCACCGACCTGGCCGGCAACGTCGGCCCGGGTACGACGGTTGCCTACGTGCTGGACACCGTGGCGCCGGATGCGCCGGTTGTGACCGCGCCGGCCAGCCCGTCGCCGGTCGTCAGCCCGTCGTGGTTGTGGACCGGCGAGGACGGCAGCGTCGCGACCTGCATGCTGACCGGCCAGCGGGGCGCGGTCGTCTTCGGCCCGGCGACCTGCGCGTCGCCGTTCACCTTCAGCTTCGCGGGCCTGCCGGACGGCGACTACACGTTCACGGTCTTCCTCACCGACGCCGCGGGCAACGCCTCCAGGTCCGTCTCCACGACGTTCCACCTCGACCGGACCGCGCCGGTGCCGCCGACCGTCATCCCGCCGGCGTCACCCAGCAACAACCGGACGCCGGCATGGACGATCAGCGGCCCGCGCGGCGCGCTGCTGACCTGCACGCTGCTGCGCGGGTCGACGGTCGTGTACTCGGCCGCTCGGTGCCCGGCCGGTGGCGTGTTCAGCCTCGTCGGCCTGCCGGACGGCACCTACACGTTGCGGGTCACCGCGACCGACGCGGCCGGCAACGTCAGCGCCGCGTCGGTGAGCACCTACGTCCTCGACACCCGCGCGCCGACGACGCCGACCCTCGACTTCGCCAGCGGTTCGCCGTCGTCGTCGCGCACGCCGAACTGGGGCTTCACGCTGCCGGCCGGTACGACCGGGCAGTGCGTGCTGCGGGACGGCTCGACGACCATCTCGAGCGCGCCCTGCCGCGACGCCGTCTCCTTCACGCTGCCGAACGCGGACGGGACCTACACGCTCTACGTCTACGCCGTCGACGCCGCCGGCAACATGAGCAAGCCGCTCGCGGTGACCTACGTCTTGGTCGGGCACGGACAGCGCTCCACCGGCGGGACCGGAACCCCGCCGACGCCGCCGTCCTCCGGCGGTACGGCGACCCCGCCGCCCGGACCGAAGCCTGAGCCGGTGCCGCCGCTGTCGGTAGCCCGCCAGCTCGCGGATCATCTCGGCGGGCCGGTCAACGCGGTGAAGAAGGTCGTCAACGGCCTGACGACACCCGCGGTCACGCTCCCGCTCGTCAACGACAAGCTGACCAAGGACGTGTCGAGCGCGGTGCGCAGCGTGGTCAACGCGGTCAGCAAGGCCGGCGGCGGCACCGGGTTCCCGCTGCTGCTGCTGGTGATCGTGACCGGCTTCCTGATCGTGCAAAGCCGGATAGACCGCCGCGATCCAAAGCTTGCCCTGGCGTCGGTTGCTGCCGATGACACACTTCAGTTCCGGCCTCCACCCAGCCGAGGAGATACCCGATGAGCACCACGGGTCAGCGGACGACCACCGACCTGGTCCCGCTGGACGAACGGCTGCTCTACCTGCGGGTGCTGCGCGCGGTGATCGCGGCCGCGACGGTGCTCGACGCCGCGCTGCTGCCGCAACTGCTCCGCCGGTCGTTCCTCACCGTCGCGTTGTTCGCGCTGGCCTATCTCGCCATCTGCCTCGCCGCCGAGGCGTTCTGGCGGTTGTTGAACCGGCGCGGGCTGTGGCTTTTCGGTGGCCTGCTGATGCTCGACGGTGTCTACCTCGCTTGGGCGATGTATCTCACCGGCGGGTCGAACGGGCCACTGCGCTACCTCGTGATGGTGCATCTCGGCGCGGTGACCCTGCTCGCGTCGTACCGGACCGGGGTGAAGCTCGCCCTCTGGCACTCGCTGCTGCAACTGTGCGTCTACTACGCCGAACGAGCCGGGATCCTCAACGCGCTGGCCGGTGGTGGCGCCTCGGACGAGTGGTACCGGATCATCGCGTTCATCGTCGCGCTCTGGACCCTGACGCTGACGATCGCGTCGCTCGCGGCGGTCAATGAACGCGAGCTACGACGGCGACGATTCGAGCTCGAGCAGCTGGCCCAGATGGGCCGCGGCCTGGAAGAGGCACACGACGCGCTCGCGGTCGGCGACGTCCTGCTCGACACGCTCGCCGAGACGTTCTCGTTCCGGCGGATGGCGCTGTTCGAGGTCATCGAGGACTCGCCGCGGCTACTCACCTGCCGCAACCTGCTCGACGCGGTGGTATCGGACTTCACCCTCGGCCCAGGCTCGGTGCTGTCCACCGCGGCGGCCAACCGCGACACATTGCTCGTCTCCGAGCTGGATTCGTCGGTCGACGCGTGGCTCACGGCGATCATGCCCGACGCGCGCAACGTCGCCGTCGTACCGCTCGCCGCCGACGCGGTCGTCGGCGTCCTCGTGGCGGAGACCGGCCGGCGCCCCGGCAGCCGGATCGAACGCCGCGTCGTCGCGACCACCGAGCGGTTCGCCAGCCACACCGCCCTGGCGATGCGCAACGCGAACCTGCTCGAGCGGATGCAGCTGATGGCGGTCACGGACGGGCTCACCCAGCTCGCCAACCGCCGGTCGTTCGACCGCGCGCTCGACCGCGAGCTGCAGCGGGCCACCCGTACCGACGGCCGGCTGTCCGTCGTCCTCATCGACATCGACCACTTCAAGAACCTCAACGACACGCACGGCCACCTCGTCGGCGACAACGTGCTGCGCCAGATCGCGGCGGCGCTGCGCGAATGCGGCCGCGAGTACGACACGATCGCGCGCTACGGCGGCGAGGAGTTCGCGGCGGTGCTGCCTGGATGCTCGTCGGCACTGGCCGTCCAGGTCGCCGAACGGTTGCGCCGCGCGGTCGAAGAGGGCCCCACCGACGTACCCGTCACGGCGAGCGCTGGAGTAGCGACCTACCCGTACGACGGTGTCGACGTAGAGGGTCTGCTGGGGGCCGCGGACCGCGCGTTGTACTCGGCCAAGCGGGCCGGCCGCAACCTCGTGTTCTCCGCCGAGCAGGCGAGAGCGGTCGGCGTCAGCAGCTGACCCAACGCGTTATCGTCGGCCGCTATGGCAGACGGCGAGCGCGGGTTCGGTGAGGAAGGCGGCCGGCTCTCGTACGGCGGTTACTTGCAACTCGATGTCTTATTGAGTCAACAACAACCGCAGTCTGGGTCGGCGCACGACGAACTTCTGTTCATCACGATCCACCAGGTCTACGAACTCTGGTTCAAGTTGCTGCTGCACGAACTGACGAGTGTTCGCGACCTGATGCTGCACCGCGGTGGTGACGCCGATGCGATGTGGACCGCGCGTCATCTGCTCCGGCGCGTGACTCAGATCGAGCAGGTACTCATCGCGCAACTGCCGGTGCTGGAGACGATGACGCCGCAGGACTTCCTCGACTTCCGGTCGCTGCTCGCACCCGCGTCGGGGTTCCAGTCGGTGCAGTTCAGAGAGCTGGAATTCCTTTCTGGGCTTAAGGATCCGGCCTTCGCCGACCGGTTGCGCACGGCCACCGACGACGAGCGGGCGCGGCTCGCGCGCCGGCTCGAGGAGCCGACGTTGTGGGACGGCTACCTCGCTGCACTCGCTGCGCGCGGGCTGCCGACGGACGTCGAGCAACTGCAAACCTCGCTCGTCACGGTCGCTCGCGACCGTGCGTCGTACGGCGATTTGTGGGACGTCGCCGAAGGTTTGTTGTCCCACGATGAATTGTCTGCTCAATGGCGGGCACTCCATGCAACAGTCGTCGAACGTCAGATTGGTTACAAGCCGGGAACAGGTGGATCGACCGGTGCGACTTATCTGCGCGGACGCCGCGATCTACGGTTCTTTCCTCCGTTGTGGGAGTTGCGTACGGCGCTGTAGAAATAACTACGGGGCAACGAAGGATCAAGATCGCTCTCTGCCCTATGGTTTGAACAGATCTCACCGCCGCCCATGGTGGGCGGCGGCTCATTGAACTCTCAGGAGGCCAGATGCCGCCGCGGGGAGGCAACGCCGCCAAGGCGGACAGCCGCAAGTCACGACCGCCGGTAATTCCAAACGCCGAACGCCGAGCGTCTACTCGACGTGCGGTGCTCGAAGCCGCCGGTGCGTCGTTCGACGAGAACGGCTACCTCGCCACGAGGCTGGACGACATCGTCGCCCGCACCACGATGACGAAGGGCGCGGTGTACTTCCACTTCGCGTCCAAGGAAGACCTGGCTCGGGCGCTGGTGACGGCGTACTTCGAGCGGGTCGAGGAAATGGCCCGCGAGACCTCGGACGACGGCGACGGCTTCGAGGCGATCGTCGGGCTGACCGGTGCCGTCGCGCGGGCGGTCCGGGAAAGCGCGACATTGCGCGCCGGTGCCCGGCTGGCCGTCGAGCGGCACCTGATCGACCCCGATCTGCCGGACCCGTTCGACTGGTGGGTCAGCACGCTGACCCCGCTGGTCCGCCGGGCCCAGAAGGGCGGCCGGCTGACCGAGCTCGCCGCGCCGCCGGCGACCGCACGGGTCATCGCGACGTACCTGCTCGGTGCCCAGCACGTCGCCGGTGGGGGCGATCAGCGCGATCTGCAGCGCCGGCTCCAGGAGTTCTGGCAGTTCCTCGCCCCGGCCGGAAAGGGCCGCTAAGAGGGTCTCGGCGAGCCCTCTCCGGAGGGCTCGCCGGCGGCGCCGACGGAATCGAATAAAAATTCGGGCGTAATCATCGGCCGTTTCGTTCGTGAACGAGACATGGGGCCTTCCCGGATAACCATCATCTCCGTCGTCGCCGCGCCCACGGGCTGGGAGGCGCGGTGTCGCGGCCACGTCCTGTACTGGGGACCGTCGCTGGACCGCACCGTCCGCGAGGCGCGCCGCCTCGCCGACCTGTACGACGCGCACGTGGTCATCGAGGGGTCGCTCAGCGCGGCCTCGATGGCAGCCGAACAGGACGCTGCGGACACCATGGCGGATTACGCCTGGTAACGGCTACGGGGTGGCGATCCCGCTCGGCGGGTGAGGGGTCGTCGACTGCGGGGTGCACTCGTGCTTTCCCAGCGGGAAAACGTCCAAGCACAGGAACGGGGGGTCCCCGGCGACGTCCTGCTGGGTGATATTGACCTTACTGCCCGCCGGTCCGTCCACGTCCGCGATCTGTGTCGGAGCTGAGACAGGCCCGCTCCCGTGTCGGGAGCCCGCGGCTCCGAGACGCGCCGACCGGCTCACCGACGAGGCACCACGGCGGTGGTGAAGCCCGACCGGCGCTACGACGGTGCTCGTGACGGGGTTCGCGAGCTGGATGGCGTGCCGCGCCGGCGGTTGCCCCGACCGATCGCCCAGTCCTCCGAGGCTGCCCGACAGGGCAGCGGCGGCCAGCGCCGCCGTTGCGGCGGCCGCGGCGGGCGGGGCGCCGCGTCGCAACGCTCGCACCAGGAAGCTGAGGGCGGCGCCGAATGGGCCGACCAGCAGGCGTAACCGGCAGCGCGCGCGGTGCCGGGCGACCGCCGAACGCACCTGGCTGGCCCGGTCACGGCGCGGTTCCGATGGTTGCGCCTGCAGGCTGGCTCGCTCCTGCTCGGTCAGGCTCGCCATCGCGGCGCTGACCGTGCCCAGGACGTGACGCAACTCGACCGCCTCCAACTCTCGGCACGCACCCTCGGAGGCCGGATCGCCGAGGTCGAGTAGGCGCGACTGCCGGCGCAGCCGGTCGATGTGGGAACGCCGGGCCACGACGGTGCACCAGCGCAGCAGATCGCCGTCATCGGCGAAATGGATGCCGCGGTCCCAAGCGCGCAAGAGCGCCTCCTGAGTCACGTCCTCGGCATCTTCCGGGCTGGCTCCCGCTCGGCGGAGTCGGGTGACGAGCAGCGGTCGGACCGCATGTGCCGCGGCATCGAAGCGATTCCGGGTCGCGGTCGTAATCACCGACCCGTCGGCACGTGAGTGATGGGTCGTCTTGCCCTGCATGTCGTCTTGGAGGGTCTCCGTGTCCATCTCCCACCCCGTTTCCATTGCTCTCGTCGTGTTGGCGACCGCCACTTCGATGCGGCTGCCGATGCCTACCTCTGGGCCTGACCGTGATCAGCGGGTGCTGGCCACGATCTGTTACAGCCTCACTGTTGAAGTGGATTACACCCCGCTGGTGGGGGCCACGCTTTGCCCGAAGGTGCCGCCGGTTGCGGCCGCTCGGGCGGGTCGGTTGGTCAGCCCACGCTGACCGGGATGCAGAAGCCTTCCTCGTAGCTGAAGCCGCCGCAGATGCCGCGGTTGTCGACCGAGGCGCTGAGCAGCGGCTGACCGGGCACGCCGGTGTAGACCTGCACGCCGCCGTTGTCGTGCGTGACGGTGACGATCGGCAGGTTGGACGCCGTGGTGGCCGTGCTGGCTGACGCAGCGGTGCCGAGCCCGGCCGTGAGCGCGGCTGCCCCGACGAGCGTGGCGGTGAGCTTGTTGACGTGCATGCGAGACCTCACTGGATGGGAACGGGGATGTTGATGCACATCTCGACCGTCGGGAAGGGACCGTGGATCGTGTGGCAGCTCTCGGTGGCCGATGCGGGCGCGGCGGCGAGCAGCGACGCAACGGCCGTGGCCGCGACCACGATGGCAAGGCGGATCATGCGGTGGATACCTCCCGACAAGTGGCACATAGACGACGTTCCGGACCTTCCCATGCGTCGGTATCGGCTGGCAACATAGGTTTGACGGGTAGGCACACCCGTAGCGTGGGCCCGCGGTGGCCCGGAAACCGGGTTGTCCACAAGGGGGGTTGCGCCCGACCCGCTTGAGCACGTATACCTACCGACACGTTTCTCACTTGTCGTAGTCGGGAGTTGTCGTGCTGGCGGTCGGGATTGTCGAGGACGAGGTCCGGGAGCAGGTGCGCAGCCGCGCCTTGGACCCCGCGGTCGACGCCGCCGCAATCCGCCGCATCGTCGATGACGTCGTCGCCAGCTACTCGCAGCGGCGGCTGACGACGTCGCTGCCGGATCTCGGTGACGCTACGGCGACCGCCCGCGAGGTGTACGACGCGGTCGCCGGCTTCGGGCCGTTGCAGCGCTACCTCGACGATCCCGGCGTCGAGGAGATCTGGATCAACGAGCCGGGCCGGGTGTTCGTCGCCCGGCGGGCCGGACCGGAACTGACGACGACGGTGCTCGCCGACCGCGAAGTTCGCGAACTCGTCGAGCGAATGCTGAAGACCTCCGGCCGCCGGCTCGATCTGAGCGCGCCGTTCGTCGACGCGTCCTTGCCTGACGGTTCCCGCTTGCACGTCGTCATCCCCGACGTCACGCGAAGGCATTGGGCCGTGAACATTCGCAAGTTCGTGCTGTCGGCGTACTCGCTGGACGAACTCGTCGCTCTCGGCACGTTGACCCGGGCCGCGGCCGCGTTCCTGGACGCGGCTGTCGCGGCCGGGCTGAACATCCTCGTCGCCGGCGGGACTCAGGCCGGCAAGACGACGCTGCTCAACTGCCTGGCCGCCGCGATCCCGGCGCGGGAACGGGTCGTGACGTGCGAGGAAGTGTTCGAGCTACGGCTGTCGCTGCCCGACGTCGTCGCCATGCAGACCCGCCCACCGAATCTCGAGGGCACCGGCGAGATCACGTTGCGGCGCTTGGTCAAAGAGTCGCTCCGGATGCGTCCGGATCGGCTCATCGTCGGTGAGGTCCGGCAGGAAGAGTGCCTGGATCTTCTGGTCGCCTTGAACTCCGGCGTCCCCGGGATGTGTTCGCTGCACGCCAACTCGGCGCGTGAGGCGATCACGAAGATGTGCACGCTGCCACTGCTCGCGGGCGAGAACGTGACCCACGCGTTCGTCGTACCGACGGTGGCCAACAGTGTTGACGTCGTCGTGCATATTGCGCGCGACGGACAGGGCCGGCGCATCGTGAGCGAGATCGTCGGCGTGCCGGGCCGGGTCGAAGGCGACGTAATCGAGGTGGCGGATCTGTTCGTCACGCGCGGCGGCCGTTTGGTCCGCGCGGACGGATGGCCGCCGCACCCGGAACGGTTCGTCGCCACCGGCATCGACCTGGCCCGGCTCCTGTTTTCGCCGCCCGACGAGGGCAGCCGGTGACCGGTGCTGCCGTCGGCCTGCTCGCCGGGCTCGGTGCGCTGCTGTTACTGCGCGCCCGGTGGTCGCGGCCGGCGGCGCCATCGGGCCCCCGGCTGGCTGGCCGAGGCATGCAGCCGAGCCGGCCTCCCCGGTTCGTCGCGGCACCGGTTGTCCGCCGGGGTCGCCGGCTGCGGACTGTTCGTGTTCCTCGCGGTGGCGGCGGTCTCGGGATCGCTCGCGATCGCGTTGGCGTTCGGCGGGTTTGGTGCGTACGCACCGGTCGCGCTGGTGTTGCGCCGGGGTCGGTTGCGGGCGGCCGAACGGCGCGACCTGTGGCCGGACGTCGTCGACAATCTCGCGTCCGCGGTCCGCGCCGGTCTCTCGCTGCCGGAGGCGTTGACGCAGCTCGGTGACCGCGGTGATGAGTTACGTGACACACCAAGATCATCACGGGTATCACGATTCAGTAACACGTCCGGACGACCGGCTAGTGGGTTTGTGAATTCCCTGATATCCAAGTCGGGCTCAGCGAGTCCTGACTTCCCCCAGGAGGCGCTATGCCCACACGTGGGTCGACGCTGGAAACAGGCGTCTTGTATTGCGAGGACAACCTGTCACGGCTCGCGCACATGCCGGCCGAATCGGTTGACCTCATCTACCTGGATCCGCCCTTCTTCAGCAACCGCACCTACGAGGTGATTTGGGGCGATGAGGCCGAGGTTCGATCATTCGAGGACCGCTGGGAAGGCGGCCTTCAGGTCTATCTCGGCTGGATGCGCGATCGCGTGCAGGAGATGCACCGGGTACTGAAGCCAACAGGCTCCCTCTACCTCCATTGCGACCCTCACGCCAGTCATTACCTGAAGCAGATGCTCGACGCCGTGTTCGGCCCGGAGCATTTCCGCAATGAGGTGGTGTGGAAGCGAACGCCGTTCTCCGGAAGCAGCAAAGCCCGCGCGCAGCAGTTACCTCGCAGCCACGACCTGATCCTGTTCTATACGAAGGGCAAGACCTGGACCTGGCATCCACCGACCCTCCCGTACAGCCAGCAATACCTGGCGCGGTTCAAGTGGAAAGACTCTCGCGGCTATTACCGCAAGACGCTACTGAAGACCTATAGCCAGGAAACGTTGGAGCGCCTGGAGCGCGAGGACCGCCTCATCCAGCCCGTTCGGCCCGGTGCGAAGTATTCCTACAAGCAGTACTTGAACGAGAGCAGCGGCCGGGTGCAGATCGACGACGTGTGGACGGACGTGAACGCGCTCAACCCGATGGCGCGCGAACGTCTCGGCTATCCGACGCAGAAGCCCGAGGCGCTGCTGGAACGCATCATCGAGCAAAGCTCGGACAAGGGCGACGTTGTGCTCGACCCGTTCTGTGGCTGCGGCACGACTATCGCGGTGGCGCAGCGCCTTGGTCGACAATGGGTGGGCATCGACATTTCGCCTACGGCCGTCAACCTGGTGCAGCGGCGGCTGATCAAGGCCACGAACGGCGCTGTGCGGGCCAGCCTCGTTGGACTCCCGACAACGGCCGACGCCCTACGGACGCTGAAGCCCTTCGAGTTCCAGAACTGGATCATTTCCAAGGTGTTCGGCACATCGGCCCCCCGCAAGTCCGGAGACATGGGAATCGATGGCTACTCGTTCATGGTCCACGACCCCATCCAGGTCAAACAGTCGGACAAGGTGGGGCGCAACGTGGTCGACAACTTCGAGACGGCAATGCGCCGAGCCGGCAAGACGACGGGCTACATCATCGCCTTCTCGTTCACGCGCAACGCACGTGAAGAGGTGGCGCGCGCCCGAGTGCAGGACGGGTTGGACATCACGCTGGTCACCGTTCAGTCGCTTCTCGACGCCAAGGACGAGTTCTATGGGCCGCTGATGCCCAAAGGTGCTGTCGTCACGGAACTCCCGCTCACGCCGCCCACGTCGGGCCGCGCGCTGCCCACGGCCGAGGAGTTGGTTGCGAGCGACAAGGGCGCCGCCGCTGCCACGGCCTAGTCGGAAAGTCCGTGTTGCCTCCCGGTGTTGTCGCAGGTCGGAAGGCAGAAAAACTGTCGCACCCGCCTGCCACTATCGGGTTGTGAAGCAAGAGTTTCGGTCCCATCGCTGATGCGCCGCCTCACGTCCGAAGCGGCGGCGTATGAGCCGCTTGAGCAGTTGCGTTGGGGTTCGGAGCCGGTGTGCCCGCATTGCGGCACGGTCGGCCAGGCGACCCACCTGCAGCCCGTGAACGGCGTGTCCCGCGCGACCCGGACGGGCAAGCCGACCGAGCGGCGGGTGTGGAAGTGCAACGCCTGCCGCAAGCAGTTCACCGTGCTGGTCGGCACGATCTTTCCCGGCACGAAGATCCCGGTGCGGACCTGGGTGCTGGTGATCTTGGAAATGGTCGCGTCGAAGAACGGCTTAGCCGCGCGAGAGATCGAGCGCAAGTACGACCTCACGAACAAGACCGCGTGGTTCATGCTCCACCGCATCCGTGAGGCGATGAAGCGCGACCCACTGGCAGGCCTGCTGTCCGGCACGGTCGCGGCCGACGAGTCGTGGTACGGCGGCAAGCCGCAGAACCAATCGAAGGCGAAGCGTGCGCCACGGCGCGGCTGGATGGGCACGCGCATCAAGACCGACAAGCCAGTCGTGTTCGCGCTGGTGTGGATACCCGCACGGGCGAGGTTCGTTCCCGTGTGATCGCCGACGTGAAAGGCGGCACGCTGCGCGCCGCTATCGCCGATGAGGTCGAGATGGGCGCGACAACCCTGGTCACCGACGAGGCGAAGGGCTACGGCGCGTTCTCCGGCGAGATGAAGGGCCATGAGCGCGTCGTCCATTGCCGCGACGAGTACGTGAACGCCAACGGCTATACGACCAATCAGGTCGAGGCGTATTTCGGCCATGTCAAGCGGTCGATCGACGGCACGCACCACCACGTCAGCCGCGAGCACCTGGCCCGCTACCTCGCCCAGCACGATTTCCTACGGACCACGCACAAGCTGGACGACTCGACCCGGATGCGGGTGCTGGTCGAGCAGACCGGGGGTCGGCGGCTCACGTACAAGCCACTGACCGGCGCGGCGTAGCGCTCGACACGTCAAGCAAGTCCACCCGTTCGGCGGCTTGAACTGTCGTAGCAACTGTGTAGGGTGGACAGCAAGTGGGCTTGGCATTTGCCTGGTCGGCGGATAGGGGTTGCTCTTACGAGCAGCCCCTTCAGCTTTTCCAAATGTCTTTGTACTTCTCGCGCCACGGCAAAATCTTCAATCCGAGAATCGAATTCTTCGTTTCTTCGCCCGGACAGAGTTTGTCGCGGAACACACTCCATCGGTCGGGATCGCTTTCAGGATCCAACACTTTCTCGCCGACCGGACGAGCGAGCAAGTCGGCCAACTGAAGCCCGGTGTTGTTCTCCTGCTTGCCCATGAACTTGATGCCCGGATGTAGTTGCTGCCGGAACCATGCCGGCGAGATGTACGACGTGCCTTGAAGGTGAAGGCGGGCGAACTCGTGTTGAAGCTGGGCATCTTCCTTGGTGCCGCGAGACTCCGCAACCACATGCGCTGTCGCTCCGTCGAAGTGTCGGTCCAGGGCTAGCGCCAGCCGCTCGGTCAGTACGTCGAGGGCCAGCAGGTAGGCGTGTTGGGGGAGGCTTTCGTCTATTGGTCCGGTGCCGAAATCGGCGACGTAATCCGTGCGATGCACCACAACCGCGATTGCCACAAAATCCAGAGAGGCCAGAATCGCGGGCAGCCGCTCAATTGCCTCCTCCTGGCCCATGAAGGCATACCGCAGCCTCCGGATATCTGGCTCGTGAACCAGGGCGTCCTTGCCGAGGTTTTCGATCTTCCATCGCTTCCAGGCAGCGTCGACCACCGGATAGTCGACATCACGGATAATTACGGCAGCGAGCACGAACACGGGAAAGGAATCCGGTGCGGTGACCATGTGCTGACCGCACTCGTCGAGAAACACTGTGCATCGCTCGGCAGAGGGGTTGGCCTTGGGTCGGCGACGCGACTCCACCCATCCGGAGACCTTCGCCCGCAGGGACCGGCGGGCGTCGCGGGTGCGCTTGATCGCGTCATCCAACGATGCGTCAACGGGCAAGCCGCTTTCGGCGAGCAGTTGCGCAGCCTGCTCCATGTAGTGAACGGCCACCTCGACCCGGTCGAGCTGCTGTCGGGCCACCCGGGACACGCGGCTGCTCTCCAACTGCCCCGGAGTCGGCTCCTCACGCACATCGGAAGCCTAGGCGGTAGCAATGGGAAATCCCGTTGTTTCGGGCGCGGTTGTGGACAAAGATGGCGGCCGGGATTCGCTGATCACGGCGAATCCCGGCCGGTTGCGTCGGTGCGCGTAAGGCCCTTGGATAGCCGATCTTCGGGTTCGACTCCCGGCCGGTCCACGGGCCCGTGGCGTACCGTGAACCGCGTGACCGAGCGCGACGACGACGAGCGGGTGAGCCTCGCGCCACTCGACGCCGAGAGCGCCCTGCTGGCCGTCAAGCCGGACGACAAAAAGGAAGCGCCCCCGTCCGAGGACGAGGGCACTTCGGGGTAGGTGCGGGGCGTCAGGTCGGCGTCGGCGTGATGGGTGGCGTCTGGCCTGGGAAGCACACCCCTAGTTTCTTGCAATCGTTGCGTGGCGGCGAGTCCTTGCACGCGACAGCGCCGAACGCGACAGCGCCAGCGAGGGCGGCGCGCAGCGCGAGTGCGGCTGCGCGCCGCTTTCGCTGGTTATGGGGCACCGATGAGAGCTTCCGCCGCGACATGAGTGGGAACGATATAGAACTCGGTACCGAGGTCGACAGGGGCAACGTGCGGACCCGCGTTGACGCCTGTCGGCAGACCCAATTGGTCGAAAGTAGGTTGCCCGGCGAGGTCCGTTGCCACTTGGAACACGTTGCCGGGGAGATTTGTCGGCGGGGTGGACATCGCGTCCAAGTTCACGAGGATGGGCTCACCGGTGTTCGGGTTGAGGACGGGGTTGCCGTCAGGTCCGGCGACCGTGACGCTGCCGATGCTCGGGTTGAGAAGGCCGTCGGTACCCACCTCGCCGTCAGTTGTGCCAGCGAGTGCGGCATCAAGGCCCGCGTAGACGTTATTGATCCCGACATCGCCGGTCGAGTTCACGTCGGTCTTTGGGGCAACAGGCAGCTTGTGGCCGCCGCTCCAAATCGAGCCTGTCAGCCATCCTCCGTTGTTGACGTCGCCGTAGGAGAGCGTGCCGTAGTAGCCGTTTCCGCAGATCGTGGGCCCGCGCATCTCGCCCGCGATACTCAACACATACGAGGACTTCTGGTTGTAGAACCAGTCGGAGTACTCGCACACGCTCCAGTCGCTTGGGAACGCCTTGTTGTGTTGCGGGTTGGGGTTGAGCCGGAAGTAGTAGTCCTTGATGGCGAGGTTCTGTGGTGGCCGGATCCAGTGCGACGCGGGCGAACCGAGGTCTTCATTGCAATCGAACCTTGTCGCGTGGGAGCCGCTGCCGCTGATGTGGGACTTCGTGGCCATCACGTAGCCCTTCATGTATCCGTTGCCGGCCTGGCCGTGTGAGCTTTCGGCGTAGCCAATTACGCACTGGTTGAAGTCTGAGGACTCATAGGTGAAGCCCACCTCGTAGACGTAGTGCGCGGACGCTGGTGCCGCCCACGCTGCCAGCAGACAGACCCCTACGCCGATGATCGCGGCTCGCCGCCGTGTCGTTCTAGCCATCGCCGTACCTCTTTTCTGTGAGGAGACGACTCCTCACGGTCCAGTGAGATACCGGCGAGAATGACTATTGCTTACGCGGCTGTCGAGAAAAACATTCGGACAAACCCGGCACTAAGCGCGCGCCACGCTCAATTCTTGTCAAATAACCCGGCAACGGCCGGGCTGAAGCTGCCTCGTGGCGCCCCTCCAAGCCCCGGTCCACCCGTCGCGTTACCGAACCGTGATGCGCTAACGATCTTGGTGTGTCACGTCACTCATCACCCTGATGGTGCCGCTCGTCTATGTCGTCATGGCTGCGTTGTCGGTGCAGCGGGCGGCGTTCGCGGAGACGGCGGCGGCCCGAGAGGCCGCGCGGGCGTACGCAACCGCAGGGTCCGACGCCGCGGGTGAGCAGCGCGCCGAGCAGGCGGTGGCGCTGGTGATGCGCGATCACGGCGTGCGCTGGGCGCCGACCGGCCGGGTGATCTCGTGCGGCGATTGCTCGTACGCGCCCGGCTCGACGTTCACGGTCGATCTTCGCCGTACCGTGACGCTGCCGTTCGTGCCCTCGTGGTTGTGCGGGCAGCGATGTGTCGCCGGCATCGTCGTGTCGGCGCACCACCGCGAGCGGCTGGACTGCTACGCCGGCCCTGGCGCGGGCACGTGTTGACCCGGCGCGACGACGGCGGGCAGATCACCTTGCTGCTGATCGGGTACGCCGCCGTCGCGTTGGTTCTCATCGTGGTCGGGGTCGACGTGTCCGCGGTGTTCCTGGCCCGGCGGGCGCTCGCCTCGACGGCTGATGCGGCCGCGCTCGGCGCCGCCCAAGCCGTCGACCGTACGGCGATCTATGCCGGCGCGGCCGGCGGCTGCGGCGCGGTGCTGCCGATCGACGCGGACGTGGCTCGCAGGCGTGTGCTCGTCGCCGTCGCGGACGACGAGGCCGACTTACGGCGCGCGTTCCGCGAACTCGATCCGGCCGGCGTGCAGGTCGATGCGGGGACGGTGACCGTGCACCTGAGCGGTGCGGCGAAGGTCCCGTTCGGCGGGCTGTTCGGCGTACGGAGCATGCGGGTCGATGTCACCGCGCACGCGCGGTCGCCGCTGTCGGCGGCTGGGTGCTGACCGCGACTAGTCTTGCCCGCATGCCGCCGGGAGATATGAGGGAGCGGGTCGCACAGCTCGCGGCGACGATGTCGTCGGTCGAAACGGTGCTCGACCTCGACGGCATGCGCAAGCAGCTGGCCGTGCTCGAAGAAGAGGCCGCCGATCCCGAGCTCTGGAACGACCAGGAGCGGGCGCAGTCGGTCACCAGCCGGATGTCGCACCTGCGCAGCGACTTGGCCCGGGTCGAGGCGTTGCGCGGCCGGCTCGACGACATCCAGGCCGCGATCGACCTCGACGATGTCGCGCTGATCGAGGAAGCCACGGCGGATCTGCCTGCGCTCGCCACCGACATCGCGGGCCTTGAGGTCCGCACGCTGCTCTCCGGCGAATACGACCCGCGGGAAGCCGTCGTCACGATCAACTCCGGCACCGGCGGCACCGACGCGGCCGATTGGGCGCTCATGCTGTTCCGGATGTACACCCGCTGGGCCGAGCGGCACGGCTACCAAACCGAGGTCTACGACACGTCGTACGCCGAAGAGGCCGGCATCAAGTCGGCGACGTTCGTGGTCAAGGCGCCGTTCGCGTACGGGACGCTGGCCGGCGAGCACGGCGTGCACCGGCTGGTGCGCATCTCGCCGTTCGACAACCAAGCCCGCCGGCAGACCTCGTTCGCCGGCGTCGATGTCACTCCGGTGGTCGAGGCCACCGACCATGTCGACATCCCCGACGACGAGATCCGCGTCGACGTCTACCGGTCCAGCGGCCCAGGCGGCCAGGGCGTCAACACCACGGACTCCGCAGTCCGGCTCACGCACCTGCCTACGGGGATCGTCGTCACCTGCCAGAACGAGCGCAGCCAGATCCAGAACCGCGCGCGTGCGATGGAGGTGTTGCAGGCGCGGCTGCTGGAATCGCGCCGGCAAGAGGAGGCCGACGAGATGCGGCGGCTCAAGGGATCCCGCAACACGGTCGGGTTCGGCAGCGACGACATCATCCGGCACTACGTCCTGCACCCGTACCAGCTCGTGAAAGACGCGCGCACAGAGGTCGAGGTGGGCAATACCGCCGCGGTCCTCGACGGCGACATCGACGCATTCGTCGATGCCGAGATCCGCTGGCGCCGCCAACAGGCTGACTGATCTCAACGATCGGTCGATTCGCACCCTCAGGTTGGGGGCGGCATGTGTAGTCACGTCGGCCTATCGCCCGATGTCCGAACGGCTGCACTTCCAGGGGCATATCCGACATCGCCCTACAAGGGGGACCGGTGGCCTTTGACGGCAACGCCCATAGCGCCGAATGTGGCGTTGTCGGCCTTTGCCGGCGCGCTCGGGGGGCGTTGATCCGCGACTGACGTATCGGTCACCGGCACTTACAAGTGCCCGGTCGCGGGGAGCCACTGGTGAGACCGACCCGTGCTTCGTCTTTCGAAGTAGGGGTGCCCGATGCATCGTTTCAGCCGCCGGTTCTTCGCGGGTCTTACGGCACTCCTGCTGTCGGTGATGTGGCTGCCTGCGGCATTCGTAACCCAGGCCGGCGCCGCGGGTCTCGACGCGGGATTCGAGATCGACGGCAACAAGACGGTCGACAACGCCGCCAACCTCGACTGGACGAGTGCGGCCGTCGGCACGCAGCCGATCGAGAACGACGACGCGGGCGGCGACCCGACGGTCTATTCGGCGAGTAGCAAGGAAAGCAACGATCCGTCGACATGGACGATCGCCGGCGGTGCGCCGCCGAAGGACGACATGACGAACATCTACGGCTACGCGAAGCCGAACACGGCTGACGTGTTCTTCGCATTCGACCGCGGCGCGACCTCGGGCACCGACTCCTACTACCTCGAACTGAACAAGCTGCAGCCGACCAACACCACGACTTACGCGCCAGTCCGCTCCGACAACGACCTGCGATTCCGGTTGGATGACAAGGGCAACGGCGTCATCGCGCTCGCGTCCGCATCGAAGTGGGTCAGCGGCGCGTGGACGTCGGTGAGCGTGAACCAGGCCGGTTTCGACTACGCGATCAGTGCGGACGAGTCGTTCCTGGAGTTCGCCTTCGACCTGACAACTCTGCTCAACCTGCAGCCGGCCTGCCCGCCGCTGTTCGGGTCGCTCGGATTCCGCAACGTCACCGGCGAGACCGGCGAGAACCTCAAGGACTTCATCAAGCCGCTCAAGCTGTCGGCCGGTTCCAGCTGTGGCCAGCTGAAGATCGTGAAGCACGACGGCTCCGGTGCGTTGCTCGCCGGCGCGACCTTCCGGATCACACCGGATCCGCGGCCGGTCGCGAGCCCGGGCGCCTACCTCGACGTGCTCGACAACGGCACGTACGACAGCGACCCGGCCGACGGCCAGATCACGGTCGACCCGGTGACGCCGGGCAACTACACCGTGACCGAGCAGTCCCCGCCCTCCGGATACTTCGTCGACTCGTCGTCGCCGAGCGTGACGGTGCCGACCGGCGCCGCGAACTCGCCGGTGCCGGTGTTCGTCGATGGTCAGGGCAGCATCACCGTGCACAAGAAGACCGCCGGCTCAGCCGCACTCGGGCACAGCAGCTTCCAGTTGCTGAACCACGCGACCCAAGCCGTTGTCGACACCGTCGCGGACAGCGACGGCGACGGCACGCTGGTCTTCAGTGACGTCGCCCCTGGCACTTACGACCTGCACGAATCCGTGACGCCGCAGGGCTACGACACTGCCGCGAACGTCACCGGTGTCGTCGTCGACCAGACTCACCAGAACGTCTCGGTCGACGTCCACGACGCGCAACATGAAACCTCGCTGACTGTGCACAAGACCGACGTGCCGGGTACGACGCCGATCGCCGGCGCGACGTTCGCGCTGTGGGTCGAGAGCAACGGCGTGGCCGGTCTGCAGACCGCCGCCAGCGGCCAGACCGACGCGGACACCAGCGTCGGCTTCACCTGCACGACCGGCAGTAACGGTTTCTGCACCGCGAACTACACGCACGCGACTTGGCCGAACCAGTACTACTGGAAGGAGACCGGCGTGCCGTGGCCGTACACGGTGCCGGACGCTCCGAATGACGTCTTCGCCGTGCAGCCGATCACGTCGGCGAACGTGACGACCACGTTGTTCACCGTCGAGGTCCACGACCCGATGGCGAGCCTCGGCACGGTCGCGTCACCTTCGACCACGGTGAACAGCCCACTCGCGCTCAACCCGACCGCGACGATCGGCGACCAGGCGACGATCAGCGGCATCCAGCAGGCCGCCACCGGCACCATCGACTTCTACCTCTACAAGACCGGCCAGGCCTGCAACCCGAACTCGCCCGACGCGGCGAAGAAGGTCGGCTCGTCGGTCGCGGTCAGCGGCCCGGGCACCTACCCGGCGCAGCCGATCACGACGAGCGTCAGCACTGCCGGCACGTACCACTGGCTGGCCGTCCTGACGATCGGCAGCGACAAGCTGCCGGGCAGCTGCACCGACACCGGTGAGCAGGTCATCGTGGGCAAGGCCACGCCGAACCTGACGACGGTCGCCAGCAACACCGGCACTGTCGACGGCACGGTGCACGATGTCGCGCACCTGCGTGACTTCGCGTCCAGCGTGACCGGCGAGACGGTCCACTTCGCGCTGTACACGGCGGCCGGCTGCGGCGGAACGGCGTACTGGCCGACCACCGCGTCCGACGGTGACGTCGCGCTCGACGCGAATGGTGACGCCACGTCGCCGAACGTCGCGGTCGACGGGACGCACACGAACTTCTACTGGAAGGTCACGTACGACGGCGACGCCAACAACAACTCCGCGGTCGAGAGTTGCGGCACCGTCGACAACAACGAGATCTCGCACTCGCCGCTGATCCCGGCGCCGGTCAAGGCTCCGGCCTCCGGTGTCGTGTCGGTGGACGCGCCGAACAACACGATCAACTACACGATCACGGTGCAGAACACCGGCAGTGTGACGGCGACCGACGTACAGATCGCTGAGCCGGCCTCGGGTGCCTCCGCCGACCCGAGCGTCAACGTCTTCGCGAAGGCGACGTACAACAACGACGCGGCATGTGGCACCGGCACCAGCGCGGGTTGCGCCGGATCGATCGACGTGACCGGTGGCGTCATCACCTGGACCACCGACATCGCCGCGGGCAGTTCCGCGACGGTCAGCTTCTCGGTGACCGTGAAGGCGAGCGATGGCGACGGCGACCACATCTACAACCAGGCGTCGGTGACGAGCGGGCACACGACCCGTTACACCAACGTCACGGACCACGTGGTCAAGTACCCGGAGATCAGGGTTACCAAGGCGTCCGACCCCGAGTCGGGCAGCGCGGCCGCGCCGACACCGGTCAGCCCCGGCGACGACATCACCTACACGCTGACCGTTCACAACGACGGGCTGGCGGACGCGACCGGCGTACCGGTCAGTGACGTCGTACCGGACGGCACCGAGTACGTGCAGGGATCGGCGGACGCGACCGGCGGCATGTTCGACAGCGGCACCAACACGGTGTCGTGGTCGGTCGACGTGGCGGCGGGTGGCTCGGTGGCAGTGTCCTTCCAGGCCCACGTCGTCGAGACCGACGTCAACGGGACGCTGATCGACAACACCGGCACGTTCGCGAACACGCACACGTCGTCGGCCGACTGCCTCGACCCGGCGCAGAGTCTGTGCCACACGAACACGACGCACCACGAGGTCGAGTTCGCCGTACTCGCGTTGGCCAAGACGGCCGACCCGGCGAGCGGATCGATCGTCCAGCGCGGCGACTCGATCGACTACACGATCACGGTGAGCAACTCCGGCCTGGCCGCGGCGCACGACGTCACCGTGGTCGACACATTGCCGACCAATGTGACGCTCGACGACTCGTCGGTGACCCCGACGGCGGCGAGCAACAGCAACGGCCAGCTCTCCTGGCTGGTCGACGTGCCGGCCGCGCAGGACGGAGTCGACGGAGTCACGACGATCACCTACACGGTGACGGTCGACGCGGCGGCGCCGGAAGGTACGACGCTCACCAACGCGGTCCTGATCGACGGCGAGTGCCCGGGTGCGCCGGCGGGGAGCGACCCGTGCACGACTGATCACCACGTGCCGACCGGCGACCTGACCCTCGTCAAGCACGTCGACCAGACGTCCGCGGCATACGGCGACACGCTGACTTACACGCTGGACGCGGCCACTACCGGTGACCTCGACCAGACCGGCGTCGTCGTCACGGACGTGGTGCCGGACGGTACGACCTACGTCGACGGCAGCGCGGCCTGCAGCGACGCGGGACCGTGCACCACCGGTTACGACGCGGCGACGCACACCGTGTCGTGGGAGCTCGGTGACATCGCCCACGGCGCGGATGCCCGGCACGTGACGTTCCAGGTCACGATCGACAAGCCGGCGTTCGACTCGACCGTCGGGCTGCCGACCAAGACTGTTACCAACTCCGGTGTCATCGTCTCCGGCGAGACCGCGGACAAGCCGTCCAACGAAGTGAAGACGACGATCATCCAGGTGTTGGGCATCAAGGTGGTCCGCAAGCCGCCGACGTTGCCGTTCACCGGGGCCGGCCTCCCGCCGGTCACCGCGGTGGCGATCGCCAGCTTGCTGATCGCGGTTGGTGCGGCGCTGGTGACGGCTCGCCGGCGCGAAGATTCCTAAGTAAGTCAACGACTATGGCCGCACCATCCTTGTGGGTGGTGCGGCCATAGTCCGTTCGGAGGATTCTCGTACCGGGAGAAAGGACCGAATGTCGTCGTACTGCTTGACGGACGGTTAGGAACTGACCACCGTGAAGGAAGCGCCAGCCCACGGCGCGTGTTGGGGGAGTATCCGGATGTCTGCACGTTTCGCCCGGTTAATGATCGCCGGTGCCGCTGTCTGTGTCGTTGCACCATTCGCCGGCGCGGCCGCCGCGTTCGCCGCGACGACTTCCACTCCCACCGCAGGTGACCAGCGCGCGACCGCGTATCCGGGCAACCTCCACGACGGCAAGACCAGCGCGTGCAGTCAGCTCGGCTTCGATGGCGACACCGAGGTCGCGGTAAACGGCAGTGGTGGTTACTCCGCGAACGACTTCGTCATCACCAGCGACGGCAGCAACCTCACCGTTTCGGCGATTCCGGACGGCACCCAAATCCACGCATTGGTGGTCAAGGGCGGCGACGCTTACAACGTCTACTCCTCGAGCGTGTTTGCGACCCTCCCGGTGAGCGGCCTGCACGCACCGATGGTCGGCCTCGCGCAAGACAACGTGCCCACCATCAGCCACTGGTTCCTGTGTGACGGCGAACCGACCGAGGTCCCGCTGGTCGTCCCGACGAGTGGTGGCGTGACCGGTGACTGCACGAAGGCCACCGTCACGATCGATGGCGGCAGCGACGCCGCGTCGGTGCGCATCGACCCGTCCGGCGTCGACGCCGCGCACGACGTCTCCGTCCCCGCCGGCACCGAGTCGGTCGTCGACATCGACGTCAGCGCCGCGCACCCGACGGTGACCGCGACCGACAAGACCAACTCGAACCAGCTCGGCACGTACTCGCGCCCCACCAGCTGCGACAGCGGTAGCTCCGACGGTGGCGCGGTCGACCCCAAGGTCTCGTTCGGTACGTCGTGCGCCCACGGCATCCAGGTCGTCATGAGCAACATGAAGCTCGACGACACGACCACCGACGACGTCACGTTCACCGTCGTGACGCCGGCCGGCGCGACCGAGCACGTCATCGTCGCGGCCGACCACATCGTCAAGCGCACGTACAACGTCGCTGAAGGCAAGACCGGTGTCGTCACGGTGTCGGCGCCGGGCATGACCACCGCGACCAAGTCGTACGCGAAGAAGTGCACGCACGTGCTCGGCGAGAAGGTCGTCCGGACGCCTAAGCACCCGACGGTGCTTGGCGAGAAGGTCACCCGGCTGCCGTTCACCGGACTGCCGACGTGGGAGATGTCGCTCGTCGCGGCCGGGCTGTGCGCCTCCGGTGCGTTCCTGACTCGGGCCGGTCGCCGCCGGCCGGTGTTCGCAGCGCCGGGCATGGCCTACTACCCGCGCCACCGCAGCTACCCGGCGCGCGGCGTCCAGGGTCGCTGACCCGCTAGTTGGGCTAGCCCGCGAAGCGGCCGTACAGTACGGCGGCCGCGGCGAGTAGCGCGGTCACGAGCAACGCGATCACCGCGAGGTTCAACGCCGGGCTGGCGCCGTGCAGTTCGGCGCGGGCGGCCCGGCAGGTCGGGCAACTGGCTTCGACGACCGGCCGGGTGCAATTGGCGCAGGCCAGCTGCTCGCAGCACATGCCGGACATCCTTCCCAGGCGCCGGGCACCCTACGCCCCGCGTTAGATAGGGCCCTGCTCCTAGATCGGTGCAAGCGGGGCGGCGGTTGAGCCGGTCGCGGTTGATGGCGGGGATTCCCAACTACGCGCGGTAGTCTGGCCTCCCGTGATCCGGTTGCAGTCCGTGACGAAGGTCTATCCGACCAGCGCCCGTCCCGCGCTCGACGACGTCAGCGTCGAGATCGAGAAGGGCGAGTTCGTGTTCCTCGTCGGGCAGTCCGGATCGGGCAAGTCGACCTTCCTGCGCCTGGTGCTGCGCGAGGAGAAGGTCACCCGCGGCGGCATCTGGGTCGCCGGCAAGGATCTGTCCCGGCTGTCGCACTGGAAGGTCCCGGCGCTGCGCCGGCAGATCGGCACCGTGTTCCAGGATTTCCGGCTGCTGCCGAATAAGACAGTGGCGGAGAACGTCGCGTTCGCCCTCGAGGTCATCGGCAAGCCACGGCACTCGATCGCCAAGGTGGTGCCGGAGGTGCTCGACCTCGTCGGGCTGGCCGGCAAGGAGGACCGGATGCCGAACGAGTTGTCCGGTGGTGAGCAGCAGCGGGTCGCGGTCGCGCGCGCGTTCGTCAACCGCCCGATGATCCTGCTCGCGGACGAGCCGACCGGAAACCTCGACCCGGCGACCAGCGTCGGCATCATGCGGTTGCTCGACCGGATCAACCGCACCGGTACGACGGTCGTCATGGCTACTCACGACTCGCACATCGTCGACTCGATGCGCCGCCGGGTGATCGAGCTCGAAGAGGGCAAGGTCACCCGGGACCAGAGCCGCGGCGTCTACGGCTACAGCCGCTGAAAGGATCCGATCGTGCGCTGGAACTTCGTGTTCACCGAGATGTGGCAGGGCCTTCGTCGTAACTTGACGATGACGGTCGCGACCACCATCACGATCACGATCGCGATGTTCGCGCTCGGAGCGGCGTGGCTGTTCCATGCGCAGATCAACCGCACGCACGACTACTGGTTCGGCAAGATCGAGGTGTCGGTCTTCCTCAAGCAGGACAGCACCGGCCCGCAGCAGGACGCGATCCAGCAGGAACTCAACTCACTCCCGCAGGTGAAGCAGGTCTTCTTCGAGGATCGGTCCACCGCGTGGAAGCGGTTCAAGAAAGAGTTCGCGAAGACGTCGCCGGCGTTGGTGAACAACTCGTCCGAGCAGCAGATGCCGCAGTCGTTCCGGGTGAAGCTGCACAACCCGCGGCAGTTCAACATCGTGGCGCAGGCGGTCCGCGACATGCCCGGCGTGGAGGATGTCGCGACCGAACCGGACGCGTTGAAGAAGCTGTTCTCGTTCTTCGACACGTTGGAACGGTTCGTGCTGTTGTTCGCGGGGGCCGCGCTGATCGCGGCGCTGTTGCTCATCTTCAACAACGTCCGGCTGGCGGCGTACACGCGCCGGCGCGAGGTCGGCATCATGCGCCTCGTCGGTGCCTCGGACATTTACATCGAAGCGCCGTTCGTGCTGGAGATCGTGGTCTGCGCCGTTGTCGGCGGCGCGATCGCCACAGGACTGCTGTTCTTCACCAAGCTGGTGGTGTTCGACCACGGCATCGGGCATGCGTTCAATACGAATTTGCTCGACATCATCGGGTGGGGCACGGTCGTGCAGGCGATCCCGTACCTCCTGCTCACGGCGATCGTCGCGTCGGTCCTGACGGCGGTCGGCACGCTGCAGCGCTACCTGCGGGTCTGACCCCCACTACCCCGGCGCCACTATCCTGGCCCAGTGCCCGCCCCCCGCCCGCTGCGTATCGCGGCTGCGTTCGTCGCGCTGCTGACGGCGTACGGCGCCGGCGCGGTCACGATGGCGCTGACCGGCACCCGCGACGGGCACGCTCCGCAGAGCGTTCTCGACGAGGCCGAGCAGCGAATCAGCGCCGAAGCGGCCCGCCCGGTTTCGCAGGCGGCGCTTGAACGGGCCGCGGTGCAGGGGATGCTCGCCGCGCTCGACGACCAGTGGTCGGCCTACTACAGCCCGAACGACTACACCCGGTTCGAACAGGTGCTCTCGGGCTCGTACACCGGCGTCGGCGTGTGGATCCGGCGCGGCAGCGACGGTGCGCTGCGGGTCATGTCGGTCGAGCCGTCATCGCCGGCCGCGCGGGCCGGTTTGCGCGCGGGTGACGTGGTCGTCGCGGTGGCTGGCCGGCCGGTCGGCAATCGATCGGTGGCCGATGTCGTGGCGAGCTTGCGTGGCGATGCCGGCACGGTGGTCGCCGTACAGGTACGGCGGGGTTCGACTGTCGTGACGACGGTGCTTCGGCGGGCGGCGGTCAGCGACGACGACGTGTCGGCGACTGCGCTCGGCGGTGGGGTCGAGCGGCTGCGCATCTCGGCGTTCACCCGGGGCGTTGGGCGCTGGACGCGCACCGAAGTACGGGCGGCCGCGGCGCGCCATATTCGCGGGTTGGTGCTTGACCTGCGCGACAACCCGGGCGGCTTGCTCGACGAAGCCGTGGAGACGGCATCGGCGTTCCTCCGCAATGGTCCTGTCGTCTCGTACCAGCAACGTGGTGAGGCACCGCAGGTTCTCGACGCGCTCGGCGGCGGCGACACGGGGGTGCCACTGGTCGTGCTGGTCGACGGCGGTACGGCGAGCGCGGCCGAGATCGTCGCGTCGGCGCTGCAGGATCGTGGTCGCGCGGTCATCATCGGCAGCCAGACGTTCGGCAAGGGCAGTGTGCAGGCGCCGAGCCAGCTGTCGGACGGGTCGGCGTTGGAGTTGACCGTCGGGCACTACCTCACGCCGTCGGGTCGTTCGATTGATGGCGTCGGCGTCACTCCTGACCTCGAGATGCCGGTCGGCATACCGCCGTCGGTGATTGAGCAGCGCGCGGTCGAGGTGCTGTCCGGCCTGACCGCCGACGTCGGTGGCCGGGGCTGAGTCTCGTTGGCTCGCGAGTCCGGCCGCAAGCTCATCGCGCAGAACAAGAAGGCCCGGCACGACTACCACATCGACGAGACGTACGAGGCCGGTCTCGCGCTGCTCGGCACCGAGGTGAAGTCGTTACGTGCCGGTCGCGCCTCGCTCGTCGATGCGTACGGCCGGATCAAAGATGGCGAGGTGTGGCTCGAGGGTGCGCACATCCCGGAGTACGACCAGGGATCGTGGACGAACCATGAGCCGCGGCGGTCGCGCAAGCTGTTGTTGCACCGCGAGGAGATTGCGAAGCTCATCGGCAAGACGAAGGAGAGCGGGCTGACCCTCGTTCCGTTGTCGTTGTATTTCAAGGACGGCAAGGCGAAGGTCGAGATCGCGCTGGCGCGTGGCAAGAAGGCGTACGACAAGCGGCAGACGCTCGCGGCGCGCGATGCGGCGCGGGAGATCGAGCGCGCGGCCGGTCGCCGGGCGAAGGGCCGCTCGTAGCTGTCGCTGCTTCTAGGGGCAATCGCGCGCTGGTTCGCTTCTACGCGAACATCCGCGCGATTGCGGGCGGCGTAGACTCGTTGATGTCCTAGTCAGTCCAATCCCGATCCCGGGGGTGAACGGTTTCGACTTCGGTCGATGAGTCAAGTGAAGCGGGCCGAGGATGTCGCGTGAGCTCGTAAATCCATCGCGGCAAACCAATAGATGCCGATAACCAGCATCTCGTTCTCGCTGCCTAACCCGTAGCGGAACCGTCAGCCCAGGGGCGCCCTCGCCCTGGAACCTGGCGTCGATAGAGGGCTCCACCGGTCGACCCGGTCACGGGGTCGGCAGGGAAATCAAACAGTGACTGAGCCTGCGGCAGGGTGCCTGCGCCACTGCCGGGGCCGAGAAAACTGCAGCAGGCTGCGCCCGGAGAAGCCTTGACGAACCGCCGAAGGACGCGGGTTCGATTCCCGCCACCTCCACTTGATGTAGGCCGATACGAACCGGTGTCCGTTTGGCCCGGGCCATACGTGGCCCGGGCCGGTTCGTCTCCGACGGGACGCGGAGGAACGGCCGGGCGTGGCGGTTCGGAGTGATCTCGGCGCGATCGACGAGCGCGGCCGCTGGCTGCTTGAGCGGATACCGGACGGGATCACACGCGTAAGCGATCGACCCGCCGGTCGGTATTGCACCCAAACGGGACTGTCCGCCCAGAGAACGGAGTGCGGTCATGCGATGGAATCTGACCAGGATGCTGCTCGTCGGTGTGATGGCCAGCGCAACCGTCGTGGCGGTCGCACCGGTGGCCAGCGCGGCCGGCGGCGACACGATCCGAGGCGGCTGTTTCTTCACCAGCGATGAAGTCGTCGCCACGAATGAGACAGGAGGCAACGCCATCGGCGCCATCGGCGATCAGTCGTTCACCCAGGACGCGGCCGGGCTGCCGGTCGACGCGACGGTCAGCTGCCAGATTCGGTTCAACGACGTACCTGCACCCGGCACGACGTTCAGCTACAGCGGCATCGGCGTACAAGCCGGCGTCGACACGATTTCGTTCACCATCCCGCCGCTGTCTCAGGAAAGCCTCTGCCAGCGGGCGGTCTTCGCGGACGGAACCGACACCGGATGGAATTGCACGCTCTCGTTCGGATGCGCATGCCCGCCGCCCGCCGATTTCGTCGCCGCCCTGCACGCGCTCCTCGCCCCGGTCACAGACCTGCTTGCCCCGTACGTCGATCCGGCGGCGTGCCCGGTCCTCGCCGCGAACGCCGGCAGCTACGGCCCGGTGACGATCAAGCCGGACGGCGATGTCTACCTCTTGGACCCGCTGGCGCCGAGGCTCAACCCGATCTACGACTGCCCGCCGCACGGCAATTCCGCAACGTGGTGATAGTCGGCGTGCGGCGTACCGACTAGCCATTCAGACGCGGGTTGCGATGTTCCTCTAGTCCGTCGAGGCCATCGAGATCCCGCACCTGACCAACGATTGATCATGTTGTTCGCGAGCTATGGCCGTACCGGCCACGGTTGAATAGTGTGCGCTCCGTTCCGGTGGTGATCGACCGGTACGACGGTTACCGGCATCACCCGGGCGGGGGTGGACCGATGACGCACTGCACTGCACGAGGCCGCTTTCTCCGAGTTGCGGCGGTTGCTGCCGCCGGCCTGAGCCTGCTGCCAGGCCCCGGGGGAGCGGGAGCCGCCGGACACGTGCTTGATCAGTCGTCGGCCGACGCCGGCTACACCATCGGAATATTCAGCAACCAGACCCTCGGGGAGACGTTCACCGCGGGGGCAACGGGCAATCTCGATCAGGTCGACCTCGACATCGGGTACCAGACGGCTGCGTCGGTGCCGACGCTGACGGCCCTGATCACGAGCACGTCATCAGGGCTACCGGCGACGACCCTCGCAACCGCGGTCATCCCGCGAAGCAGTGTGAACACCGGCTCACCGGACTGGGTCCAGGTCGCGATCTCGCCCGCGGTACCGGTCACCGCCGGCACGCAGTACGCCATTGTGCTCGTCTCGCCGGCTCCGTCGCCTGGTGACACCGCCTACATCTGGGCGAGCAGTCTGTTCGTGGACTCGTACTCCGGCGGCACCGCGGTAGTCGATGCTGGTTCCGGCTGGGGAGTGAACCGAGCGGGTAATGACATGGCGTTCAAGACCTACGTCGCCCCACCGACGCCACCGGCACCGACGTACACCTTCATCGGATTCCAGTCGCCGGTGAACAATCCGCCGCTGGTCAACACCGGCAAGGGCGGCAAGACCTATCCGGTCAAGTTCCAGGTGAAGGATGCGAACGGCGCCTACGTCACCTCACTCTCCGTCGTGAAGTCGATCACGGCTACGGCGACCAACTGTGATCCGACCGACACTCCTGATGCTCTGGAAGTGACGGCGACCGGAGGTACCGCGCTGCGCTACGACACGACCGCCAACCAGTTCGTCTTCAACTGGCAAACGCCCAAGCGGGTCGGGTGCTACACGTTGACGTTCACACTCGACAACGATGACAGCCACAGCGCGGACTTCAAGCTGTCCTAACTGAGCGCGGCCTGCTAGAGCCGTTGCCATTGGCGCCCCTCGCTCTAAGCGGGACGAGCGCCGCCGTGCCTATGCCGTGACCTGCGGCGCGGACTCCGGCTGGCCGGCGGCGGCTTCCATCAGCCCGTTTCGCCACGCATGCGCGATCAGTTGTTCGCGATCGCGCAGGTCGTATCGCTGCAGGATGCGCGACACATGACTCTTGACGGTGCTGATCTCGACGGACAGATGATCAGCGATCTCCGCGTTCGACATCCCCTCGCCAACGAGACGGATGATCGAATACTGCTTGTCCGTGAAGTGCGTTCCGCGTGCGTCATTGGTGTCGACGACCAGGTGCGGCTCGGCGGCGGCTTCTTCGGTTAGTTGGTCGACGAATTGCTCTAGTCGACGCCGGTCGATCCGCCAACGCCCGCCGATGCGGAACGCGGGCAGTCGGCCGCTGTGGATCAACTCACTGACGACGTCGGCCGGAAGGTCCAGCTCGTGCTGGAGCTGCGCGGGCGAAAGATATCTGCGTTCGTACACGTGGCACTTCCCCGAGAGAGTCCCGTTTTGGTCAAGACGCATGAGTCGCGGCGACATGAGTCATTCTGACGACTATGTAGCCATCGCGCCTCGTTCTTGCGAATGCATCTCCAGGTTCATCCCTTGGCATGTTGTGTCCCGGTTTGCGAACGCCCAGTCTGTCCGCAGCCCGCGCATCCGCCGGGTTCGGACATCACGGAGGACATTCATGGCTGACGACCAGTCAACCCTGTGGCTGCAGTACCTGGAGCAGGTGAACACGCTGGTCGCGTTGCAGCCCGGCGAGGCGCTGCAAGCGATCTACCCATTCATGCCGTGGGACTGGGGCGGCCAGCAGCCAGTGGTCGGGTCGTACTCCTACGAGCAATGGTCGATGCTGAACGTCGTTCCCGGCGCCCCGTTCCTGAACACCAACACCAGCCCGGCCGCGACCAGCGGCTTCGACCGCGCCTACCAGACGTGGATGAACACCCTCGCGATCGGCGATCTGGCCAGTGACTCGCAGTACCTGAAGCTTCAGCAGCAGGTCTACGCGGCCGCGAGCAAGGTGCAGGGCGACCTCGCCAGCCTGAACAACATCTGGAAGAACCAGACCGGCGGGACCGGCCCGACCTTCGCGGCCTGGCTGACGAGTAACCCGGGCTATTCCGCGCAGCTCACGACGGACGAGAACGCCCTGAGCGGCTTGCAGACCGAGCTCGCCAATTACCAGACGGAGATCGAAAGCCCGCTGCAACAAATCCTCAGCGACTACAACGACGCCGACTACCAGACCGGGGTCACCGACCCGAACAGTCAGAAATCAATCCAGGTGCGGATCTGGGGCACGACGCCGGTCACGCCGTACACCTACGTCGAGGCGATCACCGGGAACAACTTCGGTGGCGACGCGACGGCGGGAAGCGCGCGTTCGTTCAGCCTGAACAACAGCTCATCGACGTACAGCTACAACGAGTACTACGCCGAGGGTGGTGGCGGTCTCTGGGACGACTTCTTCGGGTTCGAAGCCGGCGGCACCTACAGCCACGTCGACTGGACGCAGTACTCGGACCAGTACACCGTGAACTTCAGCTTCCAGGATCTGGCCACGATTCCGGTGCTGCCGGATCAGTGGTTCAGCGGCGCTTCGATCAAGAGCTTCGCGAACGGGCCGTATTCGACGGGCTTCTCCGAGTTCGAGTCCGGGAGCAACAACTTCTTCTTCGGCGCAGGCGGCGCGTTGGCCCGCATCTACACGGCTCTCGTCGTCGCCTATCGACCGACCATCACGGTGACCGTCAGCAACGACTTCGCGTCGTTCATGCAGGACAAGTGGACCGCGGAAGGCGGCATCGAGATCGGACCCTTCTTCTTCGGCAGCGAGACGAGCGGTGAGACGACGAGTTCGAAGGTCTCGGTGAACGGTTCGGACCTCACCATCGCGTCCACCGCGAACTGGCCGATGATCATCGGGATGAAGTCCGCATGGACGGTCCCTCCGAACATCGCCGGGGGTGCCTGATGCCTCCTCGCCGACCATCGCAGATCGAGTGGGCGCAGCTCACGAACTGGTTCCCGAACCTGGTCGCGAACAATGTCTGGATCACCGACAACCAGACGCCGGTTTACAACTGCATCGCGTACAGCCTTGGCGTGCTCAACGCCTGGATCAACCCGCCCCAACCGCTCGGCCCGTTCCAGGCGCTCTACAACGGACCGCCGTACAACCATCCGACCGTGGTGGCGAACGCGCCGAACGCGACCATCGACGGGTGGGCGACCCCACAGGTCGGACCGGTCATCACCACCATGACGCACGGCAGCAGGACGTCCACCTCGCAGCCGCCCCCGCTCTGGGAGTCCAAGCTCGGGTCAAGCTGGCGCATCACCCATGGCCGCGGCGAGCTCACCGGAGCCACGTACGGACGAGTCGTCACCAGCTTCACTTGAGGGAGAGATCATGACCAGACCAAATTTTGGCGACTCCGAAGAGTTGACCGCCGACGAGGTCGAGGCAGCAACGCAGCTCGCCGCCGGCGTCCCGCGTGACGTTCGGCGCGAGTTCGACCGCAGGGTCGGCACTTGGAAAGCGAGCTGGCAGACCAGCGGCGCGATGCTCAGTTCGGACACTCGCGACTACGCCCGCGGGCCCGAGTTCGAGCAACTGATCGAACTGGGGCCGGCGATCGTTCCGCTCGTCCTGCATCACATCGCGACCGAGCCGGACGGCTTCTTCATCCTCGCTGCGCTGGAGCGGCTGACGCCGCACGCAGACCTGGTCGCAGCAACGCCGGACGCGCCGCTGGAAAGCCAGCAGTCGCGTTCCCGCCGTGCCGTGCGGAGGCTGCTGCCGTCGTGACGCCTTGGAGGGGCAGTGGCGAGCGCGCCGCTGCCCCTCCCGACCCGTCGCCACAAGTTCGGCCGAAACCGCCTGATCGCCACGAACCGCGCAAACGGTGTAACTGCGCTACGGTGCCCGCAGTCGACGCTGCGGGGCTTCGGAGGGCGAAGAGTGGACGACGATCTGCTGGGCGATCTCGGATCGGTGCTCGGCGCCGCCGGCAACCAGGCCAGCAAGCTCGTGTCGTGTTATGTGCGGGCTGGCGCGGGCTCGCCGCCAACGTGGAACTACACACTCGTCCCCTTCAGCACCGGATCCGCCATCCCCGTCCCGATCTTCTTCACCGGCGCCGCGGCCGGCACGTCGGTCGGTCAGGGTCAAGGGACGGTCACAGCAACGATCGACCTCGCCGCCGTTGCCAGCGGCACGCTCTCGGTGACGTTCGACATCACCATCGACAAAGCGAAGATCGCCGCCCTCGTCGACCCGCGGCTCGAACTGGTCGTGAGCCCGGACCAGACGGTGGTGTTCTCGGGCAGCGCGCCGCCGCGGTTATCGGTGATCGTGCTCTCGCTCGGCCAAGGCATCGCCGACCTCCCCGGGCATGTGCAACTCAAGGCAGAGCTGCCCATCTCCGGCGACGGCGTGACCAGCACCGCGACAGTGTCGCTCGTCGTGGAACCCGTCGGCGTACCGGTCAGCGTCTGGCTCACTGACGCGCCCACCGTCGTACATCCGGCCTGGTTCGGCACGTCCGTCGGCACCGCAGGTCTCCCGGCGCCGTTGAAGTCGACGCTGCAATCGCTGATCAGTCTCGCGGGCGTGCTCGGCGTACTGGGCGACCCCGTGGTCACCCTGCAACTCGTCAACCAGGCGCTGACAGTCGACACCGATCAACCGTCGACCGGCAGCCGCATCGACCTCGATCTCAGTGGTACGCCGAAGCCGGTGCACGTGGGCGCGACGGTCACTACGCCGTGGTCGGCGCCGACCCGGCCTCCCGTCACCGCCAACCCGTCGACACCCGATCCGGCCCGCTCCTATCGCTATCTCGCGGCCGTCATCCGTCCCGACGGCACGGAGTCCGGCGCGGGCGCGCCGTCCGATCTCGTCCACGCCGCAGTGGGCTCGTCGGTGACCGTCACCGCGCCGGCCAAGCCCTCGACGGGAACGTTCTCGACGTGGCGGATCTACCGGTCGCAACTCGGCCCGGAAGGTGGGTCCCGGCCAGTGCCGATTGGCGATGTTGGCGCCGGCGCCGCGCTGACCGACACCATTCCGACCAACGTCGCCCTCGCCAATGCAGAGGCGAGCACTACGCCGCCGTTGCCGCTGTCGCTAGATCTAGCGTGGGGGACCGCGACGACGACGGTGAGCCCGGCGCCGCTGCCGTTGCCGGTCAAGGTGCGTACCTACGACGAATCGCTGCCGACCAACACCGATCCCGACACCATCCTGAATGTCGCCGGACTGCAACTTCCGGCATCGGGCAGCGCGTCACTGCACCCGAACCGCGGCAACACCACCCCGTTCACGCTGTCCTGGAAAGCCAGCGCAACTCCGCTCACCGTCGACTTCACCCAGCCGCGCAGCAACACCGACATCCATCTCGACCTGGCACCTTTGCCGCACGTGGATGCGGTCGCCGCTCTCGACGTGGCGACCCTCGCCACGGTCACTTGGAACGCGACCGCAGCCACGACCGTCACCGGTCACGTGCGCTTGCCGCCGGCGTTGCAGGTCGACGATCTCGCGGTCCACCTCCCCAACCAGGTGAGCGTCGCCTTGCACGCCGCACCGGAGAAGCGGGTCGGCTACCCCGTCGACGTGTTGCAGCTGGGATGGACGGCGAGCGGCGCAGCCGACCTACAGGCCAACCTCGCCCTGACCGACGCGAAGAAAAAGACGACGACGGGTACGGCCGTCGTCGTCGAAGGTTTGCCGGCCAACGTCGCGATCCGGTTAGTCAGCCCGCACACCGACGACCCAGATCTGGCCCCCGACGCCGGGAAGCGTCAGGAAGACGCGGAGGTCGATGTTGCGGTCGGCTCGTGGTCGAACGCGCCGGCGTTGCCGAAGGCCGCCACTGACTCGCCCGCCGTGGGCAACGACAAGACATCGACCATCCGCCGCGTGTTGCTGCGCACGGCACCCACGAAAGTGTCGCTCCCGGGCGTCGGCCCCGGCCCTCGGATCGCCGCCGCACTCGACGCGCTCGCCGAGGGCGGCTCCACGCTCCGCTTGCGCGTCGACTATCTCCGTAGCTTCAGCCTGCACCGACCGGCCGGCGAGACGGTGTCGTTCGAGGTGCGTGCGGACATCGCCGAGTTGCCCGCAGCCCGGATAGCGCTGTCGACGATCAGCAAGGAGCCGGTCACGCTTCCGGTCACAACGGGCGGTGCGACCCAGGAACGCCATTCGTCGGTGCAGGTGCGAGTCCACAGAGTGCACGCGCCGTTACACCTCACGGTCGGTTTGGCGAGTGTCGATCGCGACACCGGCCGCTACGACGCGGGCGACGACGGCGACCGCCCGTCGGAACTCACGGTGACCTTGCACGAGGACAGCGCGCTCATCGACGGCCTCCGTGTTCTCACCAGCTCGTGGTTGAAGGATCAAGCGCCGACCACCCAGACGATCGCCTCCATCGACCAGGTGCCGTCCAACTCGTCGATCGCCCTGCTGCCGGTTCCCGGCACCATCGACCCGACCAACCCGGCGAACCTGTCGTGGCGCAAGAGCGGTGGCATGCGAGTCCGTGCCCACGTCGTCGGGGGAGGCCGGACGCTGCGGCTCGCCCAGACGACGAGCGACGGGCCACCGGTCGTCGACGCCGACGTCCGGGTACCCGAGAATCTCGTGCTGGCATTGGGCGGAGACGTCGGCACGTTGAAGGCCAATTCCGACGGCACCAAAATCGTCGACGACGACATCGACGTGGCGTTCCCCGGCGACTGGCACGGGCGGCCGATCAGCTGGCACCGCGGTAGCGGAACGATAGCCTCGGTCAGCGCGCACGAACTCGCGCTTACTAGTGTCACCGGGTCGAATCCCGACCCCAACCTCCCTGAGGTCCTGCGGTGGTACCGGGTGGGGACGCCCGCAGAGTCGACCGGCGTCCGGCTCGACGCCAAGGGCTCCGTCGTGGTCGCCCGCGTCGGCCTCGTCACCCCCGACAACGCGGCCAATACGCTGCGCGCTACGACGGCCGGCCCGAAACTGCGGTTGGAGCAGCGGGACGACCTGATGACCGCCGAACGGCGGGGCGAGGTGGCGGCGGTCGCGGCCCGGCTCACCGCCGGCTCGGCCCAGCTGTCCGCGTGGACCGGCTCGCAACCGGCGGATCGGTTGCGCGGCAGCACCCTCCCGGTCGCCCAGAGCGACGTGCTCGCATTGCAGCCCTCGAAGCTCGACTGGGTGCACGCGGCGCTCGAGCTCGATCCGGCGAGAGGCAATCGCAGCCTCAACGTCACAGGCCGGGTGACCTCGCCCGCCCCGGGCAGCAACCGCGACGCGATCCGGCTACGACTGCGCGGCACACCGGACAAGCCGACGATTCTGCTCGGACCCGGCACCACCGAGATCCAGGCCGACATGACCTTCGGGCCGGGCGCCGTACGCGCCGAGCCGGCGCAGTGGGTCCGCGGTGCGATGACTGCAGAAGCCGGCTACGTCAGCGCCGGGATCGAACAGTTCCCGACGTACGTGATGCTCGGTAGCGCCTGGCGGATCCCCGAGCTGGTGAACGAGCTCGACGGCGACGACTTCGACGACACGATTTTCCTCGGCTCTCAAGAGGTGAAGAAATGGCAGCTGCCGGTTACCCGGATCCTGGCCGGCGGCGGCGAGCTGAAGCTCGGCCGGGTCAGCAGCGTCGCGTGGAGTTCGGTCGGCCTCGACAACGACGGCGACCCCGAATCGCCCTGGACTGGTTCGGGCGACTGGGCGTGGGGGCTGTCGGACATCTGGTTCCTGCAGCTGAAGCCCAACGACGGCGCGACGGCGGAGGTCTTGATCCACGCTCCGGGTGAACCCAAACCCAAGGGCAAATCCGACGTCCAGGTCAACGTCAACGGCGGGCAGCTGACGGCGCGGTTGTTCGTCATCGACATGGGCGAGCACCCGCACGTCGCCGGGAGACGGGCGGCCGCGGACGCGTCCGCGTTCAAGCACGACTTGAAGGCTGAGGTCCAGATGGAGGCGGTCGAGGGCCGCTTCGCTGTCGGTCCCGAAGTCGGTCTCGATTGGGATCCGGTCCGGCCGTTCCAGGACGACGACACGACGTCGAGCAGCCAGTGGTGGTTGGCGTCGTACAGCTATGTCTTCGGCTGGCCCGTGCAATTCGGCAGCGACGGCGGCTTCGGCCAGTTCGACGCCCCATGGGATCCGTACTGGTCATGAGAGAACTCATCCTCCACCACCGTTACAGCGCCGGCCTGGCGTGGGACACGTCGGGATTCCACAACCACGGTGTCGTCCACGACGTCTGGCCCGACCAGGGCGCGATCCGGTTCAAGCATCCGTCGTCCCGGATCGACGTGCCGCCGTCGAGCACCTTGCGCGACCTCGGCGGGTTCCGGTGTTCGGTTCGGTTCCGGCTCGAGGGCACCAACGCAAACGCCCGCTACAACCTGGCCGAGTCACAGCTGTCGTTCGCGCTCTACATCATCCCCGGCTTCGCCCTGAAGGCGACGATCCTCGACGGCAACGGGTCGTGGACCGGACCGCAGACCGGGCCGTTGCCGATCAACGACGGCAACTGGCATCGCGCCGACTGCGGCCACGACGGGCTCTCGACGGGGTGGCTGGCTCTCGACGGCAAAGTCGTTGCCGTCCGCTCCGACGTGCCGGGTCCGGTGCGGCCCGTAGGGCCCAACGGGTTGACCGTCGGGCACTGGCCCGAGCCGGTCAACAACTACGCCTTCGACGGCGACATCAGCGAGGTGTGGTTGTGGCGCAACCGCCCCGACTCCCCGCTCGACAAATGTTGCATGGACGACGACGCATTGGCCCGAGCCGGGGCGGAACTGCGGCGGTTGGGCTATGACCGCGACAAGCTGCGCCAGCTGCTGACGGAGATTCAGGGAATCGTCGCCCGCTTGTACACCCATCTCCCCGCGGCGGCTCGGGCCGACGTCGCGAGCACGGCGCCGCGACTCACGGCTGCGTTCCGCGCCGGCGACTACGCGCTGTTCGCCCAGTACGCGATGCACCTCTACGACGTACTCGTCGCCGCTCTCGGTCAGCAGGCCGTTGCCGCTGCCCTCGGCGGCGTCGACGACCTTCTCGCGCCGATCGCCAAGGATCGTCGGCTGCGGGAGATCCTGCCCGGGCTCCTCTGCGGTGTGCCGGACGTGCCACCGCGCAAGCACGACCACCGGCGCCACGGCGATCCCTTCGGCGGCGAGCCGGCCGAGGGCGACTATCCCGGCTATCCGCCGGCCAATCGACCGCCCGGATGGAGCGACCCGAAATGACGACGCTCGACCCGGACTTGGTCCGCAAGCTGGCCGCCAACTCGATACCGGCGCTGTTCTTCTCGGACAAGGAAGCCTTCTATCCGATCCGCGCTGAGGCGTGGCTCACCCACACCACCTCCGCGCCGTGGGACACCGAGGTGGACCCGGACGACATCGGCGCGCTCGATGCCGATCCGCACCATCGCGGGACCTGCCTGCTGCGAGCTAGCAACTCGGTCACCGACCACGTCCGGCTCGCCGGGCCGCCCAATCCTGACGACTCGCCGTTGCGGGTCGAAGCGTCTGGCGCCGTCGACGCCATCGGCAACGCGGCGTACGCGGGCGCCCCGGATCCGGCCCACGAACTGTTCCTGTCGTTCGGCGGCTGGGCGCAGCCGAAGGAGCCATACAAGGGTGGCGATGTCGACTACGTACGCGCCGCCTTCTCCGAGCTCGCGTCGGCCATCAACCACGACGTGGTGTGGGAATCGTTAGCCCTGCAGCCGAACCGTCCGTTCTTCGGTACGCCGCAACCGGTGTCGCCGGCGGTCTACTGCGAGGTCGACTGGGCCGGTGCTCACTTCCGCGAAGCGCCGCCGGCCGCAGGGATGACGTCATCGCCGCTCGACCACTTCCTCCAGGTCACCTACTACTACTTCTTCCCGGCGCGGACACCGCTCGCCGGTCAGGACGTGTCCACGCTCGAAGGCCAATGGGCCGCGGTCAGCCTGTTCTACCGGGTGGCCGGCAACCTCGAGGATCTCGACGGCGATCACCGCCCGAAGCGGCTCGAACTGCGCGGCGAGCCGCGGCCGGAATGGGTCGTGCTCAGCCTCGACCCGGAGAACTGGTCGTGCACCCCGTTGCGGGTGAGTGACGGCCTCATCCAGATCGCGACCGGTGCCAACGGCGACGAAGCGCATGCCGGCGTGTGGGTTGGCGCGGGGACGCACCGCTTCTTCGTCGGTCAGTCCGCAGAGGTGCCAACCAAGCCGCAGGAGCCGTGGCCGAGCCTCGACTACGAGCCCGGCTCGGACATGGAAGGACTCGCTCCCGCGGTGCTCCCGGGCATGGTCGGTACGGCGATCGCGGGCGATGCCGGTGGTGTGGTCGCCACGATCCTTGCGGGTGGGCCGATCTGGTGGCTGATCGCCTGGCTGATCAATGCCATCACCGAGCTGTGGGACGACGACGAATCGACCGCCGACATTCCGCGATCGGCCGACAGCACCGTGGAGCCTGGTGGTCAGGTCGGGAATCCGGCGTTCGGCTCGTCCGCGCCACCCGATCCGAACCAGCCGGCGCCGGATGGCTGGGCGACGAACGATGGCTCCCCGGACGGCTGGGACGTCGCCTACTTCGACATGAAGGTGCTGTGCCGGATCGCCGCCGCGCGCCAGGGTGCGCCGGACCTCGATCCACCCCCGTGGTGGTCGTACACGGGACGGTGGGGAATCAAGGTGCCGCCGGAGTCCTCGTCATGGACGTCCGGTACCCGCCGGGTCGACGAACGCGGCCGCTCGTGGGCGTACTGGATGGCGTCGCAAGTGATGACCGCGATCGTCAACCAAACGCCGGGGCCGGCAGGCCCGTAGGCACATCCGGCGTGAATCGCCGTGGAGGTCAACCTGTGTGCTGGCGCGAGCAGTCAGCGGCGGCGAGCGGTCAGAGGCGGGCGGTGACGAAGAGGCTGTCGATGACCTCGTCGATCGTCTCGGCACCCTTCTCCACGATCGAGTCCGCGCCGGCCTGAAGCACGCCGGACAGCTCCGCCGCCCGCTTGCTCGCCGTGTGTACGACGATCAGCGCCTCCGGGCAGGCGGCCCGTAACGGCGGCAGGATCTCGGTGCTCACCCGATGGCCGAAACAGAAGTCGAGGACCACGATGTCCGGTCGCTTCTCGATCGCGAGGCTCAGCGCGCCCTCGAGGTCGTTGGCCCGGAACACATGTGAGCAACGCGGATCGTCGTCCAGCCAGATCGTCAACAACTCGAGGATGTCCGGCTCGTCGTCGACGACCAGCACGCGTCTCATCTGTGCAGTCTCGCCGGTCACCATCGCCACGCGCCGCCAAGCCGGCCAAGATGGCTAGTTCGGGTCAGCCGAGGTGCCGGCACCAACGCAGTGGCGAACATCAGCCAATTCCGCGATTTCGACCCGATCATGATGTCCGTTCTGTCAGTGTTTGCGGCATCGGCACGAGAAACGGGGTTCGTTATGAGCGAGCCGATTGTCGCGGTGAGCCTGGCGCTGGTGTGCACCATCTGCGTGCTCGCCATCGTGCTCACCAGCCGCCCGCCCGACGGCACCCGGGAGGCGAGCCGCAAGCCGAAGCGAGAGAAGGAGCGGCGCTACCTCAACGGCGGCTGGCACTGACACCTCGCCCAAACGCCGCGGCACCGTCACGCCAGGTCCGGTTCCAGGAACGCGTCCGGCTTCGCCTCACCGGCGACCCGCAGCAGCCCGAACAAGCCGAGGTCCACCAGCAGCCCGATGATCCCGAGCGCCTGATACTCCGCGAACACGAACGTCTGCGTCACCAGCACCGTGATGAGCACCGACCGGAAGAGCACCCGCAACGCACCCGAGCGATCGCCGCGAACAGCGCGCACCAAGCCGTACAACGTGTAGGCGCCGCTGGCCGCAGTCACCACCTCCGCTACCCGCATCGTCGTGTTCGATCCGCTTGACTCACCGAGCGCCGGCTGCACGATCAGCACGGCGAGTTGCCCGAGCACCACGACCAGTTGCGTGAGGATCACGGCGTAGACGCCGATGTGTGCCAGCGGATGCCCGAGCATGTTCCGCGCCCGCTCGACCAACTTCTCCCGCAGCACCGTAAGCCGGCTCTCGGCGACCGACGTAGGGACCGGCTGGCACAGCAGCGCGGATCGGATGTGCTCACCCAGATCGTCAGGATTGGCGCCATCCAACACCGACAACGCGTACGCCCGACCGCCACTGCCGAGTTGTCCCAGCGACAGATCGGCCAATGCGGTTGAGGCGATCGCCAGCCGTTGCGGTTGGGACAGCGGCCGGCGCATCACCAGCTCGCGCACGGTCAGGTAGAACGCCACGAACACGACGTAGATGATCGCGATCGCCGGCCGGTAGAAGTAGTTGACGCTGCTGGTCAGGAACTTCCCGATCTCGTCGATGAACAGGCCGAAGCCAGTGCCGCCGAGGATCGCGGCGCGATGCCGCCAACGCGATCCCGGGTAGATCATCGCGATCGCGATCGCCGCACCCATGAACAGCCCGCCCCACAACACGTGCGCGACGTGCAATCCGTGCCCGCCCACCTTGGGATAGCCGGTCACGATGAGAAATGCGCGCACCAGCACCACGGTCGAGATCGCGGCGAAGAAGAACGTCTCGAACCTGCCGAGCGCGGCCCGATCCCCGGTGTAGTGCCGATCGCCGGCCACGTCAGCCCTCCCGCGCCGCATCGGCGAGCTCGCCCGGCGCCACCGACCGGCTGAGCGCTTCCACCTGTTGTTCCAGCCGTACGACGATCGCCTCCAGCCGGGCCTCGCGCGACATCGCCTCGTCCGTTTCCGCACCGACGAACCACGCGGCCACCGAGGCGGTGATGACGCCGAGCAATCCGATGCCGGTCAGCATCAGCGCGGCGGCGATCACCTTGCCGGGAACGGTGACCGGGAAGAAGTCGCCGTACCCCACCGTGGTGATCGTGGTGACTGCCCACCACATCGCGTCGCCCATGTTCACGATCCGCGCGCCGGCCGCGTGCTGCTCGGCGTTGAGTTCCATCACCGCCGCGGATACGACGGCGAGCCCGGCAAGCCCGGCCGCGTACAGCGGCGCCCGCGAGATGAGCAGGTGCCGGGAGCGTTGCGCGCCCGACACCGCCACCGTGCTGAGCCGCAGTACCCGCAACATGCGCAGCGGCCGCAGCATCGGCAACAGCACCATCAGCAGATCCGGGATGTGCGACAGCACATACCGCCGCCGGCTCGGCGCGGTCACGACCAGCGCTCCGTATTCCAGCGCGAACAGCGCCCAGATGCCGTCGTCCGTCGCGGTCAACACGGTCCGCGCGGTCGAGCCGAGGTGCGGGCTCGCGATCGGCCAGATGATGACGACGATGAACGCGATCGACAGCAACAGCATTGGCAGGTCGGTCGCCCGCCGGATCCGCTCGTGCAGGTCGGCCCGCAACGCGCGAAGCTCGTCACCGTCGTTCTTGCTCATCGTGGTCAACTCGCCGGCGAGCCGGCCGCCTGCCGCGGAACCGGCCCGGTCGCGGTCAATGTTTCGACGAGCCCTTCGAGTGCCGGCCGGTGTTCTTGCACGGTCGCCTCCGCGCACCGGATCAGCGCGTCGAGATTGGCCGGCGACGCGTCGTCGATGTGCAGGCTGGCGTCCGGTGTCAGCGTCGGTTGCACGCGGACGTACTGATTGGGTGCCGGCCGGCCCGACACCATGCGGTCGACGAGTTGGTGCGCCATCTCGCCGGCACCGTTGAGCACGACACCTAGCAGCCCCATCCCGAGCGACGCCCAGCTGCGGGTGAAGATCTCCTCGTAACTGGGCTGTTGGGTCGACGGCCGCCCGGTGCCGACCGACAGCAGCACGACGTCGGGCGCGGCGCCGTCGTCGTCGCGGTCCCGATCCATCCCGTCCAGGTACGCGATCGCGGCCGGATTGTTCGCGACCACCCCGCCGTCGATGAGCACCGACTCCTGCTGATCCGCCAGCAATCGCAACGGCGGCAGGTACGTCGGTGCCGCCGACGTCGCCCGGGCGACCTCCACCATCAGTGGGTCACCGCAAACCGCCGTACCGGAGCGAGCGTCGCGGCTGCGGAACACCATCGGTTGGCCGCCGTGCATGTCGTACGCCGGCACCACCACGTCGGTGAGCGCGTCACTGAGCCGTGCGGTGCCGAACGCCTGCAGCACGCAACCTTCGAGCGCTGCCGCGCTATAGCGGGCGTTGCCGAAGTGGTGCGGCAGCAACGCGGCGCCGACGAGTTGGGACAGCGCATGTCGCTCGTGCACGTCGCGCAACCCGTCCAGCGACGCAGCGGTCTGCAACGGCGGGAAGATGTCGGGCAGCCAACGGCGCAGGTCCTCGAACACGGTCGCGGCTGAGAAGCCCGCGCCGGTCTCGCCCGGTGTCGCGTAGCCGAGCGCGATGATCCCGCCTACCGATGTCCCCGCGATGATGTCGAACAGGGAATGCAGCGGCTGCCCGCTCATCGCTTCCAGTTCCATCAGGAAACGGGCGGGCAACAGGCCGCGCACCCCGCCCCCGTCGATGGCGAGGATACGAACTGTCCGGCGCATGATCCTCCGAGCGTCGTCTCCTTCCCGCTGATTCTGGTCCGATCGACGGCGGTTCGTCGCGGTATTGCGATATTCGAGTCACCATCGCGTAGCTCGCGTTATCGTCGCGCCGACCGGATTCTCGCCGCTACAGAGGACGGGGCCAGATGACGACCACGGGGGCAACGTCACCACCGCCACCACCGCCGCCGCCACCAACACAGCCACCGCCACCCCCGCCCGGCTCGGCGCCGCGATCGTTCGTGCTGCCGGCTCAAGCAACCTCGCTGATCGCGATGGTCAAGGGCGCGTGGGCCGAGGCGATTGCGGCGCTGGATCGCGAGGCCGGCCGGGTCGGTCTCGGCACCGACGACGACCAGCCATCCGCAGCCGGCGCCGCTACGGCGGCCCGCACCGGGTCGGTCTGGCCGGTGCTCGGCTTCGGGTTCCTCGTCATCGCGCTCATCGCCGATCGGGTGCATTCCTCGCACGCCGTGCCGGTCCGGTGGTTGATCGTGCTTCTCGTCCTCGGGCTCGTCGTGGTCGCCGGGCAGTTGCGCGAAGGCGGCCGGTTGCCTGCCCTCAACGGCGTGCCGGCGGTGATCGGATCGCCGGTGTTGCTCACCAGCTTCGCGCTGCTGCTCGCCGCGCAGCAGGCCGACTTCTTGAGCCTCGGCGTCACCCAGGTGGCATGGTTCCTCGCGCTGGTGTGCGTGCTTGTCCCGGTGCTTCGCGAAGCGCGCCGCTCCCGCCCGCCCGCGGCAACGACAGCTGCGCCGACGCTGACCGTGTTGCGCCAGTCGGCGCCGTTGTTCGGTGCCGTGCTCACCGTCGTGGCGATCATCGTTGGCTGGCTCCCTGGGCAGTACGGCCCGGGTTGGTTCTGGACCGTCGTGTTGCTGCTCGCCGCGGCAGTGGCCGTGGTCGCCGAGACTGCGAAGCTCCCGGCCAATCGCGTGTCGTTGCCGGCACCAGTGGCGGCCGCGGGCTTCTGGGTGCTGACCGCGCTCGTCATAGGTGTCGCGGTCGCGTCGGCCCGGCTTCAGGTGACCAGCTTGCTGTGGGTCGTCGCGGCGTACGTCCTCGGTCGCGAAGCATGGCGCCGGCTCGCGGCCGAAGGTGGTCCGATCGAGTTGCGCAGCCGCGTCGGTATTGCGGTTGTCGCGTTGGGGATCGCGGTGCTTTCGCTGTTCGGGACCACCAACTCCATCTCGTCCAGCGGGTACTTCGTCGGCGGTCTCAGCTACGACCCGTACGCCTACAACGCCGACAGCGGCGGGTACGCGTACAACCCGACCGAGTACTACCAGCCGGGCTTCTACTACGAGGGCTCCGGGCGCGGCCAGCCGTACTCGATCCCCGTCGTCGCCGGCCTGGTCGCGATGGCGGGCGTCGTACGGCGGCGGCGCATGACGAAGCAGCTGCGCATCGGCGCCGCAATGGTGGCCGCGGGCGCGCTGCTCTGGGCCGGCATTGAAGGCAGCCTCAGCTACATCAGCGTGTGGGTCTTCGTGATCGCCGTGATCGTCGCCGCACTGGCGACGGCGCTCACTTCTTGGCCGCGGCGGTTTTCCGTTTCTTCGCCGCCGCCTTCTTAGCGGCCGGCGCGGGGTCCGGCTCGGCGGTCGCGATCCACTCGGTGCCGTTCCACACCCACGCGCCGTCGTCGGAGACCGGCATGCCGCTCGCGATCAGCGCGGCCGCGGTTGTGTTCGCCGCGGGTGCACTGCTCGCGGCGACTGCGTCCGCGACCGGTTGCCATGCGGTCCCGTCCCAGACCCACTTACCGTCCGGTGACAGTTGGCGAGTGGGAGCGTCCTGCGGTGCGGCCGCGCCGACCGGCTGCCATGCCGTGCCGTCCCACTGCCAGTGACCGTCCGGCGACATCGGATGCTCGACCGGGGGCTCCGGTGGGGTGTCGTCGGCGGCACTGTCCGCGCCGGCTGTTGCGGTCTCGACCGGCACCCACGCGGTGCCGTCCCACACCTGTGTTCCGTCCGGCGACATCGGATGTTCGGCGTCGGGCTTCGGCGCAGTGGGTGGCGTATCGCTCGGTGCGGGCGACGCGGGCTCCCATGCCGATCCGTTCCACACCCACACGTCGTCGTCACTGCGCCATTGACCGGAGTCGTCTTTGTGCATGCGGCGATACTGCCACCCCGATTGGCGTCCGTCGTCGCCTGTGGTTGCGTCCCGTCGCGTGTGGTGACGTTTTCCGCACCAACTGGTTAGACACGGATTGCTTCTTCGCGAAACACGCACTAGAAGACTCAATGTCGTGTCATGCTCCCGCCGCTCCCTTCCTGACTGCGGAGGAAAATATGACCTGCTCCCGGTGCTCGACCGTTAACCCGGAGCTCGCTCGCTTCTGTTATCGCTGTGGTGCGGGCCTTACGACGTCAGCCGATCGCACCAGCCACTACGCCGCGTCACCCGGCGAACCCGTACGCGCACTGGCACTCGTCAGCACGTTGATGCCGCACGTGTCCGGCTCGCGGCACCACCTCTACAAGTGGGGTCTCGCGCTGGCCGGCGCCGCATCACTCGTCGCGTCCGGCTTCGGCATCCTGCCGGTCGCGTTGATCTGCGCCGCCATCGCGCTCCCCGGTGTGTTGTTGATGTACCTCTACGACCACGAGGTCTGGTCCGACGATCCGTTGACGGTCGTCGCGGCCTGCGTCGCGCTCGCGGCTGCGCTCGGTGTCGGCATTGGCTTGTTGGCCAACGCGTTCTCCGGATCCGGCGCGATCATCGGGCTCACCAACAACCTGCCGTCGACCGGCCGGTTGCTCGAACTCTGCGTCGTACTTCCGTTGGTGACGTTGATCGCCGTACAGGTCGCGCCGGTAATCGTCACGTCCCGACCCCGGTTCAAGCACACGTTGGACGCGCTGACGTTCGCCGCACTCGGTGGTGCGTCGCTCGCGTTGGCCGAGTCGATCGTCGTGCAGCACGGTGCGTTCTCGTCGGCGACCGTGCACAACACCAGCAGCGCGCGGGACGCGTTCATCGCGCTGACCCTCGGGTTCGCGAAGCCGATCATCTACGCCGCCGCTGGTGCGATCACCGTGATGCGGCTGCGCCGCCGCACGAGTGCGTACCCGCTCGGCCTGCTCGAAGGTTTCTTGCTGATCGGCGTGTACGACTCCGCCGTCGCGACGCTTGCGATCTACGGCGACCGCGGCGTCGTGCTGACGTTCATCATCGCGGCGATCACCGCGGCGGTGGGGTTGATCCGCATCCGCGACGAGGCGCATGCCGCGCTGCTCGACGAGGCGACCGAGGCGACGGTTGCGCCGGCTGGACATTACGGCGGCAACTGCGCTGAGTGCGGGCTGCCGCTCGTCGCCGGCTCGGCGTTCTGTCTCGCCTGCGGCACCGCCGTCGCGGCGATGCCGAAGCCGCATCAGCAGCACATCGCGTCGTACGCGTCCACATCCGCCTGACCCGACACACGTACCAGAGAACGGGAGTTCTTTGCGATGCCTTCGACCGCTACGCCGCCGCCGC
>JAVEEG010000364.1 GCA_030840585.1 Frankiaceae bacterium | reverse complement strand
TCGTAGGCGGCGCAGTCGCCGATCGCGAAGACGTCGGCGAGCGAGGTTCGGCAGAGCGAGTCGACGTCGACGCCGTTGCCGCCCGCCGCGCCCGCCGCGAGCAGCGGCTCGACGGCCGCTTCGATGCCGATCCCGACCACCACCAGGTCGGCGGGGATCCGTTCTCCGGACTGGAGCCGCAAGGCCGCGATGCGCTTGTCGCCCTCCAGCGCCGCCACAGTCGCTCCGAGCCTGAGATCGACTCCGTGCGCGCGGTGCTCCGTTTCGTAGAAAAGCGAGATCGGCTCGGCCGCCACGCGCGCCAACACCCGGTCGAGCGCTTCGATCACGACCACGTCCTTGCCGAGCTTTCGGAGGGCGGCCGCCGTCTCCAAGCCTATGTAGCCGCCGCCGATCACCGCCACCTGCCGGGCGGCGGGAAGCTCGGCGAGGATGCGGTCGACCTCGGCCTTGCAGCGGACGACGTGGACTCCGGCGAGATCGGCACCTTCGCAGCGCAGGCGCCGCGGCACGCCGCCCGTCGCCCAGATCAGGCTACCGTAGCCGAACCGCTCGCCTGCCTCGGATGTCAGCACCTTCGCGCCCGGATCGACACGCGCGATCGCGGTGCCCGGCACCCGCTCCACCTTCCGCTCATGCCAGAAGGCCTCGGGCCGGATCAGCATCCGCTCGAACGGCTTGTCGCCGGTCAGATACTCCTTGGAAAGCGGCGGCCGCTCGTAGGGCGGCTCGGGCTCGGCGCCGATCAGGCCGATCCAGCCCGAAAAGCCGAGCTGGCGCAGCTGGATCGCCGCCTGCGCCCCGCCGTGCCCGGCGCCCACGATCGTCACGTCCCAATGCCGCATGCCGCCCACCTTCTAGAGCCTGATCGTCTGAGGTCGAAGCTGCTACCGCTCATCCTGAGGAGCCGCTGAGCGAAGTCGAAGCGGCGTCTCGAAGGACGCACCACGGTCCTTCGAGACGGGCCTTCGCCAAGCTCAGTCCCTCCTCAGGATGAGCGGTTCAGTTCAAGCTGATCAGGCTCTAGGGGATCAGATGCCGCGGCCGCCAGCCGGTGCCCTTGTTTCTTCGCGCCGGACGGGCCAGTGGGGCGGAGCGATGGCCCCCGACGACCCGGTCCTTGCCGACAGCTTCCGCCAGGCGATGCGCCGCGTCGCCTCGACCGTCAACGTCATCACCACCTGCGTCGGCGGCGAGCCGATGGGCCTCACCGCCACCGCCATGTCGACGATCTCGCTCGATCCGCCGAGCCTGCTCGTCTGCATCAACCGCACCGCCTCGCTCCACGGCAGCATGGAGGACGTCTCGCACTTCCGGGTCAATGTCCTCCACCGCGACCAGGAGGAGGTCGCCCGGATTTTCGCCGACCGCAAGCACCAGGCCCTGCGCTTCGCCGACGGCTGGACCGTCGATTGCGAGCGCCCGCCCCGCCTCGTCGACGCCCAGGCGAGCCTGCTCTGCCGGCGCATCGACCACCACCGCTTCGGCACCCACTCGATCTTCATCGGTCAGGTCGAGGAAGTGACGGTGCGGGAGGAGGTGGATCCGCTGGTGTACGTCAACGGGAAATATGGGGGGGCATCCTAACGTCATTGCGAGCGGAGCGAAGCAATCCAGAGACCATGCGGCTGGATTGCTTCGTCGCTGACGCTCCTCGCAATGACGGCTACGCCGTCACCCCCTTATGAAGGCCTCGAGCTGCTCGTAGGCTTCGTCGTCGGTGATCTGCCTGGGGGGGTGCTTGCAGAAATAGGCGGCGGCCGGATAGATCGGGCCGGCCATTCCGCGCTCCTTGGCGAGCTTGGCGCAGCGGATCATGTCGATCGCCACGCCCGCCGAGTTCGGGCTGTCCTCGACCGAGAGGCGGAGCTCGATGTTCATCGGAACGCCGCCGAACAGCTGCCCTTCCATCCTCAGGAAGCAGACCTTGTTGTCGTTCTGCCAGGCGACATAGTCGCTGGGCCCGACATGGATGTTCTCGTCGTCGAGCCTATGCTCGGCGACCGACTGGACGGCCTCGGTCTTCGACACCTTCTTGGAGGCGAGGCGCGACTTGTTCGACATGTTCAAAAAGTCGGTATTGCCGCCGGTGTTGAGCTGGTAGGTCCGGTCGAGCTTGACGCCGCGCTTGTGGAACAGGTCGGTCAGCACGCGGTGGACGATGGTGGCGCCCAATTGCGCCTTGATGTCGTCGCCGATGATCGGGACTCCGGCCTCCTCGAAGCGCTTCGCCCACTCGGGGTTGGAAGCGATGAAGACGGGGATGTTGTTGACGAAGGCGACCCCCGCCTCGAGCGCGCATTCGGCGTAGAATTCGGTCGCCTCCTGGCTGCCGACGGGCAGGTAGTTGAGCATCACGTCGGTCTCGGTCTCGCGCAGGCGGCGGACGACGTCGTCCCTCTCCGGCTGCGGCGCGTCGGCGAGCAGGAAGGTGCGGGCGTCGGGATATTCCGACATGTGCTCGGCATAGCCGTCGAGGATCCGGCCCATTTCCACCGTGGTTCCGGTCGGCTTCACATGGTCGCAGAAGATGGCGGTGCAGTTCGGTTTCTCGAAGATCGCCTCGCCGACGTCCTTGCCGACCTTGCGGCGGTCGACGTCCCAGGCCGCGACAACCTTGATGTCGCGCGGGCGGTAGCCGCCGAGGTCCCAATGCATGAGTCCGATCTGCTCGTTGGCGCCGCCGTTCGAGTAATGGGAGAGGCCCTGGACGAGCGAGGAGGCGCAGTTGCCGACGCCGACGATGGCGATGTTGATCGCCTTGGGGTCATGGAGGCTCA
>JAVEEG010000146.1 GCA_030840585.1 Frankiaceae bacterium | reverse complement strand
AGGATCATCCCGACGATCCGCTCGGCGCCTTGCGGGACGCGCTCGCGCGGTTGCACACGCCATCGCGCGACGCCGGCTTGCCGCCGTTCACCGGCGGCCTGGTCGGCTATCTCGGCTACGACACCGTGCGGCGGATGGAGCGGCTGCCGGACGACACGACCGACGACCTGCAGGTGCCCGAGTTGCAGTTCATGCTCGCCACCGACTTGGCGGTGCTGGACCACTCCGACGGCTCGATCCTGTTGATCGCCAATGTGATCCGGCGGCTGACACCGCGCGCCGACGAGGACCCCGAGGCGGCGTATGCCGACGCGATCGCGCGGCTCGACGCGATGGAGGCGGACCTCGCGAAGGCGGCCGAGTCCTCGGTGTCGGTGCTCGACCCAGCCGTCCGGCCGGACTACGCCGAGCGCACCTCGCGGGTCGACTACATGGCCGCTGTCCAGACGGCGAAGGAGCACATCGCCGCGGGCGACGCGTTCCAGATCGTGCTGTCGCAACGATTCGAGCTCGCCAACGACGCGGACGCGCTCGACGTCTACCGAACACTCCGCGCACGCAACCCGTCGCCGTACATGTACCTGTTGCGGTTCGGCGATCTCGACGTCGTCGGCTGCTCGCCGGAAGTGCTGGTGAAGGTCGAGCGGGGGCGCGCGCTCATGCATCCGATCGCCGGCACCCGGCCGCGCGGTGAGTCGCCGGAGGAGGACGGCCGGCTGGCCGCCGAGTTGCTCGCCGATCCGAAGGAACGAGCCGAGCACGTGATGCTGGTCGACCTCGGCCGCAACGACCTCGGCCGCGTCTGCCGACCGGGGACGGTCGAGGTCGTCGACCTGATGCAAGTGGAGCGCTACTCGCACGTCATGCATCTGGTCTCGACCGTCGTCGGCGAGGTGTCGCCGGAGCACTCGTCGCTCGACGTGCTGTGCGCGTGCTTCCCGGCCGGCACGCTGTCCGGGGCGCCGAAGGTGCGCGCGATGGAGATCATCGAGGCGCTGGAGCCGAGCCGGCGCGGCGTCTACGGCGGCGTCGTCGGTTACTTCGACGTCGCGGGTGACATGGACACCGCGATCGCCATCCGTACCGTCGTCCTGCGCGACGGGCGCGCGTACGTGCAGGCCGGTGCCGGCATCGTCGCTGACTCCGATCCGGCCGCCGAGGACGCCGAGTGCCGGGCGAAGGCCGCCGTCGTCCTCGGCGCGGTCGCGTCCGCGGCGTCGCTGCGCCCGGCTGGACGATGAAGCGACTGCTGACGGTCGTCGTCTGCGTCGTAGTCGGTGGATCGCTCGTCTTGTTGGCTGCCGGACAGCGGTGGGGATCGGCGACGATCAACGGCGCCGCGCGACAGCACGTATCGGTCACCGGCAGTCGGGTGAGTGCCGGACTGCCCGCGCTCGCCCTCGCGCTGCTCGCCCTCGCGGTTGCTGCACTCGCCGCCCGCGGTTTGTTGCGCCGCGCCGTCGGAGCGGTCGGATTCGCCGTCGCCGTAACGGAAATTTCCGTAGCGGTACAGGCGCACTCCGATGTCGGCGACGCGCTCAGAGCCCGTGCCTTCGGTGTGGCCGCGCGCTCGGTGCCAATTCATGCGAACGCGTGGTGGGTCTTCGCCGTAGCCGGGGGTGTGCTCGCGGCGGTCGCGTTCGGGGCCGTCTTCATCGCCGGTGGCCGGTGGCCGGGAATGGGTGCGCGCTACGACGCACCCCGTGCGACAGCCCGTCCCGCCGACCCGGCAGCGGCGGCGTGGGAAGCGCTCGACCGCGGCGACGATCCGACCAGTGATCCGGCCTAGATACGCTGCGCCCATGTCCGTGCTGGATGAGATCCTCGCTGGCGTTCGCGCCGACCTCGAGGCTCGCCAGCAACAGGTTTCGCTCGATGAGTTGAAGCAGCGGGCCGGCCGGGTCGATCCGGCGAAAGACGGCTTCGCGCGATTGACCGGACCGGGCGTCGCGGTGATCGCGGAAGTGAAGCGGCACAGCCCGTCCGCGGGCGCAATCGCCGACATCGCCGACCCCGCCGCGCTGGCCGCGGAGTACGAGGCCGGCGGCGCTGCGGTGATCAGCGTGCTCACCGAGGAGCGCAGGTTCCGCGGCAGCCTCGACGACCTCGTCGCGGTGCGTTCGCGGGTCGACGTACCGATCCTGCGCAAGGACTTCGTCGTCAGCGCCTACCAGCTGTGGGAGGCGCGCGCGGCCGGTGCCGACGTCGTGTTGCTCATCGTCGCCGCGCTGGATCAGAACGCGCTGGTCGCGTTGGTCGAGCGCACCGAGAGCATCGGGATGACACCGTTGGTCGAGGTACACGACGAGGAAGAGGCGCGGCGCGCGGTCGACGCCGGCGCGCGCGTGATCGGCGTGAACGCGCGCGACCTCAAGACGTTGTCGGTCGACCGGGAAACGTTCGCGCGGATCGCGCCGCTGATCCCGTCGGGGTGCGTGAAGGTCGCCGAGAGCGGCGTTCGCGGACCGCACGACCTGCTCGCCTACGCGGCCGCGGGCGCGGACGCCGTACTCGTCGGCGAAGGACTGGTGAAGCAGGACAACCCGCGGCAGGCGGTCGCCGACCTCGTCGCGGCCGGCGCGCATCCGGCCGCCGGGCACGTGCCGTGAGTGCACCCGGCCGGTTCGGTCCGTACGGCGGTCGCTACGTCCCCGAGGCGCTGATCGCGGCGCTCGACGAACTCGCCGCGGCATATGAGAAGGCGCGAACCGACGACGACTTCCAACGCGAGTTTCACCGGCTGCTGACCGAGTACGCCGGCCGGCCGTCGATGCTGTACGACGCGCAGCGGCTGTCGGCGCAGATCGGTGCGCGGGTGCTGCTCAAGCGCGAGGATCTCAACCACACCGGTGCGCACAAAATCAACAACGTGCTCGGGCAAGTGCTGCTCGCGCACCGGATGGGCAAGACCCGCGTCATCGCCGAGACCGGTGCCGGCCAGCACGGTGTCGCGACCGCGACCGCGGCGGCATTGTTCGGGCTTGAGTGCGTCGTCTACATGGGCGCGGTCGACACCGAACGGCAGGCGCTCAACGTCGCGCGAATGCGGCTGCTCGGCGCGACCGTCGTACCCGTGCACAGCGGTTCGCGGACGTTGAAGGACGCATTGAACGAGGCGTTCCGCGACTGGGTCGCGAGCGTCGACACGACGCACTACGTGATCGGTACCGTCGCCGGCCCGCACCCGTTCCCGGAGATGGTGCGCGACTTCGCCGCGCCGATCGGGCACGAGGCGCGCGAGCAATCGCTGGCGTTGCTCGGCCGCCTTCCGGATGCGGTGCTCGCATGTGTCGGCGGCGGGTCGAACGCGCTCGGCATCTTCACCGCGTTCATCCCCGACGAGGGCGTCCGGCTCTATGGCTTCGAGGCCGGTGGCGACGGCATCGACACCGACCGGCACGCGGCGACGTTGACCGGCGGTTCGCCCGGCGTCCTGCATGGCGCGCATTCGTACGTGTTGCAGGACGACGACGGGCAGACCCGTGAGTCGCACTCGATCTCGGCCGGCCTGGACTATCCGGGCGTTGGGCCCGAGCATGCGTTCCTGCACGACACCGGCCGGGCGACGTACCGCCCGATCACCGACGCCGACGCGATGACCGCGTTCCAGTTGCTCTGCCGGACCGAGGGGATCATCCCGGCGATCGAGAGCGCGCATGCGCTGGCCGGCGCGCGCGAGGTCGCGGCCGAACTCGGCCCGGATGCGGTGTTGCTGGTCTGCCTGTCCGGCCGCGGCGACAAGGACGTCGAGACCGCTGGGAAGTGGTTCGGGCTGCTCGACTCCCGCGGCGACAACACGTGACCGAGGCGGTCGCGAGCGGCGCCGTCATCGACGCTGCTCGCGCGTCCGGGCGCGCCGCGCTGGTCGGTTACCTGCCGGCCGGATTTCCGTCGTACGACGGTGGCGTCGCGCTGCTGACCGCGATGGTGGACGCCGGCGTCGATGTGGTCGAGATCGGGCTGCCCTACTCGGATCCCGTTCTCGACGGGCCGACGATCCAGGCGGCTGCTGACGCGGCGTTGCGGGCCGGGACCCGGACCGCTGACGTGCTCCGGACGGTCGAGGCGGTCGCGGCGACTGGCGCGCCGGTGCTGGTCATGACGTACTGGAACCCGGTGCTCCGCTACGGCGTGGACGCGTTCGCGCGCGACCTCGCGGCGGCCGGCGGGGCCGGTCTGATCACGCCGGACTTGATCCCGGATGAAGGCGGCGAGTGGATCGCGGCAAGTGATGCGCACGGCTTGGAGCGGGTGTTCCTGGTCGCGCCGTCGTCGTCCGACGTGCGGATCGCGCAGACGACACAGGCATGCCGGGGCTGGGTCTATGCCGCGTCGACGATGGGTGTCACCGGCGCGCGGGCGCAGACCTCGTCGGTCGCGCCGGCGCTGGTGGATCGGGTGCGAGCCGCGACGTCACTGCCGGTCTGCGTGGGCCTCGGGGTGTCGAACGGCGCCCAGGCCGCGGAGGTGGCGTCGTACGCCGACGGTGTAGTGGTCGGCTCCGCGTTCGTAAGGTGCGTCCTCGACGCGAGCGACGAGAAAGAAGCAACAAGAGCGATCGCGGCCTTGGCCGCGGAGCTAGCCGAAGGCGCCCGCCACCCCCGTTGAGTGAGACGTTGTTGGGCATTTTGGCCGCGATATTGCCCAACAACGTCTCACTCGACATTGGCTAGCCTTCGGCGCGTGATCCTCGCGTCGATTCCCAGCCCGTCGAGCGGGGTGTTCAATCTCGGCCCGATCCCCATCCGGGCGTACGCGCTCTGCATCATCCTCGGCATCCTCGTCGCGGTCGTCGTCGGCGACCGGCGGCTGGTCGCCCGCGGCGGGCCGAAAGGCGGGATGGGCGAGGTCGCGACGTGGGCGGTCCCGGCCGGGCTGATCGGCGCGCGGCTCTACCACGTCGCCACCAACCCGGAGCTGTACTGGGGCAAGCACGGCCAGGGCACGGTCGCAGCGCTGGAGATCTGGCACGGCGGGCTCGGTATCTGGGGTGGCGTGCTCGGCGGCGCGTTCGGCGCGTGGATCGCCTGCCGCCGCAGCGGTCTCGACTTCGCGGTGGTTGCGGACGCGCTCGCGCCCGGACTGGTGCTTGCGCAGGCGATCGGTCGCTGGGGCAACTACTTCAACCAGGAGCTGTTCGGCCGCCGTACCTCGTTGCCGTGGGCGCTGGAGATCGACAAGAGCCACAGCCCGGACGGCATCGCCGGCACGTTCCATCCCACGTTCCTGTACGAGTCGCTGTGGGATGTCGCGGTCGCGCTGCTGGTGATCTGGTTCGACCGGCGGGTGCACCTCAACCGGGGACGCGCGTTCGCGCTGTACGTCGCGGCGTACACGTTCGGCCGGTTCTGGATCGAATCGCTACGGATCGATGACGCGCACAAGTTCCTCGGGCTCCGGCTGAACGACTGGGTCAGCGTCGTCGTGTTCGCGGCGGCGATCGCGTTCCTGCTGCTGCGGCGGCCGGAACCGCCGGAGACGCCGGACGACACAGACGACGGACATACCCTGACCGCATGACCTCCGCGACGGCATCCGGGCGCGCGGGAGAGATCCACCACGACCATCGCGACGTCGCCGGCGGTTGGTTGCGGCCGGCCGTGTTCGGCGCGATGGACGGCCTGCTCACCAACGTCGCGCTGATCACCAGCGTCGCCGCGGCCGGTACCTCGCACCACGTCGTCATCCTCACCGGCGTCGCGGGCTTGCTCGCCGGCGCGATGTCGATGGCCGTCGGCGAGTGGACGTCGGTGCGATCGCAGAGCCAGCTGGTCGCGGCCGAGATCGCGATCGAGCGGGCCGAGCTCGACCGCCGGCCGGAGGCCGAAGAGGCCGAGTTGGCCGGCATCTTCCGCGCCCGCGGGCTGCCTCGCGAGTTGGCCGCCACGGTCGCCCGGGAACTGTCTAAAGACCCCGAGGTGGCCTGGCGAGTACATGTGCGCGAGGAGCTCGGGGTCAACCCGGACGAGCTGCCTAACCCGCTCGTGGCCGCGGGCTCCTCGCTCGGCTCGTTCGCCGTGGGCGCGTTCATCCCGCTGGCGCCGTACCTCATCGGCGGCGACGCCCTCTGGGTCGCGCTGCTGCTGGCCGGGATCGCACTGCTCGCGCTCGGCGCCGGGGTCGCCCGGTTCACCGGTACGTCGAGCTGGAAGGGCGCGCTGATGCAGCTCGGCCTCGGCGCTGCGACCGCCGCGATCACCTACGGCGTGGGTCGCGCGTTCGGCGCAACGGTCTCGTAGCGACCGTGTAACCTGCCCAGCAGAGGGCCGACGTCGTCCCGCACCACTCAGTCCGACCTTCGAGACGACGGGACCACCATCAGCATGCGACGCCCCGCACCCGCCATTCCTGAACCACAGGGCCTGTACGACGGCAAGCACGAGCACGACGCGTGCGGCGTCGCATTCGTGGCGGACATGCACGGCCGGCGCACCAATGGGATCGTGCGCGACGCGCTGACCGCGCTCTACAACCTCGACCACCGCGGCGCGTCCGGCGCCGAGGCCAACACCGGCGATGGCGCCGGCCTGCTGCTCCAGGTCCCCGACGGCTTCCTGCGCGCGGTCGCCGGCTTCGAGCTGCCGAAGGCCGGCAGTTATGCGGTCGGCCTCGCGTTCCTGCCGGCTGATTCGGCCGCCGCCATCGAAGGCATCGAAGCGATCGCCGAAGAGGAAGAGTTGCGCGTCCTCGGCTGGCGCGACGTCCCGACCGATCCGAGCGACCTGGGCGCGACCGCGCTGTCGGTGATGCCGGTGTTCCGGCAGTTGTTCGTCACCGGCTCGCGCGGCGAGGTCGGCCTCGGGCTGGAGCGCAAGGCCTTCTGCCTGCGCAAGCGGGTGGAGCGCGAGCTCGGCCTCTACTTCGCCTCGCTGTCCTGCCGGACCATCGTCTACAAAGGCATGCTCACCACGAAGCAGTTGCCGGCGTTCTTCCCCGACCTCGGCGACGAGCGGGTGGAGTCGGCGATCGCGCTGGTGCACTCGCGGTTCTCCACCAACACGTTCCCGTCGTGGCCGCTCGCGCACCCGTACCGCTACATCGCGCACAACGGCGAGATCAACACGGTCAAGGGCAACCGCAACTGGATGGCCGCGCGCGAGGCCTTGCTTGCGAGCGACGTGATCCCGGGCGACCTCAAGCGGTTGTTCCCGATCGTCACGCCGGACGCGTCCGACAGCGCCAGCTTCGACGAGGTGCTGGAGTTGTTGCACCTCGGCGGCCGGTCACTGCCGCACGCCGTATTGATGATGATCCCGGAGGCGTGGGAGAACCACGCCGAGATGGACGCCGCCCGCCGCGCGTTCTATGCCTTCCACTCCTGCGTCATGGAGCCCTGGGACGGCCCGGCCTGCGTGACGTTCACCGACGGCACCGTCGTCGGCGCCGTACTCGACCGCAACGGCCTGCGGCCCTCGCGTTACTGGGTCACCGACGACGGTCGGGTCGTGCTCGCATCGGAAGTCGGTGTGCTCGACATCGCGCCGGAACACATCGTCCGCAAGGGCCGGTTGCAGCCCGGCCGGATGTTCCTGGTCGACACCGCGGCCGGTCGCATCGTCGACGACGAGGAACTCAAGTCCGAGCTCGCCGAAGAGAACCCGTACGCCGACTGGCTGCACGCCGGGTTGATGCACCTGTCGAACCTGCCCGACCGCGAGCATGTCGTCTACTCGCACGCCTCGGTGCTGCGCCGCCAGCAGACGTTCGGCTACACCGAAGAAGAGCTGCGCATCCTGCTGACCCCGATGGCCCGCAATGGGGCGGAGCCGATCGGATCGATGGGCACCGACACGCCGATCGCCGTGCTCTCGGATCGACCGCGGCTGCTGTTCGACTATTTCACCGAGTTGTTCGCGCAGGTGACCAACCCGCCGCTCGACGCGATCCGCGAGGAGCTCGTCACCTCGCTCGGTACGACGATCGGCCCGGAGGGCAACCTGCTCGATCCGACACCCGCGTCGTGCCGGCAGATCACGTTGCCGTTCCCGGTCATCGACAACGACGACCTGGCGAAGATCATCCACATCAACGACGACGGCGACCTGCCCGGCTTCGCTGCCGTTGTGGTCAAGGGCTTGTATCCCGTCGACGGGGGCGGGCCGGCGTTGGGCGATGCGTTGGAGCGGATCCGCGCTGAGGTCAGCGCCGCGATCGACAACGGCGCGCGGCTCGTCGTGCTGTCCGACCGCGACACCGACGCCGACTTCGCGCCGATCCCGTCGTTGCTGCTGACCAGCGCGGTGCATCACCACCTGATCCGGGAGAAGACGCGGACGAAGGTCGGGCTCATCGTCGAAGCCGGTGACGTGCGCGAGGTGCACCACGTCGCGCTGCTCGTCGGTTACGGCGCGGCCGCGGTCAACCCGTACCTCGCAATGGAAACGGTCGAGGACCTGGTCCGGCACAACGTGATCCCGGGCCTCGAGCCGACGAAGGCGATCCGGCACTACATCAAGGCGCTCGGCAAGGGCGTGCTCAAGGTGATGTCGAAGATGGGTGTCTCGACGGTCGCGTCGTACACCGGTGCGCAGATCTTCGAAGCGATTGGTCTCGCGCAGGATCTCGTCGACGACTACTTCACCGGTACGACGTCGCGGCTCGGTGGCGTCGGTCTCGACCAGCTCGCGGCGGAGGTCGCGGCCCGGCACGCGCACGCGTATCCGCGGGTGCCGCACAAGCATCGCCGGCTCTGGGTCGGCGGCGAGTACCAGTGGCGTCGCGAAGGCGAGCTGCACCTGTTCAACCCGGAGACCGTCTTCAAGCTGCAGCATGCGACCCGCTCCGGCCGGTACGACGTGTTCAAGCAGTACACCGCCGCGGTCGACGCGCAGGCCGAGCGGCTGATGACGTTACGCGGGCTGTTCGGCTTCAAGTACGGCGAACGGCCGCCGGTGCCGATCGACGAGGTCGAGCCGGTGTCCGCGATCGTCAAGCGGTTCGCGACCGGCGCGATGTCGTACGGCTCGATCTCGGGCGAGGCGCACGAGACGCTCGCGATCGCGATGAACTCGCTCGGCGGCAAGAGCAACACCGGCGAAGGCGGCGAGGATCTCGACCGGTTGCTCGACCCGCGGCGCCGCAGTGCGGTGAAGCAGGTCGCGTCCGGACGCTTCGGCGTGACCGCGGCCTACCTGACCCATGCCGACGACCTGCAGATCAAGATGGCGCAGGGTGCGAAGCCCGGCGAGGGCGGGCAGCTGCCCGGGCACAAGGTCTATCCGTGGATCGCGAAGACCCGGCACTCAACGCCCGGTGTCGGCCTGATCTCGCCGCCGCCGCATCACGACATCTACTCGATCGAGGATCTCAAGCAACTGATCCACGACCTGAAGAACGCCAACCCGGACGCGCGCGTGCACGTGAAGCTGGTCGCTGAGGTCGGTGTCGG
>JAVEEG010000135.1 GCA_030840585.1 Frankiaceae bacterium | reverse complement strand
GCGGGCTCACGCACCCTCTCAGATCCCTGGCCCACAGACTAAGGAGAGTGGCCTCGCTCGTGGCAGTCACTGTTGTCGCGCTTGGCAAGATCGGGCTGCCGCTGGCGGTCCAGATCGCGTCGAAGGGTCACCAGGTCTACGGCGCGGACGTCAACGCCGAGGTCGTCCGCCTGGTCAACGAAGGCGTGCCGCCGTTCCCGGGCGAGACCGACCTCGACGTGAAGCTGCGCGAGGTCGTGTCGGCCGGCCGGCTGACCGCGACCACCGACACCGCGGCCGCCGTGGCCGACAGCGACACCGTCGTGCTGGTCGTCCCGCTGGTCGTCGATGACGAGTCGCGGCCGGACTTCGGCGCGATGGACGCGGCGACCCGCGCGGTCGCCAAGGGGCTGCGGCCGGGCACGTTGGTCAGCTACGAGACGACGCTGCCGGTGCACACAACTCGCGAGCGGTTCGGGCCGATGCTCGAAGAAGGCTCCGGCCTGACCATCGGCACCGACCTGTTCCTGTGTCACAGCCCCGAGCGGGTGTTCACCGGTCGGGTGTTCGCCGACCTGCGCCGCTACCCGAAGCTCGTCGGCGGCACCGACCCCGAGAGCGCGAAGCGCGCGGTCGAGTTCTACGAGTCGATCCTCGACTTCGATGACCGGCCCGACCTCGACCGGCCCAACGGCGTATGGGACCTCGGCAGCGCCGAAGCCGCCGAGCTCGCGAAGCTGGCCGAGACGACGTACCGCGACGTGAACATCGCGCTCGCGAACCAGTTCGCCAGGTTCGCCGATCGGGTCGGCATCGACGTGCACGCGGTCATCAAGGCGTCGAACTCCCAGCCGTTCAGCCACATCCACTCGCCCGGCATCGCAGTCGGCGGGCACTGCATTCCGGTGTATCCGCGGTTCTACCTGTTCAACGATCCCGACGCGACGGTCGTCTCGGCCGCGCGCGCCGCGAACGTCGAGATGCCGTCGTACGCCGTGTCGTTGTTGGATTCCGCACTCGGCGGCCTCACCGGAAAGCGAGTCGCGGTGCTCGGTGTCGCGTATCGCGGCGGGGTCAAGGAGACCGCGTTCTCCGGGGTGTTCCCGACCGTCGCGGCGTTGCGCGATGCCGGCGCCGAGGTGCTCGTGCACGACCCGATGTACACCGACGACGAGCTGATCGCGATGGGCTTCACGCCGTACGCCATCGGCGACGCGGCCGACGGCGTGGTCGTGCAATCGGATCATCGGGAGTACGCGTCGCTCGGTGCGAGTGACTTCCCCGGCGCGGTCGCGGTCGTCGACGGCCGGCGGATCACGGACGCGTCGTCATGGGCCGGGGTACGTCGGATCGTGCTGGGTGCCGGCGAGGCGCCAGCCGAGCGATGAGCCGGCCGCCGCGGCTGCTCTACATCGCGTTCTACTTCCCACCGACGCGGGCGAGCGGGGTACACCGGTCGCTCGCGACCGCGAACCACTTCGCCGCCCGCGGGTGGGACGTGACCGTCCTCACCATCAATGAGGAGTACTTCCGCGACTACGTGCAGTCGTGGGATCCGTCGCTGTCCGAGCGCGTCGATCCGTCGGTCCGGGTCGAGCGGGTGCGCTACCCGGGTTGGCGGTTCGAGCCCAGCCTGCGCCGTTACGGCTGGCTGCGCGGCAACTTCCCGATCCTCGCGGAGAAGCTGCACCAGCGGCGCGAGCAACGCGAGTTCCCGGAGCCGTACGCGACGTGGATCAAACCGGCCGTTGCACGGTCCGTCGAACTGCACGGCGCGCGGCCGTTCGACCTGTGCCTCGCCACCGGCAACCCGCATGCCGCGTTCGCCGTCGCGTGGCACTTGCGTGAGCGGCTCGGACTGCCGTACGTCGTCGACTACCGCGACTCGTGGACGCTCAACTTGTACGAGGACGCACCGGCGTACCCGGACGGCCATCCGGCCTGGGACTGGGAGCGGCGCGTTCTCGACGACGCGAGCCGCGCGACGTTCGTGAACGAACCGTTGCGCGAATGGCACATGCATCGGTATCCCGAAGTCGCCGATCGGATGCTCGTCGTCGAGAACGGTTGGGAGCCGACACTGCTCGGCGACGTCCTTGCGTTGCAACCACATCACGATCGCCCGCTGCAGTTCGGCTATCTCGGCACGATGACCGAACGGGTGCCATTGGCCGAGTTCTTCGCCGGTTGGCGGCTGGCCCGTGCCGAGCCGTTGTTGTCCGATGCCGGCGTGCGGCTGTTCGGCCACCTCGGCTACTTCAACACGTCGTCGGCGATCCTGCGAGCGACGTTGCCGATCGACGAAGGCATCGGCGTCAGCTACGAAGGTCCGGTCGCCAAGACCGAGGTCGCGGCGGCGTACGACTCGGTAGACGTGTTGCTGCTGGCGCTGGCCGGATCGAAGTACGTGACGTCGGGCAAGGTCTACGAGTACATGGCGACCGGCAAGCCGATCGTGTCGGTGCACGTGCCCGAGGCGGCGGCGAGTGACGTCTTGCGCGGCTATCCCATGTGGTTCCCGTGCGCGGACCTGTCGCCCGGCGCGATCCGGGACGCGCTGATCAAAGCCGGCGATGCGGCCCGTGGTGCGATGCCGTCCGACGCAGCGGCGTGCCGCGAGTACGCGGCCGCGTACACCCGCGAGGCGCAGCTGGAACCGTTCGAACGCGAGCTACGGACGCTCGTGTCGGTCTGATGCCGGGCGCCGTCGTTGTCACCGGCCGCCAGGTTGGCCGCGATCCTCGGGTCGCGGCGTATGCGAAGTCGGTCGGCCCGCCGGTCACGGTGATCGGGCCGGTGCCGGGCGGTACCGATCGCTCGAGCGTCGACGGCATCGAGGTGGTCCGGCTGCGGGTGCCACCACCGGCCGCTCCGGCGCCCGGTCGCTGGCCGGCCAAGGTGCGGAGCCTGCGGCACCGGCTGCTGCGGTCGTTCGTACGGGGCCGGTACCGGTCGGCGCGTTGGGCGGCGTTGTTCGGGCCGCTGCTCGTTGACCGTCCAGGTGCTGTCGCGGTCGACGCCGAGGTGGCTCGTGCGATCGGCGTACCGCTCTCGCCCGTTTCCGCGTCGGTGTCCGGCGAGGGATTGGCGGTCGGCGGGACGGTGCTCGGCATCGGCCCGGCGAACATGGCCGGGCAGGGCTGGGCCTGGTCGCGTGCGGTCCGGCGCGAGTTGCCCGAGGTCGAGGTCGAGGTGTTCGCCGTACCCCATCCG
>JAVEEG010000127.1 GCA_030840585.1 Frankiaceae bacterium | reverse complement strand
GCGGCCGGCTCGTCGTCGCCGCCGCGCTTGGAGACGAACACGATCGACCCGTCCGGCAGGAACGCCGGGCCCGACTCGCCCTTCTCCGAATAGGTCAGCCGGCGCGCGGCGCGGTGACCGTTCGGGTCCAGCTCCCACAAGGCGTTGACGTAGCCGTTGGCGTCGTCGTTGAGGGTCGCGATCGTCGCAATCAACCGGCTGCCGTCGGGAGACAGGCGCAAGCCGGAGACACGCGGGACGGCGTAGTAGTCGGTGAGGTCGTCGAAGGTGGCCACGACCGAAACGGTAATCCGCGCTATCGGCGGACCAGCATGCGCCTCGTCAACGGCTGGCCGGCCAGCCGGCCGAGGTCGCCGTCCTCCGCCACGACGAGCTGCGACGGCAGCATGCCGGCGGCGGCCCGGATGTCGGCCGCGGCGCCGACCGCCGCTTCGCCCGGATCCGATGTTGGCGCCAGGTGTACGACGACCTGCTGCCGGCCGTCACGGGCCCGGCTGCCGACGACCACGCGCCAGTCGGCCAGGTCGGCCCGGCCGGCCAGCGCGCCGGCGACCGACCGCAGGTCGAGCGGCCGGCCGGTGTCGGTCGCGACGACCAGCGCGGCCCGCCGGACGCCGACCAGGCGCGGCACCTGCCGCTGGCAGGCCGGGCAGGGCGCGTGGTCGATGCTGGCGACCAGATCACCGGTCCGCCAGCGCAACAGTGCGCTGCCGCGCAGGCCGAGTTGCGACAGCACCAGCTCGCCGGCATCAGTGGTCGGCTCGCCGGTCTCGGCGTCGACCAGCTGGACCAGGTCGTAGTCGGGATAGGAGTGCAGGCCGGTGCCGCCACCGGAGGGCCGGCACTCGGCCCACAGCAGCCGGCCGCCCGACGGCACGTGCGCGGCGAGCACGACCGCATCGCCGGCCGCGCCGACCTCGGCCAATGCGCGCCGCGCGGCGGCCCGCTCGTCCTCGCTCGGCGCGCCGATGAGCAACAGGGTGCGGAGCTGGCGCAGCGGCGTACCGGCTTCTTGCAGCGCGGCCAGCAGTTCGGCCGCGGCGGGCGCGGCGACCGCGAGGATCGTCGGCGGCGCCAGCGTCGCGGCCAGCGCGACCTCGGCCGGATCGACACCCGGGAACAGCGCGGGCGAGCCGGCGCCGAGCGCGGCGTAGTGCAGTGCCTCGTGCTCAACCGAACCCGGCGTGACCGCGGCCACCATCGCGTCGTCGGCGGTCGCACCGATCACCGACCACAGCCGGGCTCCGGTGCGGGCGAGGACATCGAGGTCGCCGCGGGTCGACGCGACCGGGTAGCGGAAGCCCAGCCCAGTCCAGCCGTACGAGGTCGCGCGGGTCTCGCGGGCGACGATGCGCGGGTATTCGCGCGAGCGAATTGCCTTCTTGCGCAAGGCTTTTCGCAACGTCGGTCCGGAGGCGTGCAAGGCGAAATGCCGCTCGCCGCCGTGCAACACAAGCGCCGCCATCGCGGCCGGGTCGCCGGTCGGGCTCACGTCGCGTTCACCGACCGCGGGCACCGACCCGAGCTTGTCTACGGTCGTGACGGTCGCGGCCGGTCGGGCGATGTCGGCGAACCGCTTCTTCCAGTACGCCGAACCCGCCGCGACCGCGCGCACCTGCTCTCGGACGAGTTGATCCTGCAGCCGTTGCCGTGCCTTGTCGCTCTGCCGATCCCACGCCACGCGACGACCCTAGTCGGTGTCGCCTGCCGCCCTACTTCGAACTCGTCAGCCAATCGCAGCCGGTGCAGTCATCGGTGATCTGTCCGCTGCCGGCGTCGACCAGGGCGCTGTAGAACGGCTTCACCTCTCCAACCGCTGCTGGGCCGCCATCTGTGTAGGTGGGCGCCACAACAGTGATCACCCAGACCGGGCGCGATTCGTCCACGTTGCTGCTGCGGCCGATACCCAGCTGACTCTCGGCAACTGACCCCGAGAGGAGTTCACTGAACACTTGGGCCGTCGCTGGTGCACCGATCGCTTTCAGCACGAATTGCTGAGCCTGGTCACGACTGACGATCGAGGCTCCCGCCGGCAAAGGCATCGTCCAGGGCACGGTTTGCGACTCTGCCGTTGCGTCGGGGTTGCAAATGTCGTGCCGCGCCATGCACGCCTGCAGATCGGGATCGTTAATGCCGCTGTAACCCGGAGGCACTGGTGCGTCGGTGGCTCCTGACCCGGTGTCCGCGGTTCCCCCGCTGGAATCAGCGACGGCGACGCCGGTAATTGTTCCGCCAACGGCCAGTGCTGCGGCGACGATTCCTACCTTCCAGTGACCGTTCATCCCTTCGCCGCCTCCCAGACATCCGAGCCGTTGCCATACCCGGTGAGGCAGTACGTCCCAGTCGTCGTACCCGAGCAGCGGCTGTCCACCCAGGTCGCCTCGTAAGAGTCGTGCACGAAAGCTCCCGCACTGTTCATGTATTCGAGCGGCGAGTGATTGGCCAGGCCGGAATGAACGTTGCCATTGACAATGGTCGTCTCCAGACCGTGCTGCACCTCGTAGCCGGTGGCGCTGCCCTGGTTCGTGGACGTGCCGATGAAGTTGTAGTCGACGTAGACGTCCCAGTTGTTGTGGTTGCTGGAGTTGCGCAGCACCTCGTACTGATGGTCAGTGCCGTCGGCGGCGGGGTACGCGATCGTGTGCCGGTATTCGTTATGAGCCGCGTCGAAGTCGGCCCAGAAGCGCACGTAGCGAACGCAGCCGCACGGGATCCAGTAACCCTGCCGCAGCCCCATCTCCACCCACTGCGACTCGGTGGCGTGGGTGTAGAACCACATTTCCTGATTGATATGGATCAGGTTGGAAGCCGATGCGCCGGTCGCTGTCAGCGCCACGTTCCTGAAGTCGTCGAACCCGGCGTAGTAGCGCTCGCCGTTCCGCCCGTTGACGCATCCCGTGGCGCCAAAGTTTCCGCCATGGGCGCAGGGCTGTCCGGCGCCAACGCCAGCCGACGTGGGTGCCGCCAGCCCCCCGACGACTAGCGCGACTATTGCACTGAAAACGGTGAGCAGTCGGTTGAAAGTGTGCACAGCGCCCCCAAGAAAAATCCCTACCCAAAGGTATTTTGGCGGGCTCTTGGCGTCAAGGGGCTGAGCGGTTAGCCGTTGTGGCGCTTCTCGATCTCGTCGGTGAGTTGCGGCACGACGTTGAACAGGTCGCCGACGACGCCGAAGTCGACCAACTCGAAGATCGGCGCTTCGGGATCCTTGTTGATCGCGACGATCGTCTTCGACGTCTGCATGCCGGCCCGGTGCTGGATCGCACCCGAGATGCCGACCGCCATGTACAGCTGCGGCGACACGGTCTTGCCGGTCTGCCCGACCTGATTGGTGTGCGGGTACCAGCCCGCGTCGGTCGCGGCGCGCGAGGCACCGACGGCCGCACCGAGGGAATCGGCGAGCTTTTCGATGAGCGCGAAGTTGGAGCCGTCGCCGAGGCCACGACCACCGGAGACGACGATCGCCGCTTCGGTCAACTCGGGCCGGCCACCCTTCTTCTCGCTGACCCGGTCGAGCACCTTGGCCTTCTTGGCCGCGTCCGACAGCGTGACGCTGACCTGCTCTTCGGTGCCGGCCGCGGGCGCCGGCTCCGGCGCCGTCGAGTTGGGCCGCACCGTGATGATCGGCGTACCTCTGCTCACCTTCGACGTCACGTTGAACGCGCCGCCGAAGATGCTCTGCCGGGCGACGAATCCGTCCTCGACACCGACCGCGTCAGTGATGAGACCGGCGTCGAGCTTGACCGCCAACCGGGCCGCGACTTCCTTGCCTTCCGGCGTACTCGGGATCAGCACCGCGGCCGGCGAGGATGCGCCGACGATCTGCGCGAGCACCTCGGCCTTCGGCGCGACCAGATACGAGTCGTGGTCGTCACCACCGGCGACATAGATCTTCGCCGCGCCGTATTCCGCGAGCTTGTCCTTCGCGTTGTCCGCGCCGTTGCCGACGAAGACCGCGGACGGCTCGCCGAGCGAACGCGCGAGCGTCAGCAGTTCGAAGGTGACCTTCTTGGGCGCGCCGTCGACGTGCTCGACGAGTACCAGAACCTCAGCCATGTCAGCGTGCCTCTCAGATGAATTTCTGGGA
>JAVEEG010000080.1 GCA_030840585.1 Frankiaceae bacterium | reverse complement strand
GGGTGACGCGATCCTGTTCGCGGCCGGGCCGCGCCGTACGACGCTGGAACTTCTCGGTGCGCTGCGCAACGCCGTTGGCCGCCAACGCGGCCTGATCCGCGAGGGGGAGTGGCAGTTCCTCTGGGTGGTCGACGCACCGATGTTCGAGCCGGTGTCGGCGGACAACCCGGCGGTCGGCGAGACGGCGCGCTGGACCGCCGTGCACCACCCGTTCACCGCGCCGACGCAGGAGTGGGCGGAGACGTTCCACACCGAGCCGGAGCACGCGCTCGCCCGCGCGTACGACGTCGTCGGCAACGGAATGGAGTTGGGCGGCGGGTCGATCCGTATCCACCGCCGGGAGATGCAGCAGCGGGTCTTCGACGTCATTGGCTTGTCCCGCGACGAAGCGGAGTCGAAGTTCGGATTCTTGTTGGAGGCGTTCAAATTCGGGCCGCCACCGCATGGCGGCATCGCGTTCGGACTCGACCGGCTGGCGGCGACGCTCGCCGGTACTGACGCGATCCGCGAGGTGATGGCGTTCCCGAAGGCGAGCAGTGGCGGCGACCCGCTCACCGGCGCGCCGACACCGATCACTGCACAGCAACGCAAGGAAGCCGGCATCGACGCCAAACCCGAGTAACGCAATCCGGCGCGAATCGCCATTCGACAACGCTCCAGTCGAATCCCTGTCAGTATCCGAGGCACCGGAATCGGTCGGGGGGCGGCACGATGTCGCGATCAAGGGCAACGTCTCTCCGACGGCGGACACGGGTAGTGGCGGCGACTGTTGTGGGCCTCTTGGGTCTCAGTCTCGCTGGCCACTTCGCGCCGGTTGCCGCCGACGGAGGCGGTGATCTAGACGGGGCATCGGCTGCGGGATGCGATTCCTTACCTGTGGTGTCGCAGAGTCTCATCGCGAGCGCGACCGGAATCACCGGCACCAGCTTCGCGATTGATGTGGGACACGGAAACCGCGTGTATTCGCTCGTCCCGCCCGTTAGCTGGTCGCCAGTTAACGCCACGGACGAGGAGCTCGACACATTCGGATTCCCCGCCCGGCCGACCGACCCAGCCGAACGCGCGGCCTGGACGTCGGAATGGCAGCACTACGCGGGTACTGCGGCCCCGACCGTTTGCGCGGTTACCGATCGGTTCTTCGGGTCGTCGCCGGCTTGGGCGGGAATGGAGTTGGCCACGACGACTCGCAACGCGTACTTCACCGCCTCAGGCAGGTTCACCGAACCAACGTTTGTCGCCGCGTGCCCGCATGCCTCAGATCATCCGATTTGGGTCGGACTCGGCGGTGACCCGGATTACGAAGCGAGCCTTATTCAGACTGGGGTCGAGGTCGATCAGACAGGGCTCAACGATGACTATGGTTGGTACGAGGTGATCTTTGACGTCAATAACATCGATCCAAACTCCGAAGGTCCGACCAGATTTGCCTCGTGGACCGTCAACGCTGCTGACGACGTCCGAGCGACAGTGCAGTACCAAACCCCGGCGCAAGCGGGAAACTCGACCGGCAGGGTAACAACGACGTTGTTTAACGTCACCACAGGGATCGCTGCTCCGTCTCAAGTGTTCACCGCCTGGAATGGCCTGCCCATCTACGACTACGTCACTGGCCGGACCGCGGAGTGGGTCGACGAACGCGGCTTTACGAATGGTTCCAACACCATTGACGGAAGCTTTTTCTACCTTCGCAAGACGACTGCGAAGACCATCTGGTCGGCGGCGTCAACGAATGGCGTTTCTATCTACGGCGCGGCACACCAGCAGACGAACTGGATTTACTCGGGTTCGGCGGCGGAGACCTTGGAGAACGCATCGGGTGTCGTCACCACGGCCGGTGGGTTCTACGATTATTGGGACCACTGTCCTGGTGAGTGATCTGTGATGATGAGCATTCGCGAGTGGTTGGTCGGAGTTGCCGTCGCGGCGGCCGTGGCTGCCGTGGCGGGTTGTTCTTCGGGTTCCGAGTTGATCTCGTTACGGCCCGGGCAGTCCAAGACGGTGCACGGCGTCATCGAGGAGCATCGGCCAGGACCCGGATTCCAGTTGCCCTGCATTCACAGCGGCTCGCTTGACGGACCGAAACGGTGCGCACCGCTGGAGCGCCCCAACGGTCCGCCGAAGTGCATCGTTCGCCAGGACCCACCACGGACGGTGGACGCGACGCTCTACCGCCAGCTGGATGGCAGCTACTACTGGGTCATCACAGCTGACGGCGGCCAGCCCTGCTGAATGCTGCAGCTGGGCCACGCGCAAACCGGCGCAGGCCCAGGGCGGTTGCGGTGAGCAGGATCGCGAGGATCGGCAACCCGATCGGCAGGCCGGTGTCCGCGAGACCGCCGGACTTGCTGCCGCCGGACCCCGACTTCGAACCGGAGCCGGAGCCGGATGGCGTCTTCGTCGTACCGCCGCCGGTGACCGACGCGGCCCGGAAGTTGAACGTCTTGGTGCCTTCGATCTGCAGCGGCACCTCGTCGGCGAACGCCGAGGCCGTGTCCAGCTGCACCGCCGGCGGCACGGCCGAGACGGTGACGAAGCCCATGACCTCTTCGAGCAGCGTCGACGCGCTCGGGCTGCCGACCGCGGTCAGCGGCACGGTCAGCGTGTACGTCGTGCCCTGCGCTCCGCTCGCCGACGTGGCGGTCGCGGCCGACGTGCCGGGCAGCGGCACCGCGCCGTACTGGAGGTAGTTGGGCTTGCAGAGGCTCACTGAGCAGAGGTCGACCGAGGAGGTCGTGCCGGCGTAGCCGTTCAGCGGACCGCCAGCGGCCGTCTGCCAGATGCCGGCGTGGTAGAGCCGGTTGCCCTGTTGCCAGCGCACGACGAGTTCGGCCGTTGCGGTGCGGCCGGCCACCGCGGCGTCGCCGAGCGTTCCGCCGGCCGTCCCGATCGTGAACACCAGATCGGACGCCGTGCGCTTGACCGCGAGCAGCTTGATATCGGCCGCGGCGACGTTGGTGCCGCCGAGCGGGCGGAACAACGCGTCGCCGCTCGGATCGGTGACCGAGGCGCGCGGCGCCCGGGTCTCCCGCGGCGTCAGCGGCTTGCCGGTGTAGGCGTTCAGGCCGCCCTCTTGCGTGACGACCGTGTCGAGCGCGGCGCCGGCATGGTCGGCTGCGCTGTCGGTGTTGTTGAGCTCCGACAGGCCGTTGGATTCGTCGGTGAAGATGATCCGCGCTCGCCCGTCCGCGGCCAGCACGACCTTGAAGAAGTCGGCCTGATTACGGTTTCCGCCGCTCGCCGCACACAGCGTGCCGTCCATGCAGATGTCGTTGTAGTGCATCGGGTGCTGCGCCGCGACGACCTCGTGGCCGACTGGCATGGCCGAGTTCGCGCTGGTGACCTGGTCGAAGAAGAGGTTCCACGTCTGGCCATCCGAGGCCGACGGCCCGTCGCTCTTGAGCGGGTCGCTCGACGTCAGCTGCGCCAGCGTCTTGTTCGTCCCGTACCACGCGATGTCGAGGATGCCCGGGCCGCCCGCGACCGCCCACGGAAGGACGTTCGTGTTGGCCGGTGCGGTGTTGACCTGCCGCGGCGTGGTCCACGCCGACCAGTTGCCCGCCGCCGGCGCCCACGAGTACCAGACCTGGTACTTCGTGCTGTCGATCCAGACGGCGTACAGGTTGCGGGCGGTGTCCTCGGCCAACGTCGGGAACAGCGTCTGCGGGTTGCCGGCGAGGTGGTCGGCGACCGGCGTGTACGTGAACGTCAGCTTGCCCGCCGCGTCCGGCTTGCCGAGCGCGAGTGCGAGCGAGTTGCTGCTGCCGTTCGAGGTCAGTCCGAGCAGGTCGCCGGTGTGCTGGTCGACGATCGGCGGCGTGTGGTTGGGGCTGTGCTTGCCGTCGTCGGCGTAGACGCCGGCGGAGGTCAGGTAGTTGACGCCGTCGGTCGACATCGAGACCTGGTCCTGGGTCGTGCCCTGCTGCTGGTACTCCATGTACGCCAGCGGCTTCGTCCCGGTGTACGGCGAGACAGTGTGATCGGCGGGCTGCGGGTCGAACAGCGCGAACCACTGCCGGTCGGCGCCGACCTGCGAGCAGCCGGCGTCGCCAGGAGCGGCGTACGACGGTTGCGTCGCGCCGTCGTCGCTGGTCGTGCCGGCGGCGAAACAAGTCAGGCTGTAGAGGTCGTTGAAGAACGTCTTGCCGTTGTGCGCGATCGCGATGTCGGTGTCGCCGCCGCCCGGGCCGACGAGGCTCTTCGTCGGCTGCACCTGTGACTGGTAGGCGTTCGGCGGCACGCTCTGGACGATGCGGTAGGAGTCGCCGCCGTCCCGGCTGACGTTCCAGATCGAGCGCTGGCTGCCGGTGCCCTGCGGGCCGGACGCGTGGAGCGCGCCGGACTTCGGGTTGACCGCGAGGTCGGGCTCGCCGTACGCGTGGATGGGGTCGACGATCCGCGGTACGCCGAACACCGGCGTCGACGCCGACGTGCCGGCGGTGGCGGAGCCGGCGGCGAGGCCGGTCAGGGCAAGTGCGGCGGCGGCGGCGAGGCAGGACACGGTGCGCTGGGGCATAACGCGCACTTCGTTACGTGTGTCCGATTTCCTGCCCGCTACGCCTCGGGCACCGCAATCGCGCGCTGGTTCACCTAGAAGCGAACCAGCGCGCGATTGGCGTGCGCTACGGCGTCAGGCGCGGCGGCGGCGCCGGGCCAGCGTGGCCAGACCGAGCACGGGGAGCAGCAGCACCTCGGGGAGGATCGCGCCGGCGAACGTTCCGTGCTTCGCCGCCGCGGCCTCGAAGTTGAACGACTTCGTGCCCTCGAGCTCGAGCGGCACCTCGTCGGAGTCGCTCTGCACCTTGGTGTCCGGCGAGCTGCCTGGCACCGGCGACGCGAACACGTAACCGGCGACCTCTTCGAGCAGGCTCTTCGACGACGGGTTGCCGATCGCCGACAGCGGGACGTCGATCGTGTAGATCGTGTTCTGCCCCGCCTTGACCGAGCCGGTCGCCGCGACCGCGCCCGAGAGCGGCGGCGCGATGTAGTCGAGCGTGTGCGGGTCACAGGCCGACACCGAGCACGAGTCGGTGCTCTGCGTCTTGCCGGCGTAGAACGTCGCCGGGGTCTGGCCGCTCGCGTCCATGTCGACACCAGCGTGGTAGAGCGTGTTGCCCATCTGCCAGCGCACGACCAACCGGCCGTACGACGCCCGCGCGGCCTGCGCCGCGTCCGCGAGCGTGCCGTGTGCCGTCGTCACCGTGATCCGCAGCGTCTTGCTGTTGCGGGCCACCTGGATCTTCTCGATGTCCGCACCGGGCACGTTGGTGCCGCCGAGGACCGGGTACTTCGCGTCGCTCGCCGGGTCGGTGATCTGCGCGATCGGCGCCTGCGACTCCGCCGCCTTCAGCGGCCGACCGGTCCACGCGTTCAGACCGGTCTCCTGGGTCGCGACCGAGACGAGCGCGGCACCGGAGTGGTCCGCCGCCTCGACGTTGCCGAGCACCGACGAGAGGCCGTTCGAGGTGTCGGTGTAGACGATCCGCGCGCGGCCCTGATTGTCGATCGTGACCTCGAAGAAGTCCGCGATGTTGCGGTTGCCAGTCGCGGTGATGCAGCCAGTGCCGAGCATGCAGATGTCGTTGTACTTCATCGGGTGCTGG
>JAVEEG010000072.1 GCA_030840585.1 Frankiaceae bacterium | reverse complement strand
GCGATCACCGCGTGTTCGAGCAGCCCGAGGGACGGATCGAGCCAACCCATGTCGGCGAGCTCGCGCCACGACGACGGATCCCAGCCGGCGTCGCTTTCGGCCAGTGCGACAACCCGCTCGTCGCCGTACCGATCGCGCAAGTAGTCGCGCACCGAGGAACGCAACAGTTCCTGTTCGGCCGAAAAAGCGAAGTCCATCAACGACTCCTGGGCAAGCCGACGACGCGCTCGGCGATGATGTTGCGCAGCACCTCACTGGTGCCGGCCTCGATCGTGTTGCCGCGGCTGCGCAGTTGCTGGTACTGCCAGTAGCCGTCCCACACCGCGCCCTCGCCGTCGAGTTGCGACGCAAGCCCCTGCAACGACAACGCAAGTTTGGTGAGCCGCTGGTTCGTCTCCGACCAGTGCAGCTTCGCGACTGATCCTTCTGGCCCGGGTACGCCGGTCTTCTGCAACGCGGTCAACGAGCGATAGTTCGTGAACCGCAACGCCTGCAAGTCGATCCACTGCTGCGCGATCTGATCGCGCACAACCGGATCGTCCGCACCGACCTGCCGAGCCAGCTTCACCAGATTGAGCACCTGCCGTTCCAGCGCCGCGGTCAGCGCGAAGCCGAGTGTCCCGCGCTCGTGCAACAGCGTCGTCATGGCGACGTTCCACCCGTCACCCGGCTGGCCGAGCATCGAGTCGCGCGGCACCCGTACGTCGGTGAAGAACACTTCGTTGAATTCCGGGTCGCCGGTGATCTGTCGCAGCGGCCGCACCTCGACCCCTGGCGCGTGCATGTCCACGAGCAGGTACGACAAGCCTGCGTGCTTCGACGCCGATGGATCGGTGCGGACGACGAGGATGCACCAGTCGGCGATGTGCGCGTACGACGACCACACCTTCTGCCCGTTGACGACCCACTCGTCGCCGTCGAGCTCGGCCCGAGTCCGGGCGCCGGCGAGGTCGGAGCCGCTGCCCGGCTCACTGAACCCCTGGCACCACACCTCTTCGCCGGCGAGCAGTGGCGGCAGGTAGCGCTTCTTCTGCTCGTCGCTGCCCCAGGCGATGATCGTCGGGCCGGCCATGCCGAGGCCGATGACCCCGATGTGATCCGGCGCGCCGACTCGCGCGGTCTCCTCGAGGTAGATGCCTTGGTACGTGTGCGGCGCGCCGCCGCCGCCGTACTCCTTGGGCCAGGTCAGGCCGACGTACCCGGCGTCGTAGAGCTTGCGGGTCCAGTCGCGGGTGAACGCTTCGTCCCACCGGCCCGGCGACGGCGTTCGCTCGGCCCAGCCGGCCGGCAGCGTGTCGGTCAACCACTGCCGCAGCGACGCGCGGAACTCCGCCTCGTCCGGCGTGTCACGAAAGTCCATCGGCGCGGCCTCCTGACCGAACGTCGTTCGGCAGAGCGTACGTCGTCACTTCGGAGGGCTGGCGACCAGATCCGCGCCCGATTTGCCGCGTGTCGTGGTCGCCAGCCCTCCGAAGTGCGCCTGACGGGGTGCGCGTCAGCGCAGCCTCGGCAGCACCTCGCGTTCGTAGAAGTGGATCATGCCTTCCTGGTCCGGGCCCATCTGGGCGACGTAGACCTCGTCGAAGCCGGCGTCGACGTACTCCTGGATCGCCTTCACGTGCTCGTCGACGTCGGAGCCGCAGACCACGCTCGACGCGGTCATCTCCTCGGTCACCAGCTCGCTGGCCTGGTCGAAGTGCGTCGGCGTCGGCAGGTCCTGCGACAACTGCCCGGGCACGCCCGACGTCCGCCACAGCGAATGGGCGATCTTCACCGCCTGCTGCTTGTCCTCGTGCCAGCAGACCTTGACCCCGCCCTGGGTCCGGCCGCGCCCGCCGCCACGCCGGTATGTCGCGATGTCCTCGGCGCTCGGCGAGGTCGTCATGAAGCCGTCCGCGATGTGCGCCGCGACCTGCAGCGCCTTCGGCCCGAACGCCGACATCAGGATCTCAGGCGTGTACGGCGGCAACGTGTAGATGCGCGCGTTCTCGACGACGTAGTGCTCGCCGTCGTGGTCGACCATCTCGCCCTTCCACAGTTCGCGGATCACCGCGACCGCCTCCGTCAGCATCGAGAGCCGGACCTCGGGCGTCGGCCACTTGTCGCCGAGAATGTGCTCGTTCAGCGCCTCGCCGGTGCCGATGCCGAACGAGAACCGGCCGCGCCCGTCGGGGGTCTTGCCGAACAGCTCCGCGGTCGTCGCGGTGGCCTGCGCGATCACCGCCGGATGGATGCGCATCGTCGGGCAGGTGACCGCCGTCGTCACCGGCACCTTTTCGGTGACCGCCGCGATCCCGCCGAGCACCGACCAGACGAACGGGCTGTGCCCCTGCTCGTCCAGCCACGGATGGAAGTGGTCGGAGATCCAGAGCGCCTCGAACCCGGCCCGCTCGGCCGCCGCCGCCGCGGTGACCAGCTCGCTGCCGGGGTGCTCCTCGCTGGACAGGAAGTAACCGATGATCGCCATGCGGTACGCCTACCCGCGACTGCGCCGGCTCAGTCGATCCGGCGCAACTGCTCCCGGTAGCGCTTGCCGTTCGCGACGTACAGCGCCACGCCCTCGTCGTGCGCGCCCTCGGGGACGGCGTCCGGGCGGATCTTCGCCGGCACCCCCAAGGCGAGCGCGTACGGCGGGACCTCCATGTCGTTCGGGACGACGGCGCCGGCCCCAACGAGGGCGCCGGTGCGGACCACGGCGCGATGCAGGACGACCGATCCGGACCCGACCAGGCTGCGGTTCTCGACCGTGCAGCCCTCCAGATGGGCAAGGTGACCAATCACACACTCGTCGCCGATCCGCGTGGGCAGCTCGGCGGTCGCGTGTACGACGGATCCGTCTTGAACCGAAGTGCGGGCGCCGACGAATATCTCGCCGTAGTCGCCGCGAAGCACGGCACCGGGCCAGACAGTCGACTCAGGTCCGATGGTGACCGCGCCTATGACGGTGGCATCGGGGTGTACGAATGCCGAGGGATCGATGGACGGAACCCGCTCGCCGAGGGCGAAGACGGACACATTTCCTCCCGGGATCACGTCATGTCTAGTGGCGCATCCTGGCAGATCAGGTGTTCTTCACCCGGACGCTGGTACGGTGCGCGTTCGCGACGCGAGGAATTCGTCGCCGAAAGCGGGCACAACCGAGCCTGTGTTGGCGTTGTACGCGCGCCAGACCAGGGAAGGCAGGATCGATGGCAACCGATTACGACCAGCCGCGCACAGATGACAGCGATCTGGGCGAGGACAGCATTGAAGAGCTGAAGGCGCGCCGCGACCAGCAAGCCGGCGCCGTCGACGTCGACGAGGCGGAGCTCGCCGAGTCACTCGAACTGCCCGGCGCCGACCTCTCCGGTGAAGAGCTCACCGTCCGGGTCGTGCCGAAGCAGCAGGACGAGTTCACCTGCATGAGCTGCTTCCTCGTCCGCCACCGCAGCCAGCTCGCCAACGAGAAGAAGATGATCTGCAAGGAGTGCGCGCAATAGAAGACTCGGTCCCAGCCGTCGTCGCACGGCTGATCGACGACGAGCCGCTCGACCGCCGCACCCGTGCGGGTCTGGTCGGGCGGCTCGCGGTGCTTCTCGCCACCAGCGGCCGCCGGCTCGTCGACACGGTGATCGAGGTCGCGCCGCACATCCCGATCCGCGACCGGGAGACGTTACGGCGCCATCACGGCTCGCTGACCGACGATCAGGTCGCCGCCCAGCTCGTCGCGAACGCAGCCCGGGCGACCGCCGCCGTCGGCGCCGCCGGGGGACTGCTGTCGACCATCGAGATCGCCGCCCCGCCCGCATACCTGTCCGCACCGGTCCAGATCGCCGCCGAGACACTCGCGGTCGTCGCGATCGAGGTGAAGCTGATCGCCGAACTGCACGAGCTCTACGGCCGCGGGGTGCCGGGCTCCGCGACGACCCGCGGCACCGCCTACCTCACCGCGTGGGCGCGGCGGCGTGGCATCGACCCGTTCGCGGAGCGGCAGGGACTCGGCGGCGTGGTCGGCGGCGCCGCAAGGGCCCAGCTGCGGCAGCGGCTGCTGCGCCGCGCCGGGCGTAACGCGGCCTCCGTCGTACCGTTCCTCGCCGGTGCGGTCGCCGGCGCGGCACTGAACCGGCGGGAGACCGTGAAGCTGGGCGACCGGGTGCTGGTGGACCTGCGCCGCTAGACGACCTACGCCGTTAGGAAGTCGCGGACCAGCCGGATGGTCTCGCGCGGGTGCTCGAACTGCGGTACGTGCCCACAGTCGGCCATGCAGACCGATGTCGCGTTCGGTACCGCGGCGACGACGTGGCGCTCGAACGACGCCGGCACCAGCCGGTCGTGGTCACCCCAGACGAACAACGCCGGTGTCGACAGGTTCGGCAGCCGGTCCCAGAAACCGGTGTCACCAAAGGCTTCTTCGAGATAGATCTGCTTGAGGCAGGCGAAGAACGCGCGCCGGTGCCGGTAGTCGCGCATGACCCGCAGATGCTCGTCGGCCGCGGCGTCGTACCAGGTCGGGGCGAGCCGGCTCGGCCGGGAGAACATGCCCTTGATGCCGGCGACGACCGCGCGATGCAGCATCGGCAGCGGCGGTACGACGGCGTCCGGCGGCAGCAGCCGGACCAGCGGGATGAACTGTCGCATCCGCCGGAACGCCGGCGACGGGCACAGCAACACCATCCGCCGGACCGAGTCCGGCTCGGTCAGGCCGGCCTCGATCGCGACCCGGCCGCCGAGGGAGTTTCCGACCAGGGCGGCCGGCCGCGCGTCGACCACGAGTTGGAACGCCGCGAGCCAGCGGGCGAGGTCGGTCGCGCGGTAGCGCCAGCGCGGCGCGCCGGACGCGCCGAAGCCGGGGAAGTCCGGCGCGATCACCCGGTAGTCGTGGGCGAGGTCGGCCAGCAGCGGCAGCATCGAGGCGTTGGTCGCGCCGAGCCCGTGCAGCAGGATCACCGGCGGCGCGTCCCGCGGGCCGGCCTCGAGGTACGCCGTACGGACGCCGAGAACGTTGCGGACTCGGGCCACCGGGTGGTTGACCGGGCGCTGGCCGACGTCGAACGCGCCGTCCATCTGCAACGCGAGCGCGAGGTCGCCGCGCACGGTCAGGCCGTGGTCGAGGAACGCCTCGACGCCGGAGAGCCGGCCGTCGAGCACCGCGCCGAGGACGCTCGGCTCGACGGTGATGGTGGCCCGTGGCTTGGGCACCGAGCCGCGGGAGAGCCGGACCCGGCCTTCGTGCAGGTGGACGGTCCAGGTCCCGGCCGGCGGGGCGGCGAACACGACCGGGCCGGTCTCGTCGGCCAACGCGGCGCCGACGCCTTGGCGTAACCGGGCGCTGAACAGCGCGTCGAGGTTCGGGATCGCCGCGAGCCGTCGAGCGCTGAGTGCGGGTTCAGCCACGATCCGGAAAGTACGCCCGGATCAGGTTCGGTAAACGCTTATTGTGATTTCGGCGTGTCGCGGTCGTCTCACTCTCCGTGAGCGGCGCATCGGGTGAGCAAGATCATCGCCACCAGCGCGACATCTATGTCGCGGTGGCGGCGCGACTGGAACTCAGTCGCGGGACGGGGGCGGCGAGCCGGTCGAGCGGTGCCAGGACGCGGCCACCCGCTTCTGCGCCGCGAGCCGGGCGAGGCCGACGACCGCGCCGGACACGACCGCCCAGCTGACCGCCTCCGGCCAGGTCACGGTCGGGTGCTCGGGATTCGCCGGCGGCTCCTTGCCGGTCGCGGCCTTCCAGGCGAAGGTTAGCGACTTGCGCGCGACCAGCGCCCCGAGGATGGCGGCGATCGTCGCCATGAGCTTGTAGCCGAACTTGCCGGTGTCGTCAGCCATCGCTCCTCATTCTTCCGCGTCCCCGGTCCCGTACCCACGACCGGGCCTGACCGTTCGGATGATTCAGTCCGATTCGGCTTCGGCGGGGTCGGCCGGGCACCGAGGCTGGTGGCATGACTGTCCTGCGCCGGCTCGGCTTGGGGCTGTGCGCCCTGGTCGTCATGGCGCCGGCCTTGCTGCTGTTCCGCCCGGCGCAGGGCGCCCGCCCGGCCGATGCCTTCGTCGCCGGCTCCCAGCTCGTGACGCTGCGGGTCGGCGGGCTCGCGCGGGATTACCGGCTATTCCTCCCGGCCGGCGGCGGGCATGCCCGGCCGTTGCTGCTCGCGCTGCACCAGCTGCATGGATCCGCGCTGTCGTGGGAGCGGCACAGCGGGCTCGACGCCGGCGCCGCCGCCGCGGGTGTTGTCGTGGCCTATCCCGACGGCGTCGGGGAGTCGTGGAACGCCGGCACCTGCTGCCAACCCGCGGCCGGCCGTGGCATCGACGACGTCGCGTTCCTGCGCGCGGTCATTGCCGACGTCGCCCGCCGTACCTCGATCGATCCGTCCCGGGTCGCGGTGACCGGCTTCAGCAACGGCGCACTCATGTCGTACCGGCTTGTCTGTTCGGCGGCGGACGTCGTACGGGTTGCGGTTGCCGTCGCGGGCGATCTGGTCGCGGGGCGGTGCGAGCCGTCGCGGCCGGTGTCGGTGCTGCACGTGCACGGCGGTCGCGACCCGGTGATCCCGGTGGCCGGCGTTGCCCGGTCGCCGCTCGACCCAGCAGGGTTCCCGTCCGCGCGAACGAGCATCGGTCTCGTCGCCACCGCCGACGGCTGCGTCACCGGCGCCGACTCCCGGGCCGGACCACTGTCGGTGTGGCGGGCTAACGGATGCGCCGGCAATTCTCGCGTTGAGCTGATCGTGAGCTCGTCGCTCACGCATACTTACCCCGCCGGCCGCGGGCCGGCCGCGTCCGGTCTCGACATGACCACGCTGACGTGGGAGTTCCTCAGGACGGTTTGGCAGTGACACGGGGGCTGGGCAGGACGTTTGCGATCGCGGCGCTGCTGGTGATGGGCGGCGCGGTTACCGCATTGCCCGCCGAAGCCACGAGCTACTTCGCCGCCAACGGCGCGCGCTGCACGATCGTCGGAACCATCGGCAACGACGTGCTTCGCGGCACGCCCGGACCCGACGTGATCTGTGGGCGGGCCGGCAACGACACCATCTTCGGCGGCGGCGGTGCCGACACGATCGACGGTGGTTACGGATCCGACCGGCTGTACGGCGGCCCCGGCAACGACACGGTGTACGGCGGCTACGGCAGCGACAATCTCGATGGCGGCTTGGGCGCGAACGTCCTGCAGGGCGGGCCCGGCAACGACGTGCTCGACGGCGGGCCGGACGGCGACCTCGAGCACGGCGGCGGCGGTGACGACACCCTGCGCGGCTTCGGCGCCAACGACAAGTTGTACGGCGACGCCGGCAGCGACGACCTCGACGGTGGCGGCGGCGTCGACCTCAACAACGGCGGGACCGAGGTCAACTACTGCACCCTGGATGGGATCGACGTACCGCTGGTGAATTGCAAGTACGACACCGAGCCGCCCTCGGCGGTCAATGTCGTCGTGACACCGCCGGTCGTCGACGTCAGCAACGGGCCGGCCACGATCACGGTCACCTTCACCGGACTCGACGACACCGGCATTCAGATCCCGTACGTGTCGTCGATCGCGCCGCTTCGTGGCGCCGAGCAGCCGTTCGCAGGAACGGTGCGCAACGGAGTGTGGCGAGCTACCGGCCAAGTGTCTCGCTATACGCCCGCCGGGGTCAGTCCGGTCGACATCCAGTTGATCGACCGCGTGGGCCGCCATGGCGGTGGTAGCGGCGAGTTCACGATCGTCGACACCAACCCGGATGTGAGCCCGCCGCAGGTGTTGGCGCTGACGGCGTCACCGACGACGGTCGACACCCGTACCGTTGCCGCGACCGTCACCGTGCGGGCGCACATCACCGATGTCGGCTCCGGCGTCTCGGCCCCCAATCTCGGGTTCTGCCCCTACTCGCCATCCGGGTCTCAGGGCAGCTGCGCGTGGGCCGGCCCGACGCCGGCGACCGGCACGATCAACGACGGCTGGTGGCAAACGACGATTCCACTCCCACGCCGGTCGCTGTCCGGCGGCTGGGAGATCGCGGTGTGGGTCTCCGACCGGGCGAATCTCACTCCGGGCTACTGGAATCCGCCGGATCTCTACCAGCGGTTCTGCCTGGACGTTCCGACCTGCGATTCGAGCCAACACGAGTTGCCGGCCGGTGCCGGTCAGTTCACCGTCTTGGGAGTCGACGACCCGCAACCGCCGACGATCGAAAGCTTCGCGGTGTCGCAGCGGTCGGTCGACTCGGTGCCGGCGTCGACGAAGTTGACGTTCGACGTGCACGCGCACGATCCGGACGGCGACGGCGTGACCGGGGTCGAGGTCGACCTTTACCCGATCGGGCCGTGGTCCGACAGCGCTCCGAGGCTCTTCTCGACCTGGGTCAACGCCCCGATCAGCGGCACGAAGGCCGACGGAACGTGGCGAGTGCCGCTGACCGTTCCGCAGGGCTTCCCGCCGGGCAAGTATCTCGCCTCGCTCGAGTTCACGGACACCAGCCATTACGCGTACGCGACCCCGCCGCCGCCCGACGGCACGCCCGTCAGTCCGCCGACGCAGGAGCTCGGCCCGGCGCAACTCGGCGACTGGGACGGCGTCGTCACCATCGTCGACGACAACACTCCGGTGTTGTAGCGGGGCGTACCTGCCTGGCGAAGACGCATACGCGCCGGTATCGTCCCCGCTCGTGGCCGTCACCTCACTCGAAGTGCCCTACCGCGCCGATGCCGCACGCTGGCCGCGGTTCCGCGCGCCTCGGTGGCTGTTGCCGTTGCTGATGGCACTGCTCATGATCGGCGTCGTCACCGGAGCGGCGCTGCGCATCGCCTACGTCTACAGTTTCCAGCCGTTCGGCCCCGGTAGCGGATCGCTCGGCCCGGTGCAGTGGCGATCGGTGCAGATTGCGAACGACGGTCTCGCCGATACGGAGTACGTGCTTGCGGGTCCGCCCGGTTCGACCGCGACGTTGCAGTACCCGCTCGCCAACTTGAGCGACAAGGACGTCCGGGTGCTCGGGCTCGGCTCCGGCTCCGAGATCACGTCGCTCGGCTGGACGACCCTCACCGACTCGACGCCGCGCGCGTTCCCAATGACCCTCAAGCCGCACGAGTCGCTGACGTTGCTGGTCACGGTGACGAAGCCGTCGTACTGCGGTTCGGCACTCGCCGACGTCGTGACCGGCATCCCGCTCCGGTTCGAGGCGCTCGGGGTGGAGCGCACATCCGCCGTCCTGCTGCGGCCCGGGGGTCTGCTCGATCACAACTACATCCCGATCGACCTGTGCGTCCCGGAAGGGCAGACGGTGAACGCGAGGTGACGACCGCAGCGCTCGACCGTCCTCGCATCGACGCCGTGCAGTGGTGGCGCGACCACGGCTGGCCCCCAATTCCCTTGCCACTGGTGATCGGCGTGCTTCTCGTTGCGGTGCTCGCCGCAGCCGGTGCGCGGATCGACTACGCGGCGACGTACCAGCCGCTGCAATTCGGCGGCAGCTTCGGTCCGGTGACTCCCGATTCGCTCGATGCGGTCAGCGACGGCTTTGACACGACCCGGTGGCTGGTCGTTGGCGCACCCGGCGCGATCGCGACGCTCGAGTACGGGCTCAGGAACACCGGCTCCGACCCGGTGACGGTGTACGACGTGCCGAGTGACCCTTACGACCCGGTCAAGCTCTCAATGGGTTGGGCGACGCTGCGCGATCCCACCCCGCGTGCGCTGCCGGTCGTCATCCCGCCGCACGGCAGCGTGGAACTGCTGCTGTCCATCCGCAATCCCGTGTGCCAGCCGAACGGTGGCCACTACTCGCTTGACCATCTAGTCGTGCACTACCGCGCGTTCGGGTTCAGCCACACGTTGGACCAGCCGCTGTACGGGTTCGGGATGGCACCGATCGAGATATGTGCGCACCGGCACTGACCGAATCGTCGTAGCCGCCCGGCAGAATGCCGCCGTGCTCACGATGCCGGCGGCGCAGGCCCGCCGGGTCGCGCTGGCCGCGCAGGGCTTCGCCGCCCCCCGCCCGAAGGCCGCGCCGGATAGGCGGCACCTGCGCCGGGTCCTCAAGCACACCGGCCTGCTCCAGATCGACAGCGTCAACGTCTTTCAGCGGGCGCACTACGGGCCGGCGTTCTCCCGGCTGGGCGCGTACCCGACGGCGATGCTCGACCGGATGGCCTACCGCGACCGCGAACTGTTCGAGTACTGGGGGCACGAGGCCGCGCTGCTGCCGGTCGAGTTGCATCCGTTGATGCGCTGGCGGATGCGCCGGGCCGAACAGCTCGTCGACCGCTGGGGACACATCGCAAAGGTGATCCGCGAACGCCCGGGTTACATCGAGCACGTCCTCGACGCCGTGCGCGCGCACGGGCCGCTCACCGCCGGCCAGCTCACCGCGGACGAGAAGCGGACCAAGGACAACTGGGGCTGGAACTGGTCCGACGCCAAGACCACGCTGGAATACCTCTTCTACGCCGGCGCGGTCACCGCGGCCGATCGCCGCAACTTCGAGCGGGTCTACGACGTCACCGAACGCGTTATCCCGCAGGCGATTCTCGACGTACCGACACCCGACGACGAGACCGCACACCGCGAGTTGTTGCTGGTCGCCGCGCGCTGTCATGGCATCGGTACGGCGACCGACCTCGCCGACTACTTCCGGCTCAAGATGCCGGTCGCGAGACCCCGGCTCGCCGAGCTGGTCGAGGACGGTCGGCTGGTCGAAGTCGCCGTCGAGGGCTGGTCGCAGCCGGCGTACCTGTTCCTGGGTACGGCGATGCCGCGACGGAACAACGCCCGCGCGTTGCTGGTGCCGTTCGACCCGCTGATCTGGGAACGGGCGCGCACCGAGCGGCTGTTCGGCTTCCGCTACCGGATCGAGATCTACGTCCCGGCGCCGAAACGCACTCACGGCTACTACGTGCTGCCGTTCCTGCTCGGCGACCGGCTGGTCGCCCGGGTCGATCTCAAGAGCGACCGGCAGGCCCGCGTACTGCGGGTGCAGTCGGCGTGGGCCGAGCCGGACGCACCGGCCGAGACTGCCGCCGAGTTGGCGGCAGAGCTGCGGGTCACCGGGAACTGGCTCGGATTGGACGACATCGCGGTCGCGAACCGCGGCGACCTGGCGCCCGCGCTCGCCGCCGCGGTCAACGCGCGCTGAACGCCGCCCGAGCAGACCGTTCCACCGCGGCGACGATCTGTTGCGGGTGACGGGTCGAGATCAGCCAGTACGGCACCGGTCGCGGATCGAGCGGCCGGACGAGGACCGATTCGCGGACGTAGCCACGGAACGCCAGGAACGCCGCCGGGTCCGCGGCCGGACCCGCCTGCGCCTTGGTCCGCTTGGCGTCGAGGGCTTCGACCGACTCCATCTCGTCGTACGTCATCGTCCGCCCGCCGGCGTGGATGCCGGAGCCGTCGACGCGGACCGTGAGCCGGCCGAGTAGCGTGAGAACGGTCACCGTCGGCGCGATCGCGGTGACCAGCGCGAGCAGGCCGATCCGCCAGTTGAAGCCCGCGGCCAGCTCGCCCGCCGCGAGCAGCGCGACCGCGAGGGCGACGACCCACCAGATCGGGCGGACGGTCAGCCGTTCGACATAAGCGGTGTCCTCGTTGGGCACGCCCCAGGGTGCCACACCCGCGTCGTCGTACCCCTGGAGTGTTCTCATGGCCGAAGGCCTGTTCTTCCTGCGCCTGTTCATCGGTGTACTGCTGTTTGCGCACGGCACTCAGAAGCTGTTCGGTTGGTTAGGCGGCTACGGCCTCGACGGGACCGGTGGTTTCTTCGAGCAGGTCGGGCACCGGCCTGGCCGGAAGATGGCGATGCTCGCCGGGCTGTCCGAAGCCGGCGGCGGCACGCTGCTCGTCCTCGGTCTGCTGACCCCGCTCGGCTCCGCGATCCTGATCGGCGTCATGGTCACCGCCGCGGTGTCGGTGCATGGCGACAAGGGCCTCTGGGCGACGAACGGCGGCTACGAGCTGCCGCTCACCAACGCGGTGATCGCGTCGGCGCTGGCGTTCACCGGCGCCGGGTCGTTCTCACTCGACAACGCCTTCGGCCTCGGCCTCTCTGGCTGGGCGTGGGGCATCGGCGCGGTCGTCCTCGGCCTGATCGGCGCGGGCATTCAGCTGGCCCGCCGGGAGAGCACCGTCGAGTCCGCCGACGACGCGTATCCAGCGGAGGCCGCGAACGACGCCGAGCTAGCCGGCGACCCCGCCTCGGAAGGCGCAGCCTCTCGCCGTTGAGTGCGACGTTGTTGGGCAAATTAGCCGCAAAAATGCCCGACAACGTCTCACTCAACGAGGCAAGCGGAGCTTGCGGACGCCGGTGGCCAGACCCTTGACGACATCGGTGAGCGCGGTTGGCACCAGGCGCTCGGCGAGCACGCCGCCGACCGCGTCGGCGCCGACGAGGTAGCGCGCGAGCGGCACCGGCGAGCCGAGGGCGAGCCGCACCGTCCGCGCCACCCAGACCGGGTCCGGCAGCAGCGAAGTCCCCGCGGTCGTCGTACGGCGAGCCCGCGCGTACGCGTCGGCGTACTCGCTGGTCGCGACCTCGTCGGGGTAGCGCGCGCCGTCCCAGATGCCGGTGCCGAAGCTGCCCGGCTCGACCAGGCTGACCCGCACGCCGTACGACGCGACCTCGATACGCAACGCGTCGGTCATCGCTTCGAGGCCGTGCTTCGACGCGCAGTACCAGCCCATGAGCGGCAACGAGATCCGGCCGGCGACCGACGAGACGTTGACGATGCGGCCCTCGCCGCGGGCGCGCATGCCGGGCAGCACCAGCCGCGCGATCCGCGCGGGCGCGACCAGGTTCACGTCGAGCTGGTAGCGGACCGCCTCGTCGTCGACGTCCTCGATCGCGCCGGCCTGCGCGAAACCCGCGTTGTTCACGACCGCCCAGATGTCGGCGTCCGCTTCGATCTCGGCGAACGCCTTCGCGGTCGATTCCGCGTCCGCAACGTCGCACAGCACGGTCCGTACGCCGAGCCCGCGCTCGGCCGCGGCGTCGGCGAGCACCGACGCCTTCGAGGCCGATCGGGCCGTGCCGACCACGTCGTAACCCGCCGCCGCGAGTTCGAGCGCCGTCGCCAGGCCGATGCCGCTGTTGGCTCCTGTCACCACCACTGTGCGTGTCATGCCTATAGGGTCGCCGGTCGTGACTGCGGACCCGCGCCCCACCCCTGTGCCGGGGCTGCCGGTCGCGCTCGCGCAGCTGGATCCCGAGCTGCCGGTTCCGTCGTACGCGCATCCGGGCGATGCCGGCGCCGACCTCGTCACCGCGGTCGATGTCACGCTCGCACCGGGGCAGCGGGCGGTCGTGCCGACGGGGGTGGCGATCGCGCTGCCGGAGGGGTACGCCGGCTTCGTCCACCCGCGATCCGGGCTGGCCGCGCGGGCCGGGCTGGCGCTGGTCAACGCGCCCGGCACGATCGATTCCGGCTACCGCGGCGAGATCAAAGTCATCGTCGTGAACCTGGATCCGACCGACCCGATCGAGCTGCGCCGGGGCGACCGGATTGCCCAACTCGTGGTCCAGCGAGTCGAGCGGGCAGAATTCACCGTAGTGCCGACGCTGCCCGGGTCCGTCCGGGCCGAGGGCGGCTTCGGTTCCACCGGCGGGTACGCCGGCCATGACGCGGTCGAAGGAGGCTGATCCGATGCCGCTGTTCCGACGGCGTCGCGATGAAGACATCGACGACGAGTACGAGGACGACATCGATGCAGAGACCGGCGAGGACGATGCCGAGGACGCCCGGCCGGCGCCGCCGCCGTCGCCGCGCGGCCCGTGGGACTCCGCCGACGTCGACGACGAGCGCGAGGTCAACCGGCTCGACCTCGGGACATTGCAGGTCCCGGTGCCGCCGGGCTGCGAGATCCGGGTCGAGGTGCAAGAGGATCACACCGTTACCGCGGCGACCCTGATTCAGGGCAACAGCGCGTTGCAAATCCACGCGTTCGCAGCGCCGCGCAGTGAAGGCATCTGGGTCGACGTACGGACCGAGATCATCGACTCGCTGAAAGAATCCGGCGGCTCGGCCGAACCCGCCGACGGGCCGTTCGGTCCGGAGTTGCGGGCCCGCATCCCCGCCGAGGTGCCCGGTCAGGGTGTGCAGTTGCAGCCGGCCCGGTTCGTCGGGGTCGACGGGCCGCGGTGGTTCCTGCGCGGGCTGTTCACCGGCGCGGCGGCGACCGACCCGGTGCAGGCGCAGGTTCTTGAGTCGGCGTTCCGTGACGTCGTCGTCTTCCGCGGCGGCGAGGCCATGGCGCCGCGCGACCTGCTGCCGCTGCGGCTGCCGAAGGAGGCGCTCGCGGCCATGACGGATCCGAACCTCGCCGCTCAGGTCGCGGCGCAGCAACAGGCAGCCGAGGCACAGGAGGCCGAACGCGCCAAGCCGACGCTCGACATGCTCGAACGCGGTCCGGAGATCACCGAGACGCGATGAGCGACGAACCCGGGGGGCGGCTGCGCCGTGCGCTCCGGCACTTCACCGCGCAGACGCACGAGCTCGACGCCGAGGAGCTGAAGCGCCGGGCCGAACACGCCGGCGCACAACCGGTCGCGCAATGCGTGGACCGGATGCCGGCGACCGTGTTCGGCACGGTCCGCGCGCTCACCATCCGCCCGCGCGCTGGCACCCCGGCCCTGGAAGCGGAACTGTACGACGGGTCCGGCGTCATCACGTTGGTGTTCGTCGGTCGCCGGACGATCGCCGGCATCGAGCCGGGCCGGCGGTTACGGGCGACCGGGCGGGTCACGACGAACGACGGCCGCCGGCTCATCTTCAACCCGCGTTACGAACTGCTCGCGGAATGACGGCGCCCGCCGGGGCCGAGCAGTAGGTCGTGCAGCGCCGTCTCCATCTCCGGCGCGCTCACGAACATCAACTCGTCGCTGCCTTCGAGTGGATCGTCGGGCGCCGGCACGATGACGCGGTCGTCGCGCAGGATCGCGACCAGCGCGACGTCCTGCGGCCAGGTGACCGAGCCGACGCGCTGGCCGGCGAGCGGCGTGTCCGGCGGCAACGTGACCTCGACGAGGTTCGCCTCGCCGCGCCGGAACGACAGCAACCGGACGAGGTCGCCGACGGTCACCGCCTCCTCGACCAGCGCCGACATCAGCCGCGGTGTCGAGACCGCGACGTCGACGCCCCACGCCTCGCTGAACAGCCATTCGTTCTTCGGATGGTTGATCCGCGCGACGACCCGGGGGACGCCGTACTCGGTCTTCGCCAGCAACGACACGACCAGGTTGACCTTGTCGTCTCCGGTCGCGGCGACGACCACCTGGCACTCCTGGATCCGCGCCTCTTCCAGGCTGGTGAGTTCGCACGCGTCGGCGAGCAGCCATTGCGCCAGCGGCACGGTCGCCGTCTTCAACGCTTTGGGCTCGCGTTCGATCAGCAGTACGTCGTGACCGTTCTCGGTGAGCTCGCGGGCGATCGACCGGCCGACGTTGCCGGCACCCGCGATGGCGACCTTCACTCCGCCTCCTCCGGCTCGGCCGCGAACATCGCTTCGGTCCGCGCGACGTCGTCCCGCCGAGTGAGTACGTGCAACAGGTCGCCGTCCTGCAGGACGGTGCTCGACGTGACGAGCTGCGCGTCGCCGAACCTCGTCACGAACGCGATCCGCGCGCCGGTGTGCTCCTGGATCGACTTGACCGACCGGCCGACCCAGCGGACGTGGTACGGCACCTCGGAAAGCACCACGTGGCCGGACGGATCGGCCCAGAGCGCGTGCGCGCCGGCCGGCAGCAGCCGGCGCAGCATCTCGTCGGCGGTCCACCGCACGGTCGCGACGGTCGGGATGCCGAGGCGGGTGTAGACCTCGGCCCGGCGCGGGTCGTAGATGCGCGCGACCACGTTGTCGATGCCGAACGTCTCTCGGGCCACCCGGGCCGAGATGATGTTCGAGTTGTCGCCGCTGGACACCGCGGCGAACGCACCGGCGTGTTCGATGCCCGCCTCGATCAGCGTGTCCCGGTCGAATCCGACGCCGGTGACTGTACGGCCGCCGAACTCCGGGCCGAGCCGCCGGAACGCCTCGGCGTTCTGGTCGACGACGGCGACCGAATGACCGGCGGCCTCGAGGCTGTGGGCGATCGTCGAGCCGACCCGGCCACAACCCATGATCACGACATGCACGGCTGGTCACGATACCGCCGGGCCCCGGGCCATACAGTCTGACGCGTGTCTTCGCTCGGCGACGTCTTCAAGCGACTGCTCGTCGGGCGGCCTATGCGCAGCACCCAACTGGGTGAGCAGGAGCTGCCGAAGAAGATCGCGTTGCCGGTCTTCGCGAGCGACGCACTGTCCTCGGTCGCGTACGCCACCGAGGAGATCCTGCTCGTCCTGTCCGCCGGCGGGCTGGCACTGATCCACTACACCTGGTACGCCGCGGCGGCGGTCGCATTCCTGATGCTCGTGGTCGTCGCGTCGTACCGGCAGAACGTGCACGCCTACCCGAGCGGCGGCGGCGACTACGAGGTCGCGACGAAGAACCTCGGCCGGCAGGCCGGCGTCACCGTCGCGGCCGCGCTGCTGGTCGACTACGTGCTCACCGTCGCCGTGTCGGTGAGCTCCGGCGTCGCGAATATCACCTCCGCCGCGGGGTCGCTGCACGGGCACGAGGTGTCGCTCGCGGTCGGGATTGTCGTCGTCATCATGGTGCTCAACCTGCGCGGCCTGCGCGAGTCGGGTACGGCGTTCGCGATCCCGACCTATGCGTTCATGGCCGGCGTGTTCACGCTCATCCTCATCGGCGCGGCCCGGCTCGGCGCCGGTCACCACCTGACCGCGCAGAGCGCGCACTGGAAGGTGCAGGCAACCGGATCGTTCACCGGCATCGCGCTGGTCTTCTTGCTGCTGCGCGCGTTCGCGTCCGGCTGCACGGCGCTGACCGGCGTCGAAGCGATCAGCAACGGCGTGCCCAACTTCAAGAAACCCAAGAGCAAGAACGCGGCGTCGACGCTGGCGCTGCTCGGTGGGATCGCGGTCACGATGTTCATCGCGATCACGACCTTCGCGATCGTCAGCCATGTCCATGTCGCCGAGCACCGCGACCAGTTGCACGGTCTCGGGCCGCACGACGTACCGAAGACCGTGATCGCGCAGGTCGGTTCGGCGGTGTTCGGCGGCGACCACTCGTTCGGCTTCTTCTACCTGCAAGCGGTCACCGCGTTGATCCTCGTGCTCGCCGCGAACACCGCGTTCAACGGCTTCCCGGTGCTGGCGTCCATTCTCGCGAAGGACGGCTTCCTGCCCCGGCAGCTGCACACCCGCGGCGACCGGCTCGCGTTCAGCAACGGCATCCTGCTGCTGGCCGGTTTCGCCATCGTGTTGATCGTCGCGTTCGGTGCCTCACCGACGCGACTTATCCAGCTCTACATCGTCGGCGTGTTCGTGTCGTTCGTGAACAGCCAGACCGGAATGATCCGGCACTGGAACCGGCACCTGAAGATCGAGACCGATCCCGCCCGCCGCCGGCAAATGCAGCGATCCCGAGTCATCAACACGATCGGCGCGATCGTCACGACGTTGGTGCTCGTCATCATCCTGGTGTCGAAGTTCACCGCCGGCGCGTGGATCGCGGTGGTCGCGATGGCGTTGCTGTTCCTCATGATGCGCGGCATCCGCGGGCACTACGACAAGGTCCGGATGGAGTTGCGTCCGACCGAAGACGAGGCGGTACTGCCGTCGCGGGTGCACGCCGTCGTACTCGTGTCGAAGGTGCACAAGGCGACGTTGCGCGCGGTCAACTTCGCCCGCGCCACTCGCCCCTCGGTGCTCGAAGCGGTGACGGTCAGCGTCGACGCCGACGAGACGGCAGCGTTGCAACAGGAGTGGGACGCGCGCGGCCTGCCGGTGGCGTTGAAGATCCTGGAGTCGCCGTACCGCGAAGTGACCCGGCCGATCCTCGACTACGTGCGCAACATCCAGCGGCAGAGCCCGCGCGACATCGTCGCGGTCTACATCCCGGAGTACGTCGTCGGCCACTGGTGGGAGCAGTTGCTGCACAACCAAAGCGCGCTGCGGCTCAAGGGCCGGCTGCTGTTCAGCCCAGGCGTGATGGTGACGAGCGTGCCGTACCAGTTGGAGTCGTCCCGGCTGGCCGGCACCGACGTGTGATTGTCGAGATCGAGCGGGTCGGGCACGGTGGTGTCTGCGTCGCGCATGCACCGGACGGCCGGGTCATCTTCGTCCGGCACGCGCTGCCCGGTGAGCAGGTGCGGCTGGAGATCACCGAGCGGCGGCCGAGCTACCTGCGCGCCGACGCCGTCGAGGTGCTGCGCGCATCACCCGCCCGGGTGCTGCCACCGTGCCCGTACGCCGGACCCGGCCGGTGTGGCGGGTGCGACTGGCAGCACGCTTCGCTCGACGAGCAGCGGCGGCTGAAGGCGGCGGTCGTGCGTGAGCAGCTACACCGGCTGGCCGGTCTCGACGTCGATGTCACCGTGGAGGCGGTCCCTGGCGACGCCGACGGGTTGGGCTGGCGGACCCGGCTCCGGCTCACCGCCGGATCCGACGGCCGGGCCGGGTTGCATCGCCATCGCAGCCACGTGATCGAGCCGATCGACGACTGCCTGATCGCCGCACCCGGCGCCGGCGTACCCGATGTCGTCGCGCGCTCGTGGCCGGCCGGTGCCGAGGTGAGTATCGACGTCACGGCGACGGGGGAGCGGGCGCTGTCGACGGGTACGCCGGACCGCACGGTCACCGAACGCGCCGCGGGTCGGGACTGGCAGGTGCCGGTCGGTGGCTTCTGGCAGGTGCATCCCGGCGCCGCCGACGCGTTGGTCGACGCGGTGACCGAGATGCTCGCGCCGCGACCAGCCGATCGGTTGGTGGATCTGTACGCCGGTGCCGGCTTGTTCGCGGGATCGCTCGCGCGCTCGGTCGAGTCGGTGATCGCGGTCGAGTCGGATCCACGGGCCGCGAAAGCCGCCGCGGCGAACCTCGCGGAACTGCGCGTCACCGTCGTACTCGACCGCGTCGATACGTGGCTGCGGCGCGAGCCCGAACCGGCCGATCTCGTCGTACTCGATCCGCCCCGCAAGGGCGCCGGCCGGGACGTCGTCAACGGCATCGCGGGGTTGCGGCCGCGCGCGATCGCGTACGTCGCGTGCGAGCCGAGCGCGCTGGCTCGCGACCTCGCGACGTTCGCCGGCCTCGGCTACCCGCTGTCGCGGCTGCGCGCGTTCGACCTGTTCCCGATGACCGCGCACGTCGAGTGCGTCGCGTTGCTGGAGCCGGCCGGGTGAGCGCGCTCCCGCCCGGCTGGCCGGCCGAGGTAAGCCCGCCGGACACCCCGGAGTGGGAGCGCAGCGCGGCCGGGTGGCTGTTCGACCAGTGCCCGCCGGACTATCGCGGGTACGACGTGCTGCGCCGGCACCCGCTCGTCCTGGCCCGGTTCGCCGTGGCCGCATTGGATGCGGCGGCAGCGGCGGTCGAGACCGGGCTGCGCACGATCCGCGCCGAACTGTCCGGCCGGGTCGCGCCGGAGACGGTCGAGGCGGCGGTCGCGGCATACGAACGCGAGCGGCAGCGGGTGCGCACCGCGCGGGTAGCCGCCGGGCTGGTCGAGCAGGCACTCCGCGGGCAGCGGTGGGCGCCAAAACTCTGAACGTAGACTGACCGAGTGGCGGCCGGTTCCATCCTTGACAGCATTCACGGCCCGGATGACGTCAAGGCGCTCGACGCCAACCGGCTGCCTGCACTCGCGCAGGAGATCCGCGAGTTCCTCGTCGACGCGGTGTCGCGGACCGGCGGTCATCTCGGCCCGAATCTCGGTGTCGTCGAGCTCACAATCGCGCTGCACCGGGTCTTCGACTCGCCGCACGACGTGCTGCTGTGGGACACCGGTCACCAGGCGTACGTGCACAAGCTGTTGACCGGCCGGGCCGCCGACTTCGACCGGTTGCGCCAAGCCGGCGGGCTGTCCGGGTACCCGTCCCGCGCGGAAAGCGAGCACGACCACATCGAGAACTCGCACGCGTCGACCGCGCTGTCGTACGCCGACGGCTATGCGAAAGCGTTCGCGTTGCGCGGCGAGACCGATCGCAGCGTCGTCGCGGTCGTCGGCGACGGCGCGCTCACCGGTGGCATGTGTTGGGAGGCGATCAACAACATCGCCGCCGCGCCGGATCGACCAGTGGTCATCGTCGTGAACGACAACGGCCGGTCGTACGCGCCGACCGTCGGTGGCCTTGCCCAACACCTCAACGCGCTGCGGTTGTCTCCGTCGTACGAGCAGGTTCTCGACCTGGTGAAGGGGTCGCTGTCGCGGACGCCGCTGGTCGGTGCGCCGCTGTACGACGCGCTGCACGGGATGAAGAAGGGCCTCAAGGATCTGCTGCAACCGCAAGCGATGTTCGAGGATCTCGGGATGAAGTACGTCGGGCCGATCGACGGCCACGACGTCGGTGCACTCGAACACGCGCTGCGCCGCGCGCGCGACTTCGGCGCGCCGGTGATCGTGCACTGCCTGACCAAGAAGGGGCACGGGTACCCGCCGGCCGAAGCCGACGAGGCGGACAACTTCCACGGCGTCTCGATCATCGATCCGATCACTGGTCGCCCGGTCGGTATTGCCCCGCCGTCGTGGACGCAGGTGTTTGCCGAAGAGATGGTCGCGATCGGTCATCAGCGTGACGACGTCGTCGCGATCACCGCGGCCATGTTGCGACCGGTCGGCCTGCACGGATTCGCGACCACGTTCCCGGATCGGGTCTTTGATGTCGGCATCGCGGAGCAGCACGCGGTTGCGTCCGCCGCTGGTCTGGCCAGCGCCGGGCTGCATCCGGTCGTGTGCGTCTATGCGACGTTCCTCAACCGGGCGTTCGACCAGGTGCTGATGGACGTCGCGCTGCACAAGCTGCCGGTGACCTTCGTCCTCGACCGGGCCGGCGTCACCGGCGAGGACGGGCCGTCGCACAACGGCATGTGGGACCTGTCGCTGCTCGGCGTCGTACCCGGGATGCGGGTCGCGGCTCCGCGCGACGCGACCCGGTTGCGCGAGCTGCTGCGCGAGGCGGTCGATTACGACGGCGGCCCGACGGCGCTGCGGTTCCCGAAGGCGAGCGTTGCCGACAACGACATCGACACGGTCGA
>JAVEEG010000014.1 GCA_030840585.1 Frankiaceae bacterium | reverse complement strand
GCCGGGCAGCACCACGTGGACGCCGATCAGCGACCAGATCCCGGCGCTGTCGACCGGCTACCTCACCCTCGCGTCGGACGGCTCACTGTGGCTCGCGACCGGCGAGTTCAACTTCGGCGGCTACAGCGTTGGCGTCGGCGTCTTCCGCCTCGCCACCCCGCGGACCAGCGTGTTCACGATGGCGAACCGGGTCGGCCAGTCGGAGCTCGAGAGCACGATGATCCGCAAGCTCGTCTTCGACAGCGGCAACGTCTGGGCGGCGACGTCGCGCGGCATCTGGAAGCACTCGGCGACCGGTTCGTTCACCACCGCGTGGACCCGCGTCTTCGCGCCGGTCGACGACAGCGACCTCGGGGTGACGAGGTACTCCGCCAACCTCACCGACGCGATCGCCGTACAGCCCGGCACCGGCGGCCGGGTGATGGTCGCCGACATTGCCTACTGGGCAGCGACGGCGTACAACGGCTTCTACTACTCCACCGACTACGGCGTGCACTGGTTCCGCGCGAACCCGGGCGGCGCGATCAACCCGAAGGAGATCGGGCCCGCCGACATGGCGTTCTCCGCCGACGGCAAGAAGCTGTACGTCGTCATGGAATCGCCGGCGAGCGTGGACAAGCGCGGCCCGATCAAGACCGTCCTCGCCGGGGTGTTCGTCTCCAACAGTGGCAGCATCGCCGGCCCGTACACGCAGATCGCGACGAGCTCGAAGCTTGCCAACGCGAACTCGGCGATGAAGCAGACCGAGATCGGCAAGGGCTACCAGCCCGGCGTGCAGGCCGACTACAACCGCTTCCTCGCCGTCGACCCCAACGATGCCAACCACGTCTACCTCGGGCTCGAAGAGGTCTACGAGACCCGCGACGGTGGCAGCAACTGGAACACGGACGGCCGGTACTGGAACTTCGGCCTCGGCTGCTGGTCACTCACCGGCAGCACTTGCGACGGCAACGTGACCCACTCCGACCAGCACTCCGCGACGATCGTGGGCAACACGCTCTGGGTCGGCAACGACGGCGGCCTCTACTCGCGCAGCCTCGCGAAGGGCACGACGTCGTGGACCAACCACAACAACGAGCCCGGACTGCGCGCGTTGCAGTACTACAGCGTCGGCGTCGGCACCGTGGCCGGTGGCGTGGCGGTCTGGGGTGGCCTGCAAGACAACGGCGTTTCGTTGCAGAAGCCGGAACTGTCGACCATGGTCTCGCCGGAAGGCGGCGACGGTGGTGACACGTTGACCGATCCCGGCAACGGTTGCCGCTCAGTCGGTGAGTACGTGTACCTGACGTTGCAGATGACGACGAACTGTGGCTTCAGCCCGAACGGCACAGTCGACGACGCGGTGGTCAACATCGCGCCGGCCGACCCGGGCGCGCAGTTCATCGCGCCGGTGCGAGCCGACTCCAAGGACGCCGGCTACTGGGTCGCCGGTGGCGAGTACGTCTGGGAGAACACCAAGACGTGGGCGAGCACTAGTGGTGACGACTGGACGAAGCTGTACGACCTCGGCGGGGGCCACGCGGCGACGTCACTGGCCAGCCAGTCGCACGTGATCTGGACCGGTTGGTGTGGCATCTGCAGCGCGCGTGCGTTCACCGCCGGCATCGCGACGAACTACGGCGGCACCTGGCACGACCTCGGCGACTTGACCGCTCTCGGGCTGCCCAACCGCACGGTGAGCGCGATGACCATCGACCCGAGCGACCCGACCGGCGCGACCGTCTACGCCGTGTTCAACGGCTTCAGCCAGCCGTGGGCCGAGGGCCCGGGTTCGGGTCACGGGCACGTGTACGTGACGCATGACGGCGGCGCGCACTGGGCGAGCATCGACGGCAACCTGCCGGACATCCCGGCCAGCGATCTGGTCGTCACGCCGAGCGGCACCCGGGTGGTCTCGACCGACCTCGCGGTGTTCGTCAGTGCGGCCGGTCACGACGGTTCGTGGACCCGGCTCGGCACCGCCGGTCACGACGTCCCGATGGCCGTGATCACCGACCTGTCGATCGGCCCCGACGGCAACCTGTACGCCGCGACATACGGTCGCGGCATCTGGCGCACCGCCCTCCCGTCGTAACGAAGTCCGTTGACTGTGACGTTCGAGGCGCAATGACGCGCTGAAAACGCCTCGAACGTCACAGTGAACGAGGGCGCGGCTACCAGCCGCGGGCTCGCCACTCCGGTAGCTGTGGCCGTTCGGTGCCGATCGTCGTGTCCTTGCCGTGGCCGGGATAGACCCACGTCTCGTCGGGTAGCCGGTCGAACAGTTTGTGCTCGACGTCGTCGATCAGGGTTGCGAAGTTTTCCTTCGAGCCGAAGGTGTTGCCGACCCCACCGGGGAACAGCGAGTCGCCGGTGAACAGGTGTGGCCGGTCCGGTCCCTGGTAGAGCAGCGCGATCGATCCCGGCGTGTGGCCGATCAGGTGGATCACCGACAGGGTGCAGTCGCCGACCCGTACGGTGTCGCCGTCCTCCAGCGGACCACTGACCGTCACCGGCAGCTCGCCGGCGTCGGCCGGGTGCGCGAACACCGGCGCGCCGGTCGCGGCGACCACCTCGGGCAACGCCTGCCAGTGGTCGAAGTGCTGGTGAGTCGTGACGATCCGGGAGAGCCGGTCGTCGCCGAGCACGCCGAGCAGCCGGTCCGGCTCGTTGGCCGCGTCGATCAGCAGCACCTCGCCACTCCCGGCGCAGCGCAGGAAGTAGGCGTTGTTGTCCATCGGGCCGACCGAGATCTTCGTGATCGTCATCGGGCCGGTGTCGCGCACGTCCGGCGGACCGCCCGGGCTTACCTCGCCGCGATACGCGTCTGCCATGACGGTGACCCTAGTAGCAACGCCGCACGAGGTCCCTGCGGAGCCGGACTTGTCAGCGGGAGATGTGGCTATAGCCACACCAGCTGCTGACAACTCGCCGGACGGAGCGGGGCGGGAGCCGGGACGGCCCGGCCGTCGCCGGCCGACTCGCCGGAAACTGTCGGAGGCCACTTGTAGCCTGGAAACACCGTGGCAGACCGTCTCATCGTCCGTGGCGCGCGCGAGCACAACCTGCGCGACGTCAGTCTCGACCTTCCCCGCGACGCGCTGATCGTGTTCACCGGCCTGTCCGGCAGCGGCAAGTCCAGCCTGGCCTTCGACACGATCTTCGCCGAGGGCCAGCGGCGGTACGTCGAAAGTCTCAGCGCCTACGCCCGGCAGTTCCTCGGCCAGATGGACAAGCCCGACGTCGACTTCATCGAGGGCCTGTCGCCGGCCGTCTCGATCGACCAGAAGTCCACGTCCCGCAACCCGCGAAGCACGGTCGGCACGATTACCGAGGTCTGGGACTACCTCCGCCTGCTCTACGCCCGCATCGGCACCCCGCACTGCCCGGTCTGCGGCGAGCCGATCGCCCGGCAGACCCCGCAGCAGATCGTCGACCGGGTGATGGAGCTCGGTGAGGGCACCCGATTCCAGGTCCTCGCCCCGGTCATCCGCGGCCGCAAGGGTGAGTACGGCGAGCTGTTCCGAGAGTTGCAGACGAAGGGCTTCGCCCGGGCCCGGGTGGACGGCGTCGTCGCGACACTCGCCGAACCGCCCACACTCAAGAAGTACGAGAAGCACGACATCGAGGTCATCGTCGACCGGCTCTCGGTCAAGGAGTCGAGCAAGCGCCGGCTGACCGACTCGGTCGAGACCGCGCTGGGCCTCGCCGGCGGTGTCGTCGTACTCGAGTTCGTCGACCTGCCGGACAACGACCCGCATCGCGAGCGGCGTTACTCCGAGCGGCTGGCCTGCCCCAACGACCATCCGCTCACGATGGAAGAGCTCGAACCGCGAGCGTTCTCGTTCAACTCGCCGTACGGCGCCTGCCCGACCTGCACGGGTCTCGGCACCCGGCTGGAAGCCGACCCCGAGCTGATCGTGCCGGATCCGACGAAGACCCTCGCGCAGGGCGCGGTCGGGCCGTGGTCCGGCGCGCAGGGCCGCGACTACTTCGGCCGGTTGCTCGAAGCGCTCGGCGCTGAGCTCGGCTTCAACGTGCACACGCCGTGGGAGCGGCTGTCGGCGAAGGCACAGAAGGCCGTCCTCAACGGCCACCCGACCCAGGTGCACGTCCGCTACCGCAACCGGTACGGCCGCGAGCGGTCCTACTGGACCGACTTCGAAGGCGCGATCCCCTTTGTCGAACGGCGGCACGGCGAGGCGGAGAGCGACACCTCGCGGGACCGCCTCGAGGGATACATGCGCGAGGTGCCGTGCCCGGCGTGCGAGGGCACCCGGCTCAAGCCGGAGTCACTTGCGGTCACGGTGTCCGGCCGGTCGATCGCCGAGGTCGCGATGCTGCCGATCGGCGAATGCGCCGCGTGGCTCGCCGGGCTCAAGCTGACCGCGCGCGAGGAGCAGATCGCCGTACGGGTGTTGAAGGAGATCAACGAACGGCTGCGGTTCCTCGTCGACGTCGGCCTCGACTACTTGTCTCTGGATCGCGCCGCCGCGACGCTGGCCGGCGGCGAGGCGCAACGGATCCGGCTCGCGACGCAGATCGGATCTGGTCTCGTCGGCGTGCTGTACGTCCTGGACGAGCCGTCGATCGGACTACACCAGCGGGACAACCGGCGGCTGATCGAAACGTTGGTACGGCTACGAAATTTGGGCAACACGCTCATCGTCGTCGAGCACGACGAGGAGACGATTCACACCGCTGACTGGGTCGTCGACATCGGTCCGGGCGCGGGGGAGCACGGCGGCGAGATCGTGCACAGCGGCACGTACGCCGACCTGCTCAAGAACCCACGTTCGATCACCGGCGCTTACCTCGCCGGCCGTCGATCGATCCCGGTGCCGGACATCCGCCGGCAGCCCACCCCGGGTCGCGAGCTGAAGGTCGTCGGCGCGCGCGAGCACAACCTGCGTACGGTCGACGTCGCGTTCCCGCTCGGCTGTTTCGTCGCCGTCACGGGCGTCAGCGGATCGGGCAAGTCGACGCTGGTCAACGACATCCTTTACGCCGTCCTTGCTCGCGAGCTCAACGGCGCGCGCGTGGTGCCCGGGCGGCATCGCACGGTGCGCGGCGTCGATGACGTCGACAAGGTCGTCGGTGTTGACCAGTCGCCGATCGGCCGTACCCCGCGGTCGAACCCGGCGACGTACACCGGCGTGTTCGACCACATCCGCAAGCTGTTCGCCGAGACGACCGAGGCGAAGGTACGCGGGTACTTGCAGGGCCGGTTCTCGTTCAACGTCAAAGGCGGCCGGTGCGAGGCATGTGCCGGCGACGGGACCATCAAAATCGAGATGAACTTCCTGCCCGACGTCTATGTACCGTGCGAGGTTTGTCACGGCGCGCGGTACAACCGCGAGACGCTCGAGGTGCACTTCAAGGGCAAGACGATCGCCGACGTACTCGACATGCCGATCGAGGAGGCCGCGGAGTTCTTCGCCGCAGTGCCCGCGATCGCCCGGCACCTGACCACGCTGGTCGATGTGGGGCTCGGTTACGTGCGGCTGGGCCAGCCGGCGCCGACCCTGTCCGGTGGCGAGGCGCAGCGGGTGAAGCTCGCCTCCGAGTTGCAACGGCGGTCGACCGGCCGGACCGTGTACATCCTCGATGAGCCGACGACCGGCCTGCACTTCGAGGACATCCGCAAGCTGCTCGGCGTGCTGTCCCGGCTGGTCGACGCGGGCAACACGGTGATCGTGATCGAGCACAACCTCGACGTCATCAAGACCGCCGACTGGATCGTCGACATGGGTCCGGAAGGCGGCAGCGGCGGCGGCACCGTAGTCGCGGTCGGTGCGCCGGAGACAATCGCGAAGGTCGCCGGGTCGCACACCGGCAAGTTCCTCCGCGAAGTGCTGTCCCGCCCGGCAACGCCGGCCAAGAAGAAGCCGGCCAAACGCGCGGCCAAGGCGCCGGTGCGCAAGGCGCCGGCAACCAAAGCCCGCAAGCGCGCCTAACCGCCCCGCCGCCGTCCCCACTTCGGAGGCTGGGTGACCATTTTCGGGCCCGCCGTACGGCGTGTCGTGGTCACCAGCCCTCCGAAGTGGAGGTGGGCAGGGCGAGGGAGCTAGAACAGGCCGCGGGTGCTGCCGACCACTGGCAGGGTCAACGTCGACTGGCCCTTGGTCCAGTCGATCGTCACCGTCTGGTCGGTGCGCGCGGGGTCCGGCTTTGCGATCGCCCAGTCGAGGTCCTCGCTCTGCACCAGCAGGACCAGCCGGTGGCCCTTGCGGACCGTGTAGTCGGTCGGGAACAGCTGGATGTCCATCCGCGTCGATGCGCCCGGCGTCATGGGCACCTCGTGGTCGAGGCCGTCGCGATAACGCGAGTCGAGCCAGCCACGGGTCAAGGCCACCGCCGCCCGGAAGTCCGTCGCGACCGTCTCCGCTCCGCCGCCCTTGTAATTCAGCGGATCGAAGTCGAGCAGCGAAGGCGTGATGGTCTCCCACTGTGCCGCGACGCTCGACCAGATCCGCAACGTCGGCCGGCCGAACAGCCGTACGTCGCGCTTCAACACCGGCGAGGCGAAGGCGAGGTACGGCCCGTAGGCGAACGGTGCCTGGCCCGCGGCCGACTCGGTGTTCGTGCCGGTGTCGTTGTAGGTCGCGGGGATCGCCGGGGCGTGCGGCTTCGACGGCTGGAGTTGCCACGTTCCGTCGAAGCTGCTGACCCCGAGGTAGAGCTGCAGGGACGACGGGCGCGGCTCCGGGCCGGCGAGGTAGTGCAGTGCGCCTGCATCGTCCGACGTCTGCGACGTGACGGCCGGCATTCGCTCGGCGCCGTTGCGCACGCCCTTCAGCCAGTGCGCGAACCACGCGTCGACTGCCTGGTCGTACGCGCCACCCGGCGGCGGCCCGTGCCCGGCCCAGCGCGTGCCCATGTAGAGCTTGCGCGACACCGAGTGCGTGAGCGCGTGGTAGGCGTCCCAGCCGTTCTTCTGCTTGACGTTCCAGTCACCCCAGTTGCTCGCGACCAGCACCGGGATCCGCACCGAGGGCAGGTCCTTGACGTAGTCGCGGTCCTGCCAGAAGCCGTCGTAATCGGGGGTCAAGTTGTAACCGGCGCCGGTGTGCGCGAGCTCGTCGCACGGCCGGATCGTCGAGGCGACCCGCTGCTTCCAGTCGGCGTTCTGCGGGTCGGCGGGCGGCGGGATCGCGAAGCCGTAGTCGAAGCCGAGCGGAGTGTCGGCGCCTTCGTCGCCCGCCGCGCCCGGCCCTTCCTGGCCGAGGTCTTCGTCGGTGTCGGTGTAGCGGATCCCGCCGGCGTAGGCGTAGTCGTACCACCGGCTGATCGCGGCCTCCGGCACGATCGTGACCAGCCCCTTCGGGTGGGTCACCGCGGTCGCGTACTGCGTCGTGCCGTCGTACGAAACGCCGAGCATGCCGACCTTGCCGGTGGTCCACGACTGCCGCGCGATCCACTCGACGACGTCGTGGCCGGTGCGCTTCTCCCGGTTGCCGCCGTAGTCGTAGCACCCGCCGGAGTTGCCGGTGCCGATCACGTCGGCGTACGCGCGGGCGTAGCCGAGCGGGTTCCAATGGCCCGCGTCGCCGTTGCGACCGAGGACGGAGTACGGCGAGTACGTCAGGATCACCGGCGACTTGACGACCTTGCCGCCGGCCGTCGGCTCGACCACCTCGAGGTAGATCTCCGCGTCGCGGGTCGGGACGATGTAGGACACCGTGACCGAGCCGTCGATCTTCGCGGGCGACGCGGTGGACGGGACGGCGAGGCCGACCGCGGCACAGGCGGTGGCGGTGACGAGGATCCGAAGGCGCACGCCGGACAGTTCGGCGCCAGGCGCCGGAATCCTGGGTCAGAACTCCAGCAACCGGGCGATCAGCGCATCCATGACCTCGTCGCCGGCCTCGGCGCCCTGCGGCACGATCGTCTCGGTCTCGTCGAGGAACTCACCGATCATCGTCGCCGGGGCGTGCACGGCGTACGTCTTCGTGTTGCCGATGAGCTGCAGCAGGATGCGGCCGTCGCCGGTCGGTTGCAGCCGGACCGCGCCGTCGCCGGTCGGCTCGTCCAGCCCGTACCGGAGGAAGTCGCGCAGCACCGCCCATTCGCCCCGCGGCAGGGCCGGATGATCGGGCTGCGCGGACAGCGTGAGCATGACCGCGAGCGGGTCGTCCTTGGTCCAGCTGAGGCCGAGCAGGGTGAGGTGTCCGTGCCCGGTCATGCCGGAGTCGTCGACGACGACGTGGGCCGTAATGACGCCCTCCATCGTCCGCCTCCACATCACCGGGAAAACGGGCTCGCTCATGCCGTCGCAAAGCGTGCCAGACGCGCCGATCCCGTCCGACGCGAGGGTGAGTGCCTCGTCTGACGACGGCGCCCTGTTACGCGGCGCCCAGCTGATCGCTGACGGCGTTCTCGTCGGCCCCGATGGCTCAGCCATCGCGCCCTCCTCGGCCTTGTCAGCGCCCACCTGGGCTGCCGCTCACGACCGCCGCCGTCGTCAGACGAGGCACTAGCCTCGAACCTGTGTCAGACCCGGCGAGTTACCGTCCCGCGCCGGGCACCATCCCCGACCAACCCGGTGTCTACAAGTTCCGCGACGCGCAGGGACGGGTCATCTACGTCGGCAAGGCGAAGAGCCTGCGCAGCCGGCTTTCGTCGTACTTCCAGGACGTCGCCAACCTGCACGTGCGCACCCAGACCATGGTGCGTACGGCGGCTGCGGTCGAGTGGACCGTCGTCAACACCGAGGTCGAGGCGCTGCAGCTCGAGTACAGCTGGATCAAGGAGTTCGACCCGCGGTTCAACGTCCGCTACCGCGACGACAAGTCCTACCCCTGGCTCGCGGTCACTCTCGACGAGGCGTACCCGCGGGCCCAGGTGATGCGCGGTGCGAAACGCAAGGGCGTCAAGTACTTCGGCCCGTACGCGCATGCCTGGGCGATCCGGGAAACGCTCGACGCGTTGCTGCGGGTGTTCCCGATGCGAACCTGCAGCAACGGTGTGTTCAAGCGGGCCGGACAGGTCGGCCGGCCGTGCCTGCTCGGGTACATCGACAAGTGCAGCGCGCCCTGCGTCGGCCGGGTTGACGAGAGCCAGCATCGGCGGATCACAGAAGACTTCGTCGACTTCATGTCCGGGCAGACGCAACGGTTCGTGAAGCGGCTCGAACGTGACATGCGCGACGCGTCGCGACGCCAGGAGTACGAGCGCGCGGCCCGGTTGCGCGACGACATCGGCGCACTGAATCGCGCGATGGAGAAGCAGGCCGTTGTTCTCGGCGACGGCACCGACGCAGATGTCGTCGCATTCGCGCAGGACGAGCTGGAGGCTGCGGTCCAGGTCTTCTACGTCCGCGGTGGGCGGGTCCGCGGCCAGCGCGGGTGGGTCGTCGACAAGGTCGAGGAGATCGACACCCCGGGGTTGGTCGAGCAGTTCCTCACCCAGGCCTACCTCGACGAGCAGAACGAGGTGCCGCGCGAGGTTCTGGTGCCGGCGTTGCCCGACGACGCGGACGTCGTCACCGAGTTGCTCGAACTCGTTCGTGGTGGGCGGGTGTCGTTGCGCACCCCGCAGCGCGGCGACAAGCGCGCATTGATCGAGACGGTCGAACGCAACGCGAAAGAAGCGTTCACCCGGCACAAATTGAAGCGCTCGTCCGACATCACCAGTCGCAGCCTCGCCTTGCAAGAACTGCAGGATTCGCTCGACCTGCGCGAGGCGCCGCTGCGGATCGAGTGTTACGACGTTTCCAACCTGCAGGGCAGCGACGTCGTCGCGTCGATGGTCGTGTTCGAAGACGGGCTGGCGCGCAAGAGCGAGTACCGCCGGTTCGCGATCCGTCGGGTCGAAGGTCAGGACGACGTTCGCTCGATCAACGAGGTCATCTACCGCCGGTTCCGCCGCTACCTCGAAGAAGGCCTGCAGGAAGGCGAGGTGCAAAGCGGTGTCGACGAGACCACCGGCAAGCCGAAGAAGTTCGCCTACCCGCCGCAGCTCGTCGTCGTCGACGGCGGCCCGCCGCAGGTCGCCGCCGCGGCCGCCGCCATGCGCAAGCTCGGCGTCACCGACGTCGCGTTGTGTGGCTTGGCGAAGCGGCTCGAAGAGGTCTGGCTGCCCGACCGCGCCGACCCGGTGATCCTGCCGCGCACCAGCGAGGCGCTCTACCTGCTGCAACGCGTGCGCGACGAGGCGCACCGGTTCGCGATCACTTACCACCGGCAGAAGCGGTCGCGCACCATGACGCAGTCGGCGCTCGACGGCGTACCCGGTCTCGGTGAAGCCCGCCGTAAGGCGCTGCTGCGGACGTTCGGATCGGTGAAGCGGCTGCGCGCCGCGA
>JAVEEG010000052.1 GCA_030840585.1 Frankiaceae bacterium | reverse complement strand
TCGACACTCTCGGCGACCTGGCGGGCAAGCGCGTGCTCGTCCGCAGCGACCTCAACGTCCCGCTCGACGGCGGCGCGATCACCGACGACGGCCGGATCCGCGCCAGCGTCCCGCAGCTGCAAGCCCTGCGCGACCAGGGCGCGCGGATCGTGGTGTGCGCACACCTCGGCCGGCCCAAGGGCGGCCCCGATCCGCGCTACAGCCTCGCGCCCGTAGCCGCCCGGCTGGGTGAGTTGCTCGGCGTCGACGTACCGCTGATCGAAGACGCAGCGTCGTACGACGGTTACGCCGAGGTCGCGCTGCTGGAGAACGTCCGGTTCGAGCCGGGGGAGACCTCGAAGGACGACGCCGAACGCGCCGCGTACGCCGACCGGCTGGCGGCGCTCGCCGACGTCTACGTCGACGACGCGTTCGGCGCAGTGCACCGCAAGCACGCCAGCGTCTACGACGTCGCGAAGCGATTGCCGCACGCGGCCGGTGCCCTGGTCGCCAAAGAGGTCGAGGTGCTCGACCGGCTGACCAGCAACCCGCAGCGGCCATACGTCGTCGTGCTCGGCGGGTCCAAGGTCTCCGACAAGCTCGCGGTCATCGACAGCCTGCTGCCGAAGGTCGACCGGCTGCTGGTCGGCGGCGGGATGTGCTTCACCTTCCTCGCCGCGCAGGGGCACGGCGTCGGCGACTCGCTGCTCGAACCCGACCAGATCGAGGCCTGCAAAGGCTTCCTCGACACCGGCAAGATCGTGCTCCCCAGCGATGTCGTCGTCGCCGCCGAAGTCAGCGCGGACGCCGAGACAGCGGTGGTAGCCGCGGACGCCATCCCGGACGGCCGGAAAGGCCTCGACATCGGGCCGGAGAGTATCCGCGCCTTCGCGAAAGCGCTCGACGGCGCGAAGACGGTGTTCTGGAACGGCCCGATGGGGGTGTTCGAGCTCGTGCCGTTCGCGGCCGGCACCCGCGGCGTCGCCGAGGCGATCGCGGCTCGTACCGACGGGGCACTGACCGTCGTCGGTGGCGGCGACAGCGCCGCGGCGGTCCGCGCGCTCGGTATAGACGAGGCCCGGTTCGGTCACATCTCGACCGGCGGTGGCGCCAGCCTCGAATACCTCGAAGGCAAGGACCTGCCCGGCCTCACCGTGCTGCTGGAGGACTGATGTCGCGCACCCCGCTGATGGCGGGCAACTGGAAGATGAACCTCAACCACCTCGAGGCCATCGCGTTCGTCCAGAAGCTCGCCTACTCGCTGTCCGACGCCGACTACGAGGCGGTCGAGGTCGCGGTGCTCCCGCCGTACACCGACCTGCGCAGCGTCCAGACCCTCATCGACGGCGACCGGCTGCGGATCGGCTACGGCGCGCAGGACCTGTCCGCGCACGACGAAGGCGCCTACACCGGCGAGGTCAGCGGCACGATGCTGGCGAAGCTCGGCTGCACCTACGTCGTGATCGGGCACAGCGAGCGGCGCGGCTACCACGGCGAGACCGACGAACTGGTCAACGCGAAGGTCCAGGCCGCCGGCCGGCACGGCCTCACCCCGATCCTCTGCGTCGGCGAGCCGCTCGACGTACGCCGCGAGGGCGGCCAGGTCGGTCACTCGACCGGGCAGTTGCGCGCGGCCGTGGCCGGCATCCCCGCCGAGCAGGCCCGCACGATCGTCATCGCCTTCGAGCCGATCTGGGCGATCGGCACCGGCGAGGTCGCCACGCCCGGCGACGCGCAGGAGGTCTGCGCCGCGCTGCGGGACACCCTCGCCGACCTGTACGGCGGCGAGGTGGCCGACGGCGTCCGGATCCTGTACGGCGGGTCGGTCAAGCCGGACAACGTGGCCGCGATCATGGCCGAAGCGGACGTCGACGGCGCGCTGGTCGGCGGTGCGAGCCTGTCCGTCGACGACTTCGCGGCTATTGTCCGGTTTCGTGACCCAGCCAGCGGAAGCGCATAACGCCCAGGTCACGATTACGCGGCAGCAAGGTAGGGGTCCTTCCCTGGACCTCAGTGATCGGCTTAGAGTCTGCGCGCCGGGTGCGCGCCCCGGCGGCGCAGCGTCGCGTCAAAATCGTTTCGGAGGCAGCCTGGTGATCCCCGCCGAGTGGGCCCCAGAGATGGCGGCACAGCGGTGACCGCTCCGCTCGACGTCCAGGGCAGCGCGACCGAAGCCCAGCCCGAGGCTGTCCTCGGCGGCGTCCAGGCAAAGGCGATCGAGGGCCGGTCACTCGGCCAGATCGCCTGGATGCGCCTCAAGCGGGACAAGGTCGCGATCGCCGGTGGCGTCGTCGTGATCCTGTTGATCCTGATCGCGGTCTTCGCCGGGGTCATCTCGTCGCTGGCCGGCCAGGACCCGTACGCCTACCACTCCAAGCTGATCGACCCGAACTACTCGACCCCGAAGGGCGGGTTCGGCGGCATCAGCTGGGATCACCTGCTCGGCGTCGAGCCGGTCAGCGGCCGCGACATCTTCTCCCGGATCCTCTACGGCGCCCGGGTGTCGATGATCATCGCGTTCCTCGCGACCGGCGTCTCGGTGCTCATCGGGGTCGGCGTGGGCGTCGTCGCGGGCTACTTCGGCGGCGTGGTCGACCAGCTGCTGAGCCGGCTGATGGACCTGCTGCTCGCGTTCCCGCTGCTGCTGTTCGCGATCGCGCTGGTGTACGTGATCGGCGACACGTCGCTGCTCGGCCTGAGTGACAACAACACCCGTATCTTCGTGCTGGTCGTGATCATCGGCTTCTTCAACTGGCCGTATATCGGCCGCATCATCCGCGGGCAGACGCTGTCGTTGCGGGAGAAGGAGTACATCGAGGCGGCGCGTAGCCTCGGGGCCAGTCCGACGCGGATCCTGTTCCGCGAGATCCTGCCCAACCTGATCGGTCCGATCCTCGTCTACTCCACGCTGATCATTCCGACCAACATCCTGTTCGAGGCGGCGCTGTCGTTCCTCGGGGTAGGGGTGCGGCCGCCGCAGGCGTCCTGGGGCGCAATGCTCTCGGACGCCTCGCAAGGCCTGTTCCAGATCGACCCGGAATACATGATCGTGCCGGGTGCTGCGCTGTTCATCACGGTCATTGCGTTCAACCTGTTCGGAGACGGTCTGCGCGACGCGCTAGACCCGAGAAGCAGCCGGTAGCTCTGACTTACCGGTCCCATGGAGAGAGGGGCAACACAAAGATGAGGCGAACGAGACTGGTGCGCTACGGCACCGCGGCTGCGGCGGTAGCGCTGCTCGTCGCGGGCTGTGGTAGCAGCAGCAGCGGTGGCAACAACAACAATGCGGGACCGAAGCCGAAGCCGGCTGAGAACGTCTTCAACGCAGGCACCACCGGCATCCGCAACGCGTCCGACCACAAGGGCGGCACGCTGAACTTCGTTGCCGACGGCGACTGCGACTACTGGGACCCGGCGCGGACCTACTACGGCTTCTGCTGGGACATGCAGCGGCTGTTCTCCCGTGGCCTCATGGCTTACAGCGCCGCTCCTGGCGACGCGGGCCTGAACACCGTCCCGGACCTGGCGACGGCAGCGGGCGAGAGCCCGAACGGCAAGGACTGGACCTACCACCTCAAGAGCGGCATCAAGTTCGAGGACGGCAGCCCGGTTACCTCGAAGAACATCAAGTACGGCATCGAGCGGGTCTTCGCCCAGAGCGTCATCAACGGCGGCCCGACGTACGTCATCACGTTCCTGTGCCCGGGTCCGATCAACGCGTCGGGTGGCTGTGACGCCTACAAGGGTCCGTACGGCACCGACAAGGACCCGAACCACCTCGGTCTGTCGACGATCGACACGCCGGACGACAACACGATCGTGTTCCACCTGAACAAGGTCGTCGGTGACTGGAACTACATCATGGCGCTGCCGGCGAGCACGCCGGTGCCGATCAGCTACGACCAGAGCCCCAAGGGTGGCGCGCACTACACGGACCACCCGTACTCGACCGGTCCGTACAAGTTCGCCACCTACACCGCGGGCAAGAGCCTGACGCTGGTGCGCAACACGATGTGGAACTCGGGCAACGACCCGTTCCGCAAGGCGTTGCCAGACAAGATCGTCTTCACCGTCAACGCGAACGATGACGACATCGACCAGCGCATCCTCAACGACATCGCCGACGTCAACATCTCGGGTACCGGCGTCCAGCCGACCGCCCAGGCGAAGATCCTGTCGAACCCGTCGCTCAAGTCGCGTGCGGACAACCCGGTCACCGGTGCGACCCGCTACCTCGCCATCGAGTCGAAGGTCGCGCCGTTCGACAACGTCCACTGCCGTCGTGCGGTGCAGTACGCCGTGAGCAAGGTCGACTGGCAGACCGCGCGTGGTGGCCCCATCGGTGGTGGCGCCATCGGCACGTCGATGCTGAACCCGACCATCAAGGGCTACACGCAGTTCGACGCCTACCCGGACAACAACGGTGACGGTGACATCGCCAAGGCCAAGGACGAGCTGAAGCAGTGTGGCAAGCCGAACGGCTTCACCACGCACCTCGCCTCGCAGAACAACGGCAAGGGCACCCGCGTGGCGACCGCTGTCCAGGCGTCGCTCAAGCGGGCCGGCATCAACGTCATCATCGACCTCGGTAACGCCGCGACGTACTACAGCCAGTTCATCGGCGCTCCCGCGGTCAACCGGGCGAAGGGCCGTGGCCTTATGGTCGCGGGCTGGGGTGCTGACTGGCCGACCGGCTACGGCTTCTTCTCGTCGCTCATCGACGGGCGGAAGATCCTGCCGCAGGGCAACAGCAACTACTCGGAGACCAAGGACGACACGATCGACACGATGATCGACCAGGCCGTCGCGACGACGGACCCGAACAAGGCTGGCGAGATCTGGGGTCAGATCGACAAGCGGTTGATGACCGAAGACGCGACCCTCGTCCCCATGACCTGGGACAAGGCGCTGGTCATCAACAGCAAGGCAGTCACCAACGCCTACATCCTCTCGAGCCTGTTGGGCATCTACGACTTCCAGGCCATGGGCCACGTCTAGATCTGCCCGATAGTTCGTTTTGAAAGGAGGACCGTGGCCGGCGGGGAGACCCGCCGGCCACGGTGCCTAACGTGATCCAATTCATCATTCGCCGGCTGATGCTGGTGGTCGTGCTCATGTGGGTCGTGAGCATGGTCACGTTCGCGATCTTCTTCCTGATCCCGTCGGCGACCGGTACTAGTCCGGCCGTGCTGTTCGCGGGCAAAGCGCCCACGCCCGACACGGTCAAAAGTGTCGAGATCAAGTTCGGGTTGAACGACCCGATCCCGGTGCAGTACGCGCACTTCATCGAAGGCATCTTCGTCGGCCGTGACTTCGACAACGGTGCCGACAAGTCGCACTGCCCGGCCCCATGCCTCGGTTTCTCCTTCGTGAACAACCAGCCGGTGTGGGAGGAGATCACCAGCGACCTGCCGGTGACCCTGTCGCTGGCCGCCGGCGCCTCGATCATGTGGCTCGTCTCCGGCACCGCCGTCGGCGTACTCAGCGCGTTGAAACGGCGGACCATCTTCGACCGCGCGGCGATGGGTCTGGCCCTCGCCGGCGTCTCGCTGCCCATCTACTTCACCGGTCTGGTCCTGCTCGACCTGGTCAGTTACAACTGGCAGATCCTGCCCAACGTGCATTACGTCGGATTCACCGACAATCCGTTGTCCTGGGCCCGAAATCTGTTGCTGCCGTGGATCGCGCTGACGTTCCTCTACGCCGCGCTCTACGCCCGGCTCACCCGTGCCGGCATGCTCGAGACCATGGGTGAGGACTACATCCGCACCGCGCGGGCCAAGGGCCTGTCCGAACGCCGGGTGATCACCCGCCACGCGCTGCGCGCCGCATTGACGCCGATCGTCACGATCTTCGGCCTCGACCTCGGCCAGCTGCTCGGCGGCGCGATCCTCACCGAGTACACGTTCGGCCTGATCGGCGTCGGCCACCTGTCGATCGACGCGATCGGCCGGCAAGACCTGCCGGTGATCATGGGCGTAACGTTGTTCGCGGCGTTCTTCATCGTCTTCGCCAACCTGGTCGTCGACGTCCTGTACGCCTTCGTCGACCCCCGGGTTCGGTATTCATGACGGACATTCACGAGCGGCCGGCTCTCAGCCCGACCGCGTTCCTCGACGTGCGCGACCTGCGCATTCACTTCTCGACCGACGACGGCTTGGTCCGCGCGGTCGACGGGCTGTCGTTCAGCGTCGAGCGGGGCAAGTCGCTCGCGATCGTGGGTGAGTCCGGCTCCGGCAAGAGCGTGACCAGCCTCGGCATCCTCGGGCTGTACAACAAGCGCAACGCCCGGGTGTCCGGCGAGATCTACCTCGACGGCCAGGAGCTGGTGAACGCGTCGCCGGACGAGGTCCGCGCGCTGCGCGGGCAGAAGATGTCGATGATCTTCCAGGACCCGCTGTCCAGCCTGCACCCGTACTACACGATCGGCTGGCAGATCGAAGAGGCCTACCGGGTCCACAACCACGTCAGCAAGGCGGAAGCGCGCAACCGCGCGATCGAGCTGCTCAAGCGGGTCGGCATCCCGCAGCCGGACAAGCGGGTCGACGACTACCCGCACCAGTTCTCCGGCGGCATGCGCCAGCGCGCGATGATCGCGATGTCGCTGTCCTGCAACCCGCAGTTGCTGATCGCCGACGAGCCGACCACGGCGCTGGATGTCACCGTGCAGGCGCAGATCCTCGACCTGATGAAGGATCTGCAGGAGGAGTACAACTCCGCGATCATCCTGATCACCCACGACCTCGGCGTGGTCGCCGAGCTCGCCGACGACGTCGTCGTGATGTATGCCGGCCGGGCGATGGAGTATGGCACCGTCGGCGACATCTTCTACTCGCCGGAGCACCCCTACACCTGGGGCCTGCTCGCGTCGGTGACCCGGCTCGACCGGGAACGCTCCGAGCGCCTGCAGCCGATCCCCGGCAACCCGCCGTCGCTGATCAACGTGCCGCCGGGCTGCCCGTTCCACCGGCGCTGCCGGTACGAGGCGCTGAACGGCGGTAAGCAGCGGGTCGAGCGGCCGGCACTGGAAGAGGCCGCACCCGGTCACTACGTCGCCTGCCACCTCCCGGTGGAGGAGCGTCGGCGTATCTTCCGCGACGAGGTGGCGACGCTGCTGTGAGCACTCCCCAAGAGCCCGGTACGCCGGGAAAGAAGAGCGCGGCGCGCAAGACGACGACCGCTGCCCGCAAGACGACCGCGGCACCGCGCAAGAGCGCGACCGCCGCACCGCGCAAGAGCGCGGCCGCGGCCGGGAGCACGACCGCGGCGGCCAAGACGACCGCGCGCAAGACCACGGTCGCGCGCAAGACCACGACCAAGGCCGCGCCGGCCAAGACCGTTGGTCGTACGACTCGTTCGCCTCGGGTGTCGGCCAGTGACGCGCCGGTCAACGGGACGCTTTCCGGCACTGGTGCTAGCTCAGTGACCACCGGTGGCATCGACGACGGCCCGACCACGACGGCGGCCGGTCACGGCGGCGGCGCGACCGCGGTCAAGGAACGCGACCTGATCCTCGAGGTCAAAGACCTGCAGAAGTACTTCCCGGTCACCCGCGGCATCATCATCCGCAGCAAGGTCGGCGACGTAAAGGCCGTCGACGGGCTGAACTTCGTCTTGCAGCGCGGTGAGACGCTCGGCCTCGTCGGCGAGTCCGGCTGCGGCAAGTCGACCACCGGCCGGTTGCTCGTCCGGCTGCTCGAACCGACCGGCGGATCGGTGCAGTTCAACGGCCGGGACATCAGCCACCTGTCGCCGTCGCAACTACGCCCGTTCCGCCGCGACATCCAGATGATTTTCCAGGACCCGTACTCGTCGCTGAATCCACGGCACACGATCGGCACGATCGTCGGCGCGCCGTACCGGATCCAGGGCATCGCGACCGACAAGGGCATCAAGCGCTCCGTGCAGGAGTTGCTAGAGCTTGTCGGCCTGAGCCCGGAGCACTACAACCGCTACCCGCACGAGTTCTCCGGCGGTCAGCGCCAGCGCATCGGCATCGCCCGGGCCCTCGCGCTGCGGCCAAAGCTGATCATCTGTGACGAGCCGGTGTCCGCGCTCGACGTGTCCATCCAGGCACAGGTCATCAACCTGCTCCAGGACGTGCAGAGCGAGTTCGACCTGACCTACGTCTTCATCGCGCACGACCTGTCGGTCGTCCGGCACATCTCTAACCGGGTCGCGGTCATGTACCTCGGCAAGATCGTCGAGCTCGCCGACAACATCGACCTGTACGAGCACCCGCTGCACCCGTACACCCACGCGTTGCTCTCCGCCGTACCGGTGCCGGACCCCGACCGGGAGCGCAAGCGCGAGCGGATCCTGCTGACCGGCGACGTGCCGAGCCCGCTGAACCCGCCGCCGGCCTGCCGGTTCCACACCCGGTGCTGGAAGGCACAGGAGATCTGCAGGACGGTGGAGCCGCCGCTGCTCGAGATCGCGCCGCGGCACGAAGTCGCTTGCCACTTCCCCGAAGAACGCGTTCTCGTCTAGAGCCGCCGCGCCGGTCGTCGTCGCCACGCGACATCTCTCTCGCTTCGCTCGCCCCGATGTCGCTAGTGCTCCTCGTGACCGGCACGACGGCCGCTGCTATCGCGCCGACCTCCCGGTTTCGGCTAGTCTGACCCCGTGTCCGCCGCGGTCTCGATAGTGCTCGTCATTACGAGCATCCTCATGGTCCTGCTCATCCTGTTGCACCGCGGCAAGGGCGGCGGTCTGTCCGACCTGTTCGGCGGCGGTGTCTCCTCGACGCTGTCCGGCTCGTCGGTCGTAGAGAAGAACCTCGATCGCATCACGATCTTCATCGGCATCGTGTGGTTCGCATCGGTCATCGCCGAAGGATTGGTTCTCAAGCACGGCCTGTAGGTTCGAGGGAGCGTGCCAGTGGCAGGTGGCAGCGCGATCCGGGGCAGCCGAGTGGGCGCCGGACCGATGGGGGAGACCGAGCGCGGCGACAC
>JAVEEG010000051.1 GCA_030840585.1 Frankiaceae bacterium | reverse complement strand
GTGACGTGTTGCGCAGTTCGATCGCGACCAACGACCACCACGCGTTGCTCGTCGGGCTGGGCAAGGACGTCGAGGGACGGTTCATCGCGGCGAACCTCGCGAAGATGCCGCACATGCTGATCGCCGGTGCGACCGGCGCCGGCAAGTCGACCTGCATCAACTCGCTGATCACCTCGATCCTCGGCCGGGCGACACCGGATCAGGTCCGGCTGGTGCTCATCGATCCGAAGCGGGTCGAGCTGACGCACTACCAAGGCATCCCGCACCTGATCACGCCGATCATCACCAACCCGAAGAAGGCGTCCGAAGCACTGCAATGGGTCGTCCGCGAGATGGACATGCGGTACGACGACATGGAGGCCGCGGGGGTCCGCCACATCGACGACTTCAACGTCAAGGTGCGCGCGGGCAAGATGACGTTGCAACCCGGAGACGATCGGGTTTTCACGCCGTACCCGTACTTGCTGGTGATCGTCGATGAGCTCGCCGACCTGATGATGGTCGCGCCGCGTGACGTCGAGGACGCCGTCGTCCGGATCACTCAACTCGCCCGCGCGGCCGGCATCCATCTCGTCCTCGCGACCCAGCGGCCGAGCGTCGACGTCGTCACCGGCCTGATCAAGGCCAACGTCCCGAGCCGGCTGGCGTTCGCGACCGCAAGCCTCGCCGACAGCCGCGTGATCCTCGACCAGCCGGGCGCGGAGAAGCTCGTCGGTGGCGGCGACGCACTGTTCCTGCCGATGGGGGAGAGCAAGCCGATCCGGTTGCAGGGCGCGTACGTCTCCGACAGCGAGATCGAAGCGGTCGTCCGGCATTGCAAGGCGCAGATGGATCCGATCTACCGCGACGACGTCACCGCCGGTGTGGTCGCAAAGCGTGACATCGACGACGAGGTCGGCGACGACCTCGACCTGCTGTGCCAGGCGACCGAGCTGGTCGTCGGTACGCAGTTCGGCTCTACGTCGATGTTGCAACGCAAGCTGCGAGTCGGTTTCGCCAAGGCTGGCCGGCTCATGGATCTGATGGAATCGCGCGGCATTGTCGGCCCCAGTGAAGGCTCGAAGGCCCGCGATGTGTTGGTACGTCCGGACGAGTTGGACGCCATCCTGCTCACCCTTCGTGGCGACGGCTGAGCCTGCGCTGATTCACGCTCTGATTCACCCTGGCAGCCCTTTGTCGAGAAATCGCCACGGCGTCTAGACTCGGGCGCAGGCCGGTGAACCCGGGCTGCCATTTCACTTCTCCAGGAGGCTCGATCAGTGTCGGTCGGTGCTGACCTCGCCCGGGCCCGCGAGGAGCGCGGCCTGTCGGTCGAGGACGTCAGCAGCGCGACGCGGATCAGGGCCGGATTGATCCGGTCGATCGAAGCCGACGAGTTCGAACCGTGCGGCGGTGCCGTGTACGCCCGCGGTCACATCCGCAGCGTCGCCCGCGCCGTCGGCATCGATCCGGAGCCGTTGGTCGCCGACTTCGACCGCAGCCATGTCGAGGAGCCGGTCCCCGTGCCGGTGCCGAACCAGCCGACCGATCCCGATCTGGCCGCGCGGGCCGAACGGCGCCGGCCCAACTGGACCGCCGCGATGGCGGTCGCGTTGCTGGTGATCTGTGCGCTGGCCGGTTACGGCGTCTACGCCAACAGCAAGCACAAGCCGAACACGGCCGCGAGTACCAACGACTTCCCGACCGTGCCGTCGCCATCCGCCAGCCCCAGCACGCCGTCCGTCGTACCGTCGGCGCCGCCGTCTGCGGTCGCGTTGCTGCCGTCGCGCGACGCCGTCGTACTCATCCGGGTGACCGGTACGAAGACTTGGCTGCACGTCGAGACGTTGAGCCATCGAGTGTTGTTCTCCGCGATCCTCAATCATGGCGAGGCCAAGACGTTCCGTGACGCGCACGGGCTGACCCTCGTGATCGGCAACGCGCCCGCCGTGCAGCTGGTCGCCGACAACCAGGATTTCGGCGTGCCGCGCTCGTCCGGCAATGTCGCGCACGTCACCGTGAAGCCCGCCGGCGACGTCCAGTTCGTGTGACGTGAACAAGTCCGTCGCGGTCGTCTCCCTCGGCTGCGCGCGCAACGACGTCGACTCCGAAGAACTGGCCGCGCGACTCGACGCCGGCGGCTGGTCACTCGTCGCCGACGCGGCCGATGCGGACGCGGTCGTCGTTAACACCTGCGGGTTCATCGAGGCGGCCAAGCGCGACTCAATCGATACGTTGCTGGCCGCGCACGACAGCGGTCGCAAGGTCGTCGCGGTCGGATGTTTGGCGGAACGGTACGGCGAAACCCTCGCCCGTGATCTGCCGGAGGCGGACGCAGTGCTGGGGTTCGACAGTTACGCCGACATCTCGCGTCACCTCGACACGGTGCTCGCCGGTGAACCGGTGCCGTCGCACGTGCCGCGCGATCGTCGTACGTTGCTGCCGCTCACTCCGGTGCAGCGTCGCGAGGCAGCGGTCGACGTCGGCATCCCCGGTCATGCGGGTGGGCCGCGGTCGGTGTTGCGGCGTCGGTTGGGCGGCGGTCCGGCCGCGCCGTTGAAGCTCGCGTCGGGTTGCGACCGGCGCTGCGCGTTCTGCGCGATCCCGTCGTTCCGCGGTTCGTTCGTCTCGCGCGATCCGCAGGACGTGCTGGCCGAAGCTGAATGGTTGGCGTCGCACGGCGTGCGCGAACTTGTGTTGGTCAGCGAGAACTCGACGTCGTACGGCAAGGATCTCGGCGATCTGCGGGCGCTGGAAAAACTGTTGCCGCAGTTGGCTTCGGTGCCGGGTGTTGTGCGGGTCCGGGTGTCCTACCTGCAGCCGGCCGAGACCCGGCCGTCGCTGGTCGAGGCGATCGCGGCGACACCGGGAGTTGCGTCGTACTTCGACTTGTCGTTCCAGCACGCGAGCGGTGCGGTGTTGCGCCGGATGCGCCGGTTCGGCGACACCGAGCGCTTCTTGGATTTGCTCGCGTCGGTGCGCGCGCACGATCCGTCGGCCGGCGCGCGCAGCAACGTGATCGTCGGCTTCCCCGGCGAGACTCGTGCCGATGTAACGGAGCTGGAGCGCTTCCTGGCATTGGCCCGGCTCGATGCGGTCGGCGTATTCGGCTACTCGGACGAGGACGGCACCGAAGCCGCGCAGATGTCCGGCAAGGTACGGCGGGAGACCGTCGTACGGCGGGTGTCGCGGCTCACCGATCTGGTCGAGGAACTCGTCGCGCAGCGCGCCGAGGAACGGCTCGGCAGTGTCGT
>JAVEEG010000303.1 GCA_030840585.1 Frankiaceae bacterium | reverse complement strand
ACGACAGAGTTGAAGCCCGCGACTGGCAAGTAGGTCACGGGCGCTGCGCTTCGCAGCTCCGGCACCTTCCGCACCGCAGCCTGGACGGCAGCAGGATCGGCGCCGCCAACAACCTGCACTTGCCAATCAACGCCAACGCTGGCCGCAGCCCGATCCGTCAGGTGAGCGCCGTTGACTCCAACGAACGTGCCGAGCGCGGCCAGGAACCCGACCGCGGCGGCAACCGAGAGGGCCGCTGCCACAAGTTGTGCGCCGCGACGGCGGATCAAGCCGCGCAACCAGATGCCGGTCATCGGTCTTGTCCGCTGAGTCGTCCATCAGCGAGCGACCAGCGGATCGGCATCCCCGCCGCGACCTCGTCGTCGTGGGTCGCAACGATCAGGGCGCCACTAACTTCGTCGCAGTGTGAATGAAGCGCGGCGAGCACCGAACGCCCGCTGTCATGGTCAAGTGCACCGGTCGGCTCATCGGCGAGGATGAGACGAGCACCGGTGGCGAGGACGCGGGCGATCGCAACCCGTTGTTGCTGCCCGCCGGAGAGCTGACTCGGCAATGCGTCCGGAGAGGCAACGCCGAGGCCGCTCAGGGCCGCGTCGGCGCGAGTTGCGGCCTCAGTGGCGGTCGTCTCACCGGACAGGCGCAACGGAAGCGCCACGTTCTCGGCAGCCGACAGCTCAGGGATCAGCGATGGTGACTGGAAAACGACCGCGACACCACCCTGACCGAGTCCACCGCGATCAACCTTCCCGCGGGCCGGCACGAGAAGGCCGGCAATTGCGAGCAGCAGGGAGGTCTTCCCCGATCCGGAGCGGCCGACCAGCGCCACCTTGTCACCCACTCCGAGATCGATGTCGACGTCGTCGATGATGACCTGATCGTGGTAGCTGACAGAGAGGTTGCGTACCTCCAGTAGGCCCTTGCTCATGTCAATCGACCGGCCTGCAGATGGAGCACTCGGTCGGCGGCATTGGCAACCCGATCCGAGTGCGTCACGACCACCGTCGCTCCGTCGGCTGGCCGCGTCGTCTGCAGCAGTTCGAGCAAGGAGACTTCCTCGGCGGAGGACACCTCTGCGGTGGGCTCGTCGGCGAGTAGCACCCGCGGCGCTCCGACGAGCGCGACCGCGAGGCCGGCCCGGGCGGTCTCGCCGCCGGAAAGCTCACTCGGCCAGGCGGAGGCCCGCTCGGCGAGATCGACCGCCGCGAGGAGTGGCTCCGGGTTGACGTCGACACGGCGAATCCACCCCGCCATCCGTACGTTGTCGCGGATCGAGAGGTGTTCGAGGAGACCGCTCGCCTGGGTCAGCACCCCGATCGATGAACGCCGGGCACCAGCTGGGTCGGTGGCATCGCGGGAATTGATGACAGCACCGTCCAGTCGCACCTCACCGGCGTCTGGGCGGTCAAGTCCGGCGAGCACCGCGAGAAGTGTCGACTTCCCGGAGCCAGACGGACCTCGTACGGCGACCACTTCACCGGCAGACACGCTGAAGGTGACGTCTCGCAGCGCGGCGACTTCATCCCCGGAGCGGCGGAAGAACCGGTGCAGGCCGCGAGCTTCGAGCACGCGTGCGTCAACACGATGGTCGACGGCGCTCGCTTGGCCCGCGCCGTCCGACATCGCGGCGGCGTCAGGTGTCACGACAGGCTCAGACTCCGGGACATCGTCCGGTACGCGTCGACGTTGTCGGCACCGACGGGACCGAACAGGTCGAGCCGCACGATCTCGCCGTGGTGCCAGAACTCGAACTCCTGTACTTCGTCGCGATATTGCCGCCCGGTCACGGGATCGGGGTTGGTGTTTCGGCGAAAGACGATCAGCACCGCGCGGCCTGCTGGCAGTGACACCGAGCTCACCTGCTGGAGCCGGAAGGCGGGCGTGGTTTGGCGGAGCCGCGCAACATCGCTGCTTCGGGCCGACGAGACGGTTGGCGGCTGGTTGCCTGGGACAACCGAGACCGAGACACCATTGAGCTTGTCGGTGAACCGTACGTCGGCTCCGTGCGCGATCTCAGCCCATCCTTCTGGATGGGTGAAGCGATAGCCGCCCGCCTTGTTCGTGTAGGGAACGAACGCAAGGTTGTCGGGGATGTCTCCCGGCGGGTTGCTTTCGGCAGGGACGGGCGCCTGGTTCACGCCGTTCGGCGATGGGGTCGTTGCGGGTGCCTTAGGCGCGGTGCCTGCGGAAGATCCGGCACAACCCACAACACCGATCGCCAGCAGGGTGCCCAGGAAAGCTGCTGATTTCGGCATACCGCGACGCTTTCACTCACCGCATGAGAGAACGATGAGAAGTGCCAGGGCCGAATAGAGCGCGGCGCCTGACCCGGCCGGCGGGGTGGCTCCGGTGGGCCTCCTATGCTCTGCCCGTGCCCAAAGACGTGTTTGGCCGTAAGCCCGGTAAGGGTGCCGCGGCGCCGAAGAAGAAGGCCAAGGCCGCGAAGAAGCGTGCCGCGGTGGCGATGACGGGCATCAACACCTACGACTCCAAGCTCTCCGACGACGAGATCGCCGCGGGCAAGCACCGTCAGCATGTGGGCGGAGCGTGGGACGAGATCGGGAAGCTCCAGTTCGACTTCCTGGTGGCCCGCGGCCTGCAGCCGCAGCATCGTTTCCTCGACGTCGGATGCGGCGCGATGCGCGGTGGGATCCACTTCGCGGGTTACGTCGACCCAGGCAACTACTACGGCATTGATGTCAACGACCGGCTGCTGAAGGCGGCACTCAGCGTCGAGATCCCGGCCGCCGGACTCGCCGATCGCGTCCCGGCATCGAACCTGCGCGAGACGGCGCGGTTCGACGCCAGCTTCGGCGTCAGCTTCGACTACGCGATCGCGGTGTCGGTGTTCACGCACCTGCCGCTGAACTACATCCGGCTCTGTCTCTATCAAGTCGCGAAAGTGATGAGCCCCGGTGGTCGGTTTTATGCGACGCTGTTCACGGCGCCCGACGACCTGCCGTACGACGCTG
>JAVEEG010000019.1 GCA_030840585.1 Frankiaceae bacterium | reverse complement strand
CCGCCCGCGCGGCCGCATCGACGTCGACCGTGTCGAGGTCACCGACGATCACCAAGGTCACCGCGTCCGGCCGGAGCCGGGCACCGTGGAAGCCGCGGATGTCGTCCGGCGTCAACGCCGCGACGGTCTCCGCCGTACCACCGTCCGGCAGCGCGTAACGGCAGCCGGCCTTCCACACCGCGGCGGCGAAAGCCGCACCGGCGCGCGGACCCGGCTGGCTCTGGTCCAGCCCGATCTCGTCCACCCGTTCGTCCCGCACCCGGAACAGCGAGGGCTCGTCGAGCCGCGGGTCGCGCACCGCCGCGGCGAGCAGCTCGGCCGCGCCGACGAGCTCGGCGACCGGCACCTCGAAGCCGCAGCGCAGCGAGTCCCAGTCGGACTGCGCCCGCCAAGTCGCACCCAGCCGCTCACCCGCGACCGCGAAGCCGTACGCGTCGTACTCACCGGCGCCCTCGGACAGCGCCCGTACGACGATCTCCGCGACGCCTTCCTGGCCGGCCGGTTCGGTGACCGAACCGGCGTCCGCGACGAGGTCGAGTACGGCGAGCGGCTTGCCCGGCAGGTGGCAGGTGATGACGCGACCGCCGGCGATCTCGCGCCGTTCGAACTTCGGGAACGACCACGGCCGCGGCGGTCCCGGCGACGGCCGGTCGGCGACGAGCCCGCTCACGCCGCAGCCTCCGCGTCGTCGCTCGGTTGGAAGACCAGCACGACGCGATTGTCCGGCCGCAGGTAGTCGCGCGCGGCGGCGGCGACGTCGGCCGCGGTCACCGCGAGTTGCCGCGGCAGCAACGTGTTCACCAACCCCGGATCGTCGAACAACGTCGTGAACTGGCTGAACATGTCGGCCCGGCCGTCGACGGTCGCGAGGTGATGCAGCCAGATGCTCGTGTGCACCGCGCGGGCGCGTTCCATCTCAGCCTCGGTCACGCCATCGGCGAGGCCTTCGGCGATCTCGTGGTACGCCGCTTCGAGCTCGCCGACATCGGCACCCTCGCGGGCCGGCAGGTCGGCGATGAACACGGTCGCGCCGGCAACAAACGGCCACGTGCTGGTCACGTCACCGTCGGGCGCCTGAAGGAGGCCGCGGTCGAGCACCAGCGACTTGTACAGCCGGCAGCCGCGGCCGCCACCCAGCACGATGGAGGCGAGTTCCAGCGCGTCGAACTCCGGCGTACCGAACGGCGGGCACCGGTAGGCGACGAACACCCGCGGCACCGGCACCCGATCGGGCACCGTACGGCGGATCTCCTCGCCGATGTGCGCGGGCAGGTCGCTCGGTGGGCTCGGCGGGTAGTTGCCCTTCGCCGGGATGCCGCCGAAGTATCGCCGTACCGCCGCGATCGTCGCCTCGGCCTCGACGTCACCGACGATCGACAGCACCGCGTTGTCCGGCCCGTACCACGTCGAGTAGAAGCCGCGCGCGTCTTCGAGCGACGCCGCGTCGAGGTCGGCCATCGAGCCGATCGTCGAGTGCTGGTACGGGTGACCCTCCGGCCAGGCCAGCCGGTGCACGAGATCGAGCCAGGAGCCGTACGGCTGGTTGTCCCGGGTCTGCCGCTTCTCGTTCTTCACGACCTCGCGCTGGTTGTCGAGGTTCTGCTGGTCGAGCGCGTCGAGCAGGCCGCCCATCCGGTCGGCTTCGAGCCACAGCGCGGTTTCCAGGTGATGGGCGGGGACCGTCTCGTAGTAGTTCGTCCGGTCGCACCACGTCGTGCCGTTGAGCGTGCCGCCGGCCGCGGAGATCAGGCCGAAGTGGTCGTTGCGGCCGACGTGGGTCGAGCCCTGGAACATCAGATGCTCGAACAGGTGCGCGAATCCGGTGCGTCCGGGCGTCTCGTGCCGGGAGCCGACGTCGTACCAGACGTTGACCGCGGCGACCGGTGCGAGATGGTCTTCACTGATGACGACACGGAGGCCGTTGTCGAGGGTATGCAGCGTGTACGGGTAGTCCGGCAGCACTGGCACGACGGTCAGCATACGAATGCGTTGAGAAGGTCGAAAGGTTTCCGCCCGCCGAGATCCAGGGAGTGCCGATGAGACCAGCCCGACACGCCGGTGCGTTGGCGCTCGCCACTGGAGCAATTGCGGTCGCGGCGGTTGCGTTGCCGGCCCCGGCGGGAGGTACGACGCCGCAGGTGCTGCGGGTCGGCACCTGGAAGGGCATCGCCGGGCCGTACCACTCGATCCAGGCGGCCGTGGACGCCGCGAAGCCGGGCGACTGGGTGCTCGTCGGTCCCGGCGACTGGAAGGAAATCGGCGACCAGACGACGCACAAGCCAGCGACCGGAGAGCCGGGCTGGGGCGTTACGATCGCGACTCCGGGGCTGCACCTGCGCGGGATGAATCGCAACAGCGTCGTCGTCGACGGGACGAAGGCCGGCGCCCCGCAGTGCTCGTCGACGCGGGCCGATCAGAACTTCGGCGGCAGCGGCGGCCGGTCCGGCATCGTCATCGACAAAGTCGACGGGACGTACGTCGACAACCTCACCGTCTGCAACTTCCTCGGCGAGGGCAACCAGATCTGGTGGAACGGCGGCGACGGCACCGGCAAGGTCGGCATGGGCACCTACTGGGGCAACTACCTGACCGCGACGACGACGTACTGGTCGGCCAGCGACCCAGCGGCGACGTACGGCATCTTCGTGTCCAACGCGAAAGGCCCGGGCATCATCAACCGCACGTACGCGAGCAACATGAACGACTCGTCGTACTACATCGGGGCCTGCCCCGACTGCAACGGCGTGCTCGACCATCCGTGGGCGGAGCACAGCGCGCTCGGTTACAGCGGCACCAATTCCGGTGGTCACCTCGTGATCCAGTACGGCGAGTGGGACGACAACCAGAGCGGCATCGTCAGCAACTCGCAGAACAACGACGACGCGCCGTCGCCGCAAGATGGCTCGTGCCCGGGCGGCACCGGCATCTGCGAAATCTGGACGCACAACAACGTGCACGACAACAACAACCCGAACGTCCCGCAGGACACCGGTGCGGCGTCGGCCGGCCCGGTCGGCACTGGCATGGTGATCGCCGGCGGGCGCTTCGACAAGGTCGTCGACAACAACATCCACGACAACGGTGCGTGGGGTGTCATCACGACGCCGTACCCGGACACCGAGGTGCCGCCGGACGGCATCGGCCAGAACTGCAACGGCGGCTTCACCGGCACGCAACTCACCCCGCTGGTCGGTACGACCGGAAGCGTGCCGTGTTACTTCAGCGACTGGGGCAGCGAGATAGCGAACAACACATTCGCGCACAACGGATCGTTCGGCAACCCGACCAACGGTGACATCGCCGACCTGTCGCAGACGCCGCCGGAGGACCGGACCGCACCGGCCAACTGCTGGCACGGCAACACGAACTCTGGCGGCACGCTGTCGCAGTGGCCGCTGACGTTGCAGACGACACAAGGCACCTGCGGTGGCAACGTCTATCCGGACCCGGCGTCGACCGCGGTGCTCACCGTGCAGGCGCTGTGCGACACGGACTTCCTGTCGCAGGCCTCGTCGTCGGCGCCGTCGTGCACGTTGCCGGTGGTGGCGAGCTACCCGAAGACGACGACGGTCACGTTGAAGCCGCTGCCGGCCGGGCTGGAGACGATGCCCGACCCGTGCGCCGGTGTACCGGTGAACCCGTGGTGCCCGGCGCCGCATACGACAACGACCGTCCACGCGGCCGCGTCCGGACGAGGCGCACTCGCGAGCACCGGCTGGGACATTCGCATCGCGGTGCTAGCGGTCGCCCTGCTCGCCGCCGGCCTCGTGGTGCGCCGCCGGCGCGCCGGTCATGAGGAGCACTAGCGGCATCGGGGCGAGCGAAGCGAGAGAGATGCCGCGTGGCGACGATGACCGGCGCGGCGGCGGCTTTTAGTTCACTTGGCGGTCGCGGCCGGACCAGTAGGGCTCGCGCAGCTTGAACTTCTGGACCTTGCCGGTCGCCGTACGCGGGATCGCGTCGACGAAATCGACCGACGTCGGCGCCTTGTAGCCGGCCATCTTCTGCTTGCAGTGCGCGATCACCGCGGGCGCGTCGACGTCGGCACCGGGCGCCCGTACCACGATCGCCTTGATGGTCTCGCCCCACTTGTCGTCGGGAACGCCGATCACCGCGCACTCGGCGATGCCGGGCAGCGAGTACAGGCAGTCCTCGACCTCGATCGACGAGACGTTCTCGCCGCCGGTGATGATCACGTCCTTCTTCCGGTCGCTGATCGTGAGGTAGCCCTCGTCGTCGATCGAGCCGCCGTCGCCGGTGTGGAACCAGTCGCCGGCCAGCGCCTCGATGCTGGCTTCGGCCTGTTGCCAGTAGCCCTCGAGGACCACGTTGCCGCGAGCGAGCACCTCGCCGCTGTCGCCGATCGCCAGCCGTACGCCGAGCGCGGGTGCGCCGGCCCGGACCAGCTTGTGCGCCGCGGTCGCGACGTCGTCGTCCTTCCATTCGCGCTTGCGCCGGTTGATCGTGAGCAACGGTGACGTTTCGGTGAGTCCGTATATCTGGATGAACTCCCAGCCGAGATCCGACTCGATCCGCTCTATCGTCTTCGTCGGCGGCGGCGCGCCCGCGCAGACCACGCGGGTCGCTCGACCGGCGCCGGGGATCGGACCGTCCCACTCGCCGATCGCATCGAGCACCGCGTTGACGACGGCCGGCGCCGCGCACAGGTAAGTGACGCCGTGGTCGCGGACCCGGCGCAGGATGTCGGCGCCGTCGACCTTGCGCAACACAACCTGCGGCACGCCCATCGCCGCGGCGGTGTAGAGCATCCCCCAGCCGTTCGCGTGGAACATCGGCAACGAATGCAGGTAGACGTCCCAGTCGGAAACACCCGCGTGCAACCCGAACGTCGTCGAGTTGACCCAGATGTTGCGATGGGTGATCTGCACGCCCTTCGGGCGGGCCGTCGTACCGCTCGTGTAGTTGATCGTCGCGGTCGCATCCTCGTCGGCGTCAGCCCACGCGCGGGGCTCACGATCGAAGCGCAGCAACGCGCCGTCGCTTTCCCCGCCGACGGTGAAGCGATGCTTCGCGGTGACCGTCGTGAGGTCTTCCAACGTCGGGTCGACCAGCAGCACGGTCGCGCCCGAATGGTCGACGATGTACTCGACCTCTTCCGGTCGTAACCGGAAGTTGATCGGCACCAGCACCCGGCCGGACGACGGTACGGCGTAGAACAGCTCGAGCAGTCGCGCGGCGTTCGGGGATACGACGGCGACCCGCTCGCCTGGGTCGACGCCGAGTTCGTCGAGGCCGGCCTGCAGCGCGCGGACCCGGCGAGCGACCTCGGCGTACGTCAGCGATCCGAGGTTGTCCTCAGCGGTCGGCTCGTCGATGACGCCGACGCGATCGCCGAACACGGTCCCGGCGCGGTCGAGGAAATCGTTGACGAGGAGCGGGACCTTCATCGAACGCCTCCCGAGTCCGCGGTGAGTGCGGTCAGAGTCTCGCTGATCGGAGTGCGAATCACCAGCGATGCCATTGCGTCGTACGGCGTCGGTTCGGCGTTGACGATGACGAGGTCGGCACCGGCGTCGACCGCGACCGTGCAGAGGCCGGCCGCCGGCTGAACGGTGAGCGACGAGCCAACCACGAGGAACAGGTCACAGCTCGATGCCGCGTCGACTGCGCGTTGGACGACAAGCGGATCGAGTTGCTGACCGAATGAGATCGTCGCGGACTTCAGGATTCCGCCACACGCCGTGCAGGCCGGATCGGGTACGTCGTCGCTGACCCGGGCTAACTCGTCGGCCATGGGAGTGCGCACGCCGCAACCGAGACACTCGGCCTGCCAGATCGTGCCGTGCAACTCCACGACGAGATCCGGATCGGAGCCGGCCCGCTGATGCAGCTCGTCGATGTTCTGGGTGAGCAATGCGACGAGGCGCCCGGCACGCTCCAGCGCGACGAGTGCGCGATGCCCCTCGTTCGGCTGCGCGGTCCAGGCCGGATGGTTCCGGCGCGACTGCCAGGCACGGCGCCGAACCTCGGGATCCGCGACGTAGTCGGCCAGCGTCGACATCCGCGCGGCTTCAGGATTGCGGGTCCACAGACCGTTCGGGCCGCGGTAGTCCGGGATGCCGGAATCGGTCGAGATGCCGGCGCCGGTGAGCACCGTGACCCGCCGCGCACCCTCGATCAGCTCGCGCGCATCCACGGGTTGCAGCCTAAGCAGGACAGGCCGAGCCGGCCCGCGACCGGTGACCGTAACGTGAACACATGACGAAGACATCAGCCGGTTTCACCGCCGAGGAACGCGCGGCGATGAAGGCCCGCGCGGCCGAGCTGCGGGCCGAGGGGAAGAAGGGCGCCAAGAAGGCGGACGAACTGCAGGCGGCCCTCGACGCCATCGCGAAGATGGCGCCGGACGATCGCGCGCTAGCCGAACGGGTACACGCAACCATCACCGCGACCGCGCCGGAGCTGTCCCCGAAGACCTGGTACGGCATGCCGTCGTACGCGAACGCGGATGGCAAGGTCGTCATCTACTTCCGCGATGCCGGCAAGTTCAAGGAGCGCTACTCCAACCTCGGCTTCCAAGACGTCGCCAACCTCGACGACGGCGACATGTGGCCGGTCATGTTCGCCATCCGCGGGTGGAGCCCGGCGATCGAGAAGCGGATCGTCCAGCTGGTAAAGGCCGCGCTTTCGCAGCGGTAGTGCGGTAGGACTCGGGTATGGGAGATACGCCGTACCCGCTGCGTGCCGTCGAGGCCGACGAGCTGGACCGCTTCTTCACCGTGCTCAGCCGCGCTTTCGGGGAGGACTCGCGGCCGGAGGAGATCGCGCTCGACCGCCTGACCGCCGAGGCCGACCGCACCCTCGCGGCGTTCGACGGAGACGACATGGTCGGCACCGCGGGCGCGTTCAGTTTCGATCTCGCCGTGCCGGGTGGCCGGCTGCCTGCGGCCGGCGTCACCTACGTCGGAGTCACTCCGACGCACCGGCGCCGCGGTGTTCTGAATTCGATGATGCAGCGGCAGCTGCAAGACATCCACGACCGCGGCGAGCCGGTCGCGATCCTGTGGGCGTCGGAGGCGTCGATCTACGGCCGCTACGGCTACGGGCTGGCGTCGCGGCGGATGGATCTCGAGGTCGACCGGGCCCAGGTCCGGCTGCGACCCGACCTACCCGCTGACGACTCGGTCGAGCTGCGCCTTGTGTCGCCGTCGCTGATGCGCGAGGCGGTCGAGGAGATCGAGCGCGCCGTAGTCGACGAACGGCCGGGCCAGTTCGTTCGCGACGCGCGGTGGATCGAAACCGTCCTCGCCGATCTGGAATCCCGACGACATGGCCGATCCGAAGCGCAGGGAGTGATCGCGTCGCGCAACGGCCGGCCGGTCGGGTACGCGACCTACTCGACCAAGGCCGGTGCGATCCGCGGCCATGCGCTCGCCGATGGCGACATCGCGGTGCTCGCCCAGCGCGCACTGCATCCGGCGGCCGATCTCGCACTGGTCCGGTTGTTGCTGTCGCATGACCTGATGCGCAGGGTGCGCTGGTGGAACCAACCGATCGACAGCCCGCTGCCGCATCTGTTCGGCGATCCACGGCAGGCGAAGAGCATCATCACCGACGGGTTGCACGCGCGGATCGTGGATGTCCGGTCCGCGCTGTCCGGTCGGCGGTACGCCCGACCGGTCGACGTACGGATCGCGGTCGCGGACGATCGCTGCCCGTGGAACGCGGGCACGTGGCGATTGACGGCGGACGCGGGCGGCGCCGCGGTGTGTGAGCGGAGCGACGGCGCCGCAGACGTGACGCTGGAGATCGAGGCGCTGGGTGCCGCTTACCTCGGTGGCACCACACTGACATCGCTCGCGGCCGCTGGCCGGATTGGTACGACGGATCCGTTGCGGCTCAACGATTTGTCCGTCGCTTTGGGCTGGCCGCGCCAGCCGTGGTGCCCGGTCATTTTCTGACCGTCAGCGCACCGTCACCGCGACTCGCCATGCCGTGTCGTCGGAGGCTTGGATCTGGATCGCGTGATTCTTGTTTCCTGGTGGGTTGGGCACGAAGTTGCCGTTGGAGTCCTCCATGCCCTCGCTGGCGAGTTCGCTGTGCGCCAGCACCGGAGGCCCGTCGATGATGTGCTCCCGGTCGTCGCACGGAATGACGACGCGATGGCCAGGCTTGTCAGCGTCGATCGCGACGACGATGTGTGCCCCGCCGTAGCACCGCGCGTACACCGTCGTACCGTGCATCGGCCAGTTGTCCAACTGCGACTCATACCCACTGTTGCCCTGACCGGCGGTGACACCGAAGGCGTCATTGCTGTCGGGCACGTCGGTGAACGGCGGTACTTCGGCGAGTTGTGCGTGGTAGCTGTCCGGCGCTCCCGGGACGCCGACGCCGACGTCGTGCGCCAGCACCGTGCCGTGATCGTCGCGCACGGCGTCGATCCGCACCCGCTCCCGGATCTGACCGGTGTCGACCTCGGCAAAGCCGGCCGACAATGCCGACACGGCCCGGCGTACCTGCCCATCGACGCCGGTGACGTGCCACTCGACACTGCGCGACCGTGGGTCGGCCATGACGACAATCACGTTGTCGCCGAAGGTGTCCGTCGCCGGCGGCTGCGAATCGTGCACGTTGATCCCGAAGACCAGATGCTCGGTCGGAACCGGGGCGGTGACCACCGACAGGATCCACGGCGTTTCCGACTGCGCGACGTCGTAACCGGGTTGACCATTGCTGACCTGGTCGGTGTCGGCGTAACCGACCACGAGTTGGTTGCCGTACTCCGCCGAGACGACCTCGAACATGACGGCGATCTCGGCGCCGTGCGCGACCTTGGCCGCGCGGTACCAGTAGACGTGCTGCGCGAGCGCGGTCGTGGCGGTCTCGATACCGGCCGCGTGACTCCACGCGTCGACCGCGCCGTCAAGAACGGGTTGAGGGATAGACGGGTCGCGCGCATCCGGCCAGGACAGCGCCCACGACGGCACGTCGCGCTTGGCGAGCTGCACGTCACCGTTGTCGCCGCGGGCACTGAGAATGCCGAACGTCGCGCCGGTGACCGCGACGATCGCGGCCGTGGCGATGGCGGCGAGTTGGCGTTGCCGGCGGTGCGCGTGCCGGCGCCGTACTCCGTCGATCCGGTCGTACGGCGCGGCCGGCTGGCCGGCGACCGCGTCGCTCAGCGCGCTGCGCAGGGCCTGCTCTTCGGTCGACATCGACATGTCACTCACCGCCCGTAACCCGTCAGCGCGGTGTCGCCGCGCAACTTCACCAATGCTTTGCTGGTCTGGCTCTTGACCGTGCCGACCGAGATGCCGAGGGCGTGCGCGACCTGTGTCTCGGTCATGTCCTCGTGGTAACGCAGCACAACGATTGCCCGTTGCCGGCGCGGCAGTCTGGACAGCGCGGTTTGTACGGCGGAGCGGCGGTCGAGGCCGGCGTACTCGTCGTGCCCGGCGTGTTCGGGCAGTTCTCCCGTCGGCACTTCACCGCGCCAGCGCCGCCGCCACCATGACGCCCAGGTGTTGACGAGGATCCGCCGTACGTATGCCTCAGGGTCGTCGCGCAGGATGCGGTCCCAGCGGGGGTACGCGCGAGCCAGCGCCGTTTGCACGAGGTCCTCGGCGAGCGCCCAGTCGCCGGTCAGCAGGAAGGCAGTGCGCTGCAACGCCTGCCCCCGGCCGACGACGAAGTCGGCGAACGCCGCGCGCTCCTCGCCCGTCACGCCGCTTCCCCCCACCGCTGCCAGGACCGTCACATCAGCATGGACCGGTCGGACCGGACAAATGGTTGCCCGCACTCCCCAAGCCGCGGGGCAGCTGGGCGAACATATGCACGTGCGCGGCCAGCGGGGCAGTGAGGGGGACGGGGGCAAAGTGTCGCGCCGGGCGCTGTTGCTCGGCGGTGCCGGCGCGCTCGCCGCCGCGGGCGGCATCGGCTACGCCGTCGAACGGGACAACCCGACGCTGCGGCGACTGCTCGGCGGCTGCGGCTCGATGCCCGCGCTGCCCCCGGATACGTCCACGACGCATCGCGGCACGTTGCAGTCGGCCACGATGCGCCGGACCATCTCCTGGACCGCGGCCCTGCCTCCGGGTCACCAGCCGGGCGACGGTACGCCGGTGGTGCTGTGCCTGCACGGGCGCAACGGATCGGCGGACGACTTGACCCGCGCCTCAGGACTCCCGGCCTGGGCGTCGCACGCCGGCCTGCGACTCGCGTTCGTCGCACCGTCGATCGGCGGTGCCGACTACTGGCACCCGCGCGCGTCTGGCCTGGACCCGCTGACGATGGCGGTCGGCGAGGTGCTGCCGATGGTCGAGCACGGGTTCGGGATCGGCGGTACGCGCGCGCGGCGAGGTGTGCTCGGCTGGTCGATGGGAGGCTTCGGCGCATTGCTCGCGGCGCAACAGCACCCCGACGTATTCGCCGCCGCCGTCGGCGCGAGCCCGGCCGTCTTTCCGTCGTACGCCGATGCGAAGCGCGGCCACCCGGACACCTTCGATTCCGAGCAACAGTGGGAAAACTACGGTCTCTGGCGGCGGCTCGACGATCTGCGCGCGGTCGCGGTACGGCTCGATTGTGGCGACGCCGATCCATTCGCGCCGACCGTGCGCGCGATGCTGCAGCGCTTGCCGCACGCGGCCGGCGGGATCGGCGCCGGGTGCCACGACGACGCGTTCTGGCGCCGGGTGGCACCCGCCGAGGTGCGCTTCCTTGCCGCGCAGCTATCCCACTGACGGGCGCAAAGCCGCGAGCACCGGCGGCAACTCTGACTCGTGTACGACGACGAGTTGCTGGGTCGACCGGGTCAGCGCGACGTAGAGGTCGCGCAGGCCGTGCGGGCCGACGTCGACAACGGAGCGCGGCTCGACGAGTACGACGTTGTCGAACTCCAAGCCCTTCGCAGCGGTCACCGTGAGCACCGACACCGGCGCCTCCAGTGGCTCGCCGGCCGCGACCGTCGGCAAGCGGTCGACGACCGCCGCCAAGGCCACGTCGAGCAGCGCCGGTGGCACGAGCACGCCGACGGTGCCGCCGGCCGCGGTCGCGAACGCCGCCGCTGCTTCCTCGGCTATGACGGTCGCGATGTCGGCGCCGTCAGACACCCGGCGGGAGCGCGGCGCGACCCCGGTCTCGCGCACCGATTCCGGTGCCTTGGCACCGGGATCGACGGCGTGCAGCACGTCTGCGGCGATCGCCATGATCTCGGTCGGCGTCCGGTAGTTCACCGACAACTCGACCGACCGCCAGCGGCCGGGCGCAAGCGGTTCGAGCACGTCCTCCCACGACCGTGCGCCCCACTCCGCACTGGTCTGCGCGATGTCGCCGACGACCGTCATCGAGCGCGTGGGGCAGCGTCGTACCAGCATCCGCCAGGCCATCGGCGAGAGCTCCTGCGCCTCGTCGACGATGAGGTGCCCGTAGTGCCACGCGACGTCGCGACCGGCTCGCTCCGCGACCGATTGCGCGTCGGCACCGCCGGCATAGCGGGCCGCCACCGTCGCGGCGTCAACCCGGATGTCCGTCCCCATGGAGGCCACGACCTCGCGGGCGTACGCGACGTCATCGCGTTGCAACCGCCGCTGCTTGGCGATCTCGACCATCTCGTGCGGATCGCCGAGCAACGCCCACGCCTCGTCGATCACCGGTACGTCGCCCATCGTCCAACCGCTTCCCGGCGTCCGGCGCAACGGACCAGAGGCCTCGGCGTACATCCGCTCGACCAGCTCGGTCGCGCTGACCAACGGCCACAGGTCGTTGACGAGGTCGCGGAAGTCGTCATTGCGCATCAGGCTCTGCACGACCCAACGCTGACCGGACAGCTCGGCATCACGGCTCACGACGTCGCGGACGAGCATGCGCAACAGTTGCTTCGCGAACACGTACCGGCCGCGGTTGTGCCGCTTCCCGCTGCGGCGTGCGCGCGCCCGCGCACCCGCGATCTGTTGCGGCGACAGGACAAGTTCGTGCTCGTCGAACATCACGACCCGCGGCGCGTCCGGCACCCGCTCGCACGCCGCCACCGCCGACGCCACGCGGTCGACCATCGCGAGATCAGCCTTGGCCGCGGCCGCTTGCGGCGAATCCTCGGCGGTTACGACGATGCCCGGCACCAGCGTCGGCAACGTCGCGAGCACGACGCCGGTCTCACCGAGCGACGGCAACACCTGCTCGATGTAGCGCAGGAACACCGGGTTCGGCCCGACGACGAGCACGCCGGTGCGGGCGAGTTGCTCGCGGTGCGTGTAGAGCAGGTACGCGGCGCGGTGCAGCGCGACCGCCGTCTTCCCGGTGCCCGGCCCGCCCTGTACGACGAGTACGCCGGCGGGATCGGCCCGGATGACGAGGTCCTGCTCCGCCTGGATCGTCTCGACGATGTCGCGCATCCGGCCGGTGCGCCGGGCGGTCAACGCGGCGAGCAGCGCACCCTCGCCGCCGAGCGTCGTCCGATCCTCGTCGGTCAACGCCTCGAGGTCGAACACGTCGTCCTCGACATCGAGGAGCTGCCGGCCGCGAGTCCGCAGGTGCCGCCGCCGGACGACGCCCAGCGGGTCGGTCGCGGTGGCCCGGTAAAACGGCTCGGCCACGGGGGCGCGCCAGTCGACCAGCAAGGTGTCGTGGCTGTCGTCGGTGAGTCCGATCCGGCCGACGTGGTGCCGATCGCCGCCGAGCATGTCGAGCCGGCCGAAGCACAGGCCGGACTCGACCGCGTTCAGCTGGGCCAGCCGGTCCTCGTACATGGTCGCGAACGCGTCCCGCTCGCTGCGGTTCTGCGGGGTGCCGCCGGGGCCGCGCCGCCGTACCTCGGTCAGCCGCTCACGGGTCTGGTCACGCAGCAGGTCGAGCCGGGCGTAGAGCCGGGTGAGGTGCGCCTGCTCGCGCTCGACCTCGTCGACCTTGCCGGACAATCGCGGACCCCTCCCGTGGCTCGGCACCGCAAAAAATTGCGATCGTCCAGCCTACGCCGGGCGAGGGACGTCCGGCGACGGTCGATGTCAGGCCCATTGCAAGACGTACGTACGGTTTGGTAGAGTGGGCGCCATGCCCAAGGTCAGCACCGAGCGGCTCGAGGCCACCCGCCGCCGGGTCCTCGACGGCGCTCGGCGGGCCTTCGCCACCCACGGCTACGAGGGCGCGACGGTCAAGCTGCTCGAAGAGGAGACCGGGCTGTCGCGCGGCGCGATCTTCCACCACTTCCCGGACAAGGACGCGCTCTTCCTCGCCCTCGCCCGCGAGGACGCCGACGAGGTCGCCGCCCTGGTCGACGACGCCGGGCTGGTCGAGGCCATGCGAAGGCTCCGGTACAAAGACGCCGGCTGGCTGGGCGTGCAACTCGAAGTCGCCCGCCGGCTGCGCACCGACGGCGAGTTCAACCAAGCCTGGGAGCAACACCTCAAAGGCATCGCCCGCGCCACTCAGGCCCGGCTCGCGCGGCAGCGCGATGCCGGCGTCGTACGGCGCGACGTCCCCATCACCACCCTCGCCGCGTTCCTGTCGCTGGTGTACGACGGCCTGGTCGCTCATCTTGCGACCGGGATGCCCATCGAACATCTGGACGGGGTGCTCGATCTCGTCGAGCAAGCCGTACGCCAAACTCCGGGAGCGAAAGGCTCCGACCACGACTACGAGGAGCACCCCGATGATTAACTCCAACAGCTTTGACGCGCGCGCCACATTGTCCGTCGGTGGCAAAGACGTCACGATCTACCGGCTGGACAAGGTCGCCGGCAGCGAGCGGCTCCCCTACTCGCTGAAGGTGCTGCTGGAGAACCTGCTGCGCAACGAAGACGGCCATCACGTCACTCGCCAGCAGATCGAAGCACTCGCCAAATGGGATCCGAAAGCCGAGCCGGACACCGAGATCCAGTTCACGCCGGCGCGGGTCATCATGCAGGACTTCACCGGCGTCCCGTGCGTCGTCGACCTCGCCGCGATGCGCGAAGCGATGGGCGCGCTCGGTGGTGACGCGTCGAAGATCAACCCGCTGGTGCCGACCGAGCTCGTGATCGACCACTCCGTCATCGTCGACGTATTCGGCGCGCCGGAAGCCTTCGAGCGCAACGCCGAGTTGGAGTTCGACCGCAACCGGGAGCGCTACCAGTTCCTGCGCTGGGGTCAGGACGCGTTCGAGCGGTTCACCGTCGTCCCGCCGGACACCGGCATCGTGCACCAGGTCAACCTCGAGTACCTCGCCCGCGTTGTCTTCGAGCACGACGGCGTTGCCTACCCCGACACGTTGGTCGGCACCGACTCGCACACGACGATGATCAACGGTCTCGCGGTCCTCGGCTGGGGCGTCGGCGGCATCGAAGCCGAAGCCGCGATGCTCGGCCAGCCGGTGTCGATGCTCATCCCGCGGGTTGTCGGCTTCAAGCTCTCCGGCGAGCTGCCCGAAGGCGCGACCGCGACCGACCTCGTCCTCACCATCACCGAGCTGTTGCGCAAGCACGGCGTCGTCGGCAAGTTCGTCGAGTTCTACGGCCCGGGCGTCGCCGCGGTTCCGCTCGCGAACCGCGCCACGATCGGCAACATGAGCCCGGAGTACGGCTCGACTTGCGCCATCTTCCCGGTCGACGACGAGACGTTGACCTACCTGCGCCTGTCCGGTCGCAGCGAGGAGCTCGTCGCGCTCGTCGAGGCGTACGCGAAGGAGCAGGGCCTCTGGCACGACCCGGATCACGAGCCGGCCTTCAGCGAGACATTGGAGCTGGATCTCTCGACGGTCGAGCCGTCGCTCGCCGGGCCGAAGCGCCCGCAGGACCGGGTCGCGCTGTCCGGCGCGAAGCCCGCGTTCCGCGGCGCGCTCACGTCGTACGTCGAAAATCCGAGCAATGGCAACGGCAACGTTGACGAGTCCTCGCGCGAGTCGTTCCCGGCGAGCGACCCGCCGGCGACGCACCACTCGACGGCTGCGGACCGGCCGCGGGTGCCGAGCGCCGCACCGGCCGACGGCGGCCGCCCGAGCCATCCCGTCCCGGTGAAGCTCGCCGATGGCACCGAGTTCGAGCTCGACCACGGCGCGGTCGTCATCGCCGCGATCACCTCGTGCACCAACACGTCGAACCCGTCAGTGATGGTCGGCGCCGCGCTGCTCGCGAAGAACGCGGTCGAGCGCGGGCTGATGGTGAAGCCGTGGGTGAAGACGTCGCTCGCGCCGGGCTCCAAGGTCGTCATGGACTACTACGACCGCGCCGGGCTCACGCCGTACCTGGAGAAGCTCGGCTTCGGCCTGGTCGGATACGGCTGTACGACGTGCATCGGCAACAGCGGTCCGTTGATCCCCGAGGTGTCACAAGCGGTGCAGGACAACGACTTGGCGGTCGTGTCGGTGCTGTCCGGCAACCGCAACTTCGAGGGCCGGATCAACCCGGACGTGAAGATGAACTACCTCGCCTCGCCGCCGTTGTGTGTGGCGTACGCGCTCGCCGGGTCGATGGACGTCGACCTGGTGAACGAGCCGATCGGCCAGGACCAGGACGGCAAGGACGTCTATCTCGCCGACATCTGGCCCGCACCCGGCGAGGTGCAGCGCATCGTCGCGTCATCGGTGCAGGCGAGCGGGTTCTCCTCGTCGTACGGCGACGTCTTCGCCGGCGACGACCGGTGGCGTTCGCTCGACGTACCGACCGGTGACGCGTTCGAGTGGAAGGACGACTCGACGTACGTGCGCCGGCCACCGTACTTCGACGGGATGTCACGTGAACCGGAGCCGCTGACCGACATCACCGGCGCGCGAGTGCTGGCGATGCTCGGTGACAGCGTCACCACCGACCACATCTCCCCCGCCGGCTCGATCAAGACCGAGTCACCGGCCGGCCGCTACCTCACCGAGCACAGTGTCGAGCGCAAGGACTTCAACTCCTACGGCTCCCGGCGCGGCAACCACGAGGTAATGATTCGCGGCACGTTCGCGAACATCAGGCTGCGCAACGAACTCGCCCCCGGCACGGAAGGTGGAGTCACTCGACACCTGCCCGACGGCGAGCAGATGTCCATCTACGACGCGGCCGAACGTTATGCCGCGGAGGGCGTGCCGCTGGTGGTGCTCGCGGGCAAGGAGTACGGCTCCGGGTCGTCCCGTGACTGGGCGGCGAAAGGCACGATGCTGCTTGGCGTGCGAGCCGTCATCGCCGAGTCGTACGAGCGCATTCACCGGTCCAACCTGATCGGCATGGGCGTGCTGCCGTTGCAGTTCTCGGCCGGCGAGAGTCGCGAGTCGCTCGGCCTCACCGGCGAAGAAGTGTTCGAGATCGCCGGGCTCGCGGGTGTCGACGACATCCCGCGCCAACTCACGGTCAAGGCCGATGGCAAAGAGTTCACCGTCACGGTCCGGATCGACACCCCGGGCGAGGCGGAGTATTACCGGCACGGCGGGATCCTGCAGTACGTGCTGCGGAGCCTGCTCTAGATGGACTTGGGCCTAGCCGGTCGCGTCTACGTCGTGACCGGCGGCACCAAGGGGCTCGGGTTCGCGACCGCGCGCTGCCTGGTCGATGACGGCGCCCGCGTCGTGGTGTCGTCGCGATCGGCCGAGTCGGTCGACGGTGCGGTGGCCGCGCTCGGCGCGGACGCGGCAGTGGGTCTCGCGGCCGACAACGCCGATCCGGACACGCCGGAACGCTTGGTGGCGCTCGCGCAGTCGGCGTGGGGCCAGCTCGACGGTGCGCTGATCAGCGTCGGTGGGCCGCCGGGGACGGACGCGCTCGGTGCGTCGGACGAGCAATGGCGGGCGGCCTTCGAGTCGGTGTTCCTCGGCGCGGTGCGGATGGCCCGCGCGTTGATGCCGCACCTCGATGCAGGGTCGGCCGTGGGCCTGGTGCTGTCGTCGTCCGCGAAGTCGCCGATCACCGGGATCGAGATCAGCAACGGGCTGCGGCCGGGGCTGGCGATGTGGGCCAAGCAGGTCGCCGACGAATTCGGGCCGCGGGGCATCCGGGTGTTCTCGCTGCTACCCGGCCGGGTGCTGACCGAGCGCATCCTGACGCTGACGCCCGATGCCGCCGACCGCGACCGGTTGGCGGCGAGCATCCCGTTGCGGCGGCTCGGCGAGCCGGCGGAGTTCGGCCGGGTGGCGGCGTTCCTGCTGTCGCCGGCGGCGTCGTACCTGACCGGTCTGGTTGTGCCAGTGGACGGCGGCGCGTCCCGCGCGCTCTAGTGGCCGAACAGGGCTTTCGCGGCCGCGCTCGACATGCGTCCTTCGCCGAGGTCGACGGCGGGTACCGAGACCGGCGCGTCGACCTCCTCGTGCGCCTCGTCGGGCGCTGGCGCAGCCCGATCCCATACGGCCTCAAGCAGCGCCGTCTCGACCGAACCGAGCCGGGCAAGCACCTCGTCGAGCCGGCCGGACAACTCGTCGAACCGCGCGTGCACCGGGTCGACGGCAGCGGGCTCGGCGGCGACCGCGCGCAGCGCCGATACGACGGCAAGGCGGCGGTCTTCCAACGAGCTGGGCACGGCGAAACTCTCCGAGATGTCGGTTGGGGAGGCTTCATTCTCCCATGACACCGAGGTCGATCGTCGGGGACGGCCGCTGCGTGTCGAGGCCACCTCGACGCCAGCGGACGATCGCGTCGCCGGCCGCCACCACCTCAACTCGATGCCGGGTCGCCGACCACCACGACTCGAACGGCCCGACCAGCAAACCGTCCGCACCCAGCGCCGCTGCTTGCCGGCGTAGACCAGCGCGTACGGCGGACCGCGCGGCGGTGATCATGTGGGTCCCCCCGGGGATCTCGGCGTTGCTTCGTCCGGTGACGACCCCTGCGTCGGCGAGCGCGTCAGCAGCCGCCCGCAACTGCGCATCGTCCGCGACGATGACGTCGGCGGGCATCCAGCCGGACCGGATCAACGTCGCGATACCGGCCGCGGCCAGCGTCGTACGGAACTGCGGTTCGGCGTAACCAGCGGCAAACAGTGGCAGCGCGGTGGCGGTCAGCTCGACGATCGGTGTCGGTGAATTGTCGGTGGGTAGCGCGCGGCGGCCGAACGTGATCGCGCCAAGCCCGGCCGCGCCGTGCGCCGCTGCCTGCGCGCGCAGGTCGTCCAGTAGTCGCCGGCGGGTGTGACACACGGTCCGCGACCGCTCGACGTAGGGACCCGCGGTGGCCGGAGCAGCCAGGCCCACATCGCGCAACGGCGGCCACCGTACGACGACTGTGGCGACAAGCGGCCGAGTAACGCGCAGACCGACCGAGGCAAGCGCGGCCGCGTCGGCGGCCGATGCGTGCTGGCTAATGCGAGTAGTAAACCGTGTCCTGCGGCGTGCCCGCGGGCGAGTAGTACACGGCCAGGTTCGACGAGTACGCCGTCAGTGCGTCGAATCCGATATCGCTTGTGCCGACCGGCAGCCGGCTGCTGCGCCACGTCCCGGTGGAATTCGACAACAAGGAGGGGTACGTCCCCGTCTGGAACAGGTCAGCAACGGCGAACAGGTGGCCGCTCACTGCATCTACCGCTAGCTGACCGTAGTAGTTGCCCGTGGCCACGGTCGTGGAGTGAGCCGCGCTGCCGGTGTCGGTGATGAGACCGAGCGCGTGCGTACGCGAGGCGTCCAGATAGTCATTGAACAAGAAGAAGGTCGACGCGCCGCGTTGCAGCACTCTGCCGATCATCACGAGTTGGCCAGTCACCTTGACCATTACCCGGTCGGCCGAGAACCCACCTTGAACGACGTGACGGACGTGCAACGCGGCAGCGTCGCTGCTGCCGACACTGCGATACATCACCTCGGCGTCGGTCGACGATCGCTGTACGACGTACGGATCGAGGTTGCCGAAGCCCGCCGGTTTCGGAGTCACGGCTTGTGCGTGACCGGCATGCCCGGCGAGCGTCGAGTTCAGGTAGATCGCTGGCACGCCGTTGACGAGTTGGATCCAAGCGGCGGTCCAGTTGCCGCCCGACACGGTCAGATCGGCAGGGTGGGTGCTCTGCGCGACGGTTGCCGTCGATGAGAGCAGCCGGAACAACGAATACTTTCCGGTGCTCGACCGGGTCCAGATTTCCAGGTGACCGGCGTATTGCGGGTTGCGCCGAAGGAACCACGTCGTCGCGCCATCCCGGGCGATTGCATCGACGTTGTCGACCATGCCGTTGTATCCGGCGAATGGTGTCCGCTCGATGTGGTACCCAGCGGTCGGGTTCCCGCTCACGAAGCTGTAGTGGCCGCATTTGTCCGTCGCCGCGGCGTAGATCGTCGCCCCCGCGTTGATGTAGTGCTTCACCCACAGCGACTTGTCGGAACAGGTGAACGGGGTGTGGCCGAGGCTGCGGGACGACCACGTCGCCGCGTCCGCCGGAGTGGCGCTCAACGCCAGCGCGCACGTGGCAATTGCGGTGAAAAGCGCAAAACGGCGCATCGAATCCCCCGTGGCCTACGACGTATAGATACCGCGAGGTTACCGTCGTTGGACGGGGACGTCCTGGCTTTGGAACTGTGTCTGGTACAGCTCGGAGTACAGCCCGCTGCCGGCGAGCAACTCGTCGTGGGTGCCGCGCTCGACGATCCGCCCGTCCTCGACGACCAGGATCTGATCCGCCTCGCGGATCGTCGACAACCGGTGCGCGATCACCAGCGATGTGCGGCCGGCCAGCGCGGTCTTCAAGGCGCGCTGCACCGCGACTTCCGACTCGCTGTCGAGGTGAGCTGTCGCTTCGTCGAGTACGACGATCGACGGCGCTTTGAGCAGCAGCCGCGCGATCGCGAGCCGCTGCTTCTCGCCGCCCGACATCCGGTAACCGCGGTCGCCGACCACGGTGTCCAGCCCGTCCGGCAAGGAGCGCAGCAGATCACCGATCTGCGCAGCGTCGACCGCGCCCCACAACTGCTCGTCGGTCGCGCCGGGCCGCGCGTAGAGCAGGTTGGCGCGGATCGTGTCGTGGAACATGTGCGCGTCCTGCGTCACGACGCCGACCGCATCGCGGAGCGACCGCAGCGTCACGTCCCGAACGTCACGCCCGCCGACGAGCACCGCACCCTGCTGCGCGTCGTACATCCGGGTGACGAGTTGCGAGATCGTCGTCTTGCCCGCGCCGGAGGGGCCAACCAACGCAACGAGTTGTCCCGGCTCGATCCGGAACGAGACGTCGTGCAGAACTTCTTTCTCCGGCACCTGGTCCAGCACCGCCACCGATTCCAGTGACGCGAGCGAGACCTCGGCCGCGGTCGGGTAGCGGAACCCGACGTGGTCGAACTCGACCGTCGCTTCGCCGAGCGGCGCCGGCAGGTCCACGGCGTCCGGGCGATCCGCGATCGCCGGCGGCAGGTCGAGCACCTCGAAGACCCGGTCGAACGACACCAGCGCGGTCATGACATCGACCTGGATGTTCGACAGCGCCGTGATCGGCCCGTACAGCCGGTTCAGGTACGCCGCGAGCGCGACCACGGTGCCGAGCATCTTCGGGTCGCTCGCCGCCTGGTAGCCGCCGAGGCCATAGACGAGCGCGGTGCCGAACGTCGCGACGAGGGTCAACGAGACGAACAGGATGCGGCCGTACATCGCCTGCTGCACGCCGATGTCGGCGACCCGGCGCGCCTTGCCGCGGAACAGCTGCTCCTCGTCCTCGGGCCGGCCGAACAGCTTCACCAGCAGCGCACCGGACACGTTGAACCGCTCGGTCATCTGCGTCGACATCTCGGCGTTGAGCGCGTACGACTCGCGTGTGATCCGTTGCAGCCTTGTCGCCATCAGCCGGGCCGGGATGATGAACAGCGGCACCATCGCGAGCGACAGCAACGTGATCTGCCACGACAGCAGGAACATGAAGACCAGCACCATCGACACCGAGATCACGTTGCTCACGACGTTGGACAAGGTGCCGGTGAATGCTTGCTGCGCGCCGAGTACGTCGCTGTTGATCCGGCTGATCAGCGCACCCGTCTGGGTGCGGGTGAAGAACGCGATCGGCATCCGCTGGATATGGGTGAACACCGCCGAACGCATGTCATAGATGAGGCCTTCACCGATCCGCGCGGAGAACCATCGGTTGGCGAGGTTGACGATCGCGCCGACGATCGCGAGCAACGCGATCAGCAACGCCAGCCCGATCACGAGGCCGCGCCGATGCTTGACGATGCCGTCGTCGATGATGGCCTTGTAGATAAGCGGGTTGACGTTGCCGACGCCCGCGTCGATCACGATCAGCGCGAGGAACCAACCCAAGTACTTCCGGTACGGTGCCGCGAATCGTGCGATCCGCTTGATCGTCCCGGGCGGGAGCCGCCGCTCGGTGACCGACGGATCGCGGCTCAGCGACCGCATCACATGCCAGCCCGCGGCCGGCCCGCCCATGGACAAACGCCCTCACCTCTCCCCCAGTCCAACACAGGACCGGGAGAAGTGTTCCGCCTCCAGCATCCACGTCACCTCCACTTCGGAGGGCGAGTGACCATATTTCGGCCCGCCGTACGGCGTGTCGTGGTCACCAGCCCTCCGAAGTGGGCGGATCGGGGCTCAGGCGGGCGGGGCGCCGGCTCCGGTGCCTGCTCCTGGGCCGTGCGGGTCGCCTTGGCCCATGCCGTCCTCGACCTTCGTGACCTTCAGGTCCTTGCCGAACTTGACCGTCACGAGCGACCCGTCGGCCTTCTTCATGTGCGCCTCGTACGCGCCGTCACCCGCGTCGGTCTCCACCCGGATGATCGTGCCGCCGGGCACCGCCTTCAGCGCCTCGGCCGTCAGCGTCGACAGCG
>JAVEEG010000009.1 GCA_030840585.1 Frankiaceae bacterium | reverse complement strand
GTGGGCCTAGGCGTCGGCGGTGACGGAGACGTCGATGGAGGCGACAACCTCCGGGTGCAGCCGGACCGTGACGGTGTGCGTGCCCACCGTCTTGATGTGCGCGGTCGGCAGCTCCACCCGGCGCTTGTCCAGCGTCGGGCCGCCGGCGCTCTTGACCGCGTCGACGACGTCAGCCGCGGTCACCGAGCCGAACAGCCGGCCGCCCTGGCCCGCGCGCGAGGTCAGCACGACCCGCAGCGCCGCCAGTTGCGAGGCAAGCTCCTGCGCCTGGCCGCGGTCGCGGATCTCCCGCACCTCGCGGCCCTTGCGGATCTGCGCGACCTGCTTCTCGCCGCCGCGGCTCCACGTCATCGCGAGACCGCGGGGCACGAGGTAGTTGCGCGCGTAGCCGTCCTTGACCTCGACGATGTCGCCGGGGCCACCGAGACCGGTCACTTCCTGCGTGAGGATGAGCTTCATGGTCAGCCTCCTCAGCGCGCGGTGCTGGTGTAGGGCAGCAGCGCCATCTCGCGGCTGTTCTTGACCGCGATGGCGATGTCGCGCTGGTGCTGCGAGCAGTTGCCGGTCACCCGGCGGGCCCGGATCTTGCCCCGGTCCGAGATGAACTTACGCAGCAGGTTGGTGTCTTTGTAGTCGATCGGCGTGGCCTTTTCCTTGCAGAAGGCGCACACCTTCTTCTTCGGCTTACGCAGTGGTGGCTTGGCCATAGTCGTCAATGCTCCGTGTCAGTGAGATCAGAAAAGTCAACGAAAGTTGGGCTAGAACGGCGGTTCGTCGCTGAACTCGCCGCCGCTCGGTCCACCGCTGGACCCGCCGGTCGAGGCCGCCGGGGTCGCCCACGGGTCGTCCGACCCGCCGCCGTAGCCACCGCCGCCACCACTGGACGAGCCGCCGCCGCCGGAGAAACCGCCCCCGCCGGGACCACCCGAACGCTGCGCCTTGGTGACCTTGGCGGTCGCGTACCGCAGCGAGGGGCCGATCTCGTCGACCTCGAGCTCGACGACCGTGCGCTTCTCGCCTTCCTTGGTCTCGTAGGACCGCTGGCGCAGCCGGCCCTGCACGATGACCCGGGTGCCGCGCTGCAGCGACTCGGCGACGTACTCCGCGGCCTGGCGCCAGATGCTGCAGCGCAGGAACAGCGCGTCGCCGTCTTTCCACTCGTTGGTGTTCTTGTCGAGGAAGCGCGGGGTCGACGCGACGGTGAAGTTGGCCACCGCGGCGCCGCTCGGGGTGAACCGCAGCTCAGGATCGTCGGTGAGGTTCCCGACCACGGTGACGGTGACGTCTCCGGCAGCCATCCGGGCCTCCTACTTCGCGTCCGGGCGCAGCACCTTGGTGCGCAGCACGGATTCGTTGAGGTTGAGCTGGCGGTCGAGCTCCTTCACCGCGGCCGGCTGGGCCGTGATGTCGAGGACGGCGTAGATGCCTTCGACCTTGTGGTCGATCTCGTAGGCGAGCCGGCGGCGGCCCCAGACGTCGACCTTCTCCACGGTGCCGCCGTCGGAACGGATCACGCCGAGGAATGCATCAAGGCTCGGGGCGATGGTCTTCTCCTCGAGATCAGGGTCGAGGATCACCATCAGCTCGTAGTGGCGCATGCCGGAACCAGTCCTCCCTCGGACTAGAACGGCCACGGTCGATCCGTGGCAGGAGGTCACCCGCCCGTCAACTTCAGGCGAGCGCGGACCAAGGTAGCAGCGCCGCGCCTCCAAGCGCGAACGCCTACGACGGCCTGGGGACGAAGCGGCCGTCCACAGAGCCGCCGGCCGGCTCGGCCAGCAGCACCCGCACGAACGCGGCCGCCGCACCGACAACTAGCAGGGCCGCGATCGCCGCCGGCAACCCGGTCGCCCGCCCAGACGGCGGCTGCAGTTGCGCCCGCGGGATGACCGCAGGTGACGACGGCTGGGACGGACTCGGCGTCGTCATCCCGACGATCACCGGCGGGTTGTTCTGGCCGGACTGGTTCGGCGACGGAGTCACGCCGGGCGCGGTCGGCGGCGTCTGGGTGGGCGCGACGACCGGGCCGCTGCTGGTCGCCGACGCCGACGGGTGCGGGCTCGACGACGACGGCCGCGGCGCCGGACTCGACGACGTGGGGCGCGGCGACGGCTTGGGCGGTGGCGCCGCTTTGACCACGAGGGTGCCGGTGCCGGTGCCGCCGATGCCTTGGCCCTGGAACTGCTCCTGCGCCGTAACGGTGAACTTGCCCGCCGCCCGCTCGACGAACGTCACGACGCCGTTGGGATTCGCGACGTCGGAGAGCTTGCCGATGCTGATCTTCACCGGCAGCGCGGTGTTGTTGGTGTACGCGACGCAACCGCCGGCGGTGATGGTCGCCGTCTTCGGGGTCAGCGTCGGGGCCTGCACGCCGGGGGTGATGCTCACCTGCGCGCAGCTCGCCGCCGCCGCCGAGCCGGTGAAGACCAGCGCGCCCGCGGCGACACCAACGGCCAGAACGGCCGGGCCGAGGACCCGCCGGGACGCGTGCATATGTCCATGGTGCATCAGCCGACCCAATGTCCTTGGGTGAACGCGACGACAGCCACGATCATCAGCGCCGGCGCGGCCGCGAGATACGCCAACCCGACCGGCCGCCAGCGCTGCGCCGCCCGCGCGAGCAGCACCCACAGCGGCCACCACAGCAACGTCGCCCGCGCCACCGACAGGTAGTACGCCGATGTCGCCAGCGCGACGACCTGCCCGCCGACGTACACCGACTCGCCCCAACGTCGCATCCAGATGAGCGTCACAGTGAGTACGACGCCGATCAGCACCGCCAGGATCTCGGCCCGGAACGACCACGCGTAATCCGACGGCTGGGCCGCGAAGGCGGCGTGCCAGGTGGTCCGGAATGCCGTCCACGGCGCGGTCAACTGCCGGCCCCAACCATCGCGCTCGGCATGCGTCCACGCGAGCCAGTCGCCGGTGACCCCGTGCAGGTAGCCGAAGTACCCCGCGGTCGCCGCCCACGGCCCGAGCAGCGCGAGGCCGTCGCGGGCCCGGCCGCGGCCGCGGTTGTCGACCAGCCACTGCACGATCAGCGCGGCGCCGAGGAAAACGCCGGTGATCCGGACCGTCGCCGCGAGCGCCCCCAGCCCGCCCGCGGCCAGCCAGCGCCCGCGCCGTGCGGCCAGCCAGCACGGCAGCGCGAACGCGAGGAACAGCGCCTCCGAGTACCCCGCCGCGAGGAACACCGCGTACGGCGACAGCACCAGCGCGACCACCGCCAGCCGGCCGGTGCCGGCGCCTTCGAGGTCGGCCAGCCGGGACAGCGCGACGCACGCGAACGCCCCAGCCACCAGCGAGACCAGCAGCCCGGCGGCGATCCACGACGGGACCACGAAGTGCACCGCGTGCACCACCGCCGGCTGACCCGGGAAGAACGCCTCCAGGTGGGTGTCGCCGGTGTGGGTGCGATAGCCGCGGTAGCCGAACTGCGCGACCTCCCGCAACAACCGCGCGTCCCACTGATCCCAGGCGTGCAGGTAGCCGGTCACCGATCGATGCGCCTGCACCATCCAGAGCCCGGCCAGCGCCGCGACCGCGACGGTCACTCGGGTCAGCCACCACGGCGCCAACCCCGAGACGTCCCGCGACTTCACGTGGTCGCGTACGCGGTCGGGTAGTCCGGCGCGAGCGACCATCGATCCTCAGCCGCGTCGAGCGGCCCGCCGGCGGGATCGTCGTAGCCGCTCGCCCGTACGACGTCGTGCTCCGGTCTCAACACGTCGCGTACGACCAGCCCCACGATCCAGAGCAGCGCGATGTCTCGGATCAGGAACGCGCCTTCGTAGACGCCGTCGGGGATCCCGGTCGAGCCGTGATCGAGATGCACCAGCGCGTAGAAGTTCGCGACGGTCAGCAACAACTCAGTGCCCTGCCAGACCAGCAACGGTCCCCATCGCGGCCGCGACAGCACCGCGAGCGGCAACAACCACAAGCAGTACTGCGGCGAGTCGACCTTGTTGACCAGGATGAATCCGGCCACAAGCAGGAACACGATCTGCGGCAGCCGTGGCCGGGTCCGGGCAAACACCACCAGCGCGTAGACCAACGCGACCACACCGAGGAAACACACGGCACTGACGATGTTCAGCACCACCGGCGCGGTGCCGCAGGCGACGTTGCGGTCCAACGCGTCGCCGCTCAGGTAGCGCAGCGCCAGCCACGGACTCCCCCAGTCCTCGCCTCTCGTCTGGCTGAGCGAGTAGAAGAACCGCCAGGCCGGCAGCGGATGCGCGTGGTCACAGGTCGCATTGGGGAACGGGAACGTCCGCGACACCCACAACGCAACCGGCACATAGACCGCGACGATCGCACCGGCCGCACCGGCGACGCTGAGCCCGAACTCCTTCAACCGGCCGGCCCGCGCGCACAAGGGCAGCAACGCGACCAGCACCAGCAACGGGTAGAGCTTCGTCGCCGTACCTAGACCGATCAGCACGCCAGCCAGCAACGGTCGCCGCCGGGCCCACGCCAGCAACGCGAGACAGGTCAACGCAACGGCGGCGAGATCCCAGTTGATGAAGCCATCGAGGATCAGCACCGGTGCGAGCGCGACCATCGCGGCGTCCCACATGCGTTGCCCGCCGGCCAGCCGGGCGACCGACCACGTCACCAGCAGCGCGCACAACGCGAGCAACAGCACGGTGATGTCGAAGAACGTGCGGCCGCGGTCGTCGACGACGACTTGACCGTCGACGACCTTCGGCTGATCCGGATGTACGACGTTGGTGAGCTCGGCAGCGGCCCACATGAACCCGCCGATGACGACGGGGTACTCGACCGGGTGATCGCGGTACGGCACCCCGAGCCGGCTGCCCGGCCCCGCGCCGCCCAGCTGCTCGGCGTAGTAGAGCGCAAAGACGTCGGTGTAACAGACCCGGGTGTACTGGTAGTCGTTGGTCCATCCGTGGGTCCGGCACGGGGCCTTCTGCAGGTACCCGGCGAACGAGGTCAGCACGGTCAGGATCAGCACGACGCGCAGCGGCGTCCACCACCGCGACGATCCGGTGCGGGCGTAGCGGCCGCGCAGCCCGCCGGCGTAACGAGCCAGCCCGGCGACGAACGGGTCGTCGCCAGGAGGCGCCGGCGTCTCCGTCGTCACCACCAAATCGTGCCGTACGCCGATCCGCTACCCGCCGCCAGCGGGCGGGCTCGGACTCGTGTTGCCGCCACCTCCGCCGCCACCACCGCCAGCAGTCGAGGTGCTGCTCGCGGTCGGGCTGGGCGACGGCGACGGTGTGATCACCGGCGGCAGCGAGTGCGACTGCGTCGGCGTCGGTGTCACCGGCACCTGGGTCGGCGTCAGGCTCGGCGACGCGGACGGGCTCTGCGTGGTGCTGGTCGCGCTCGGCGACGGGTTGATCGCGTGGCCGACGTGGGCCGGCGGCGGGAAATTCAACACGGGCTTGCCTTCCAGCGCCGCGGTCATCATCTGCTGCCAGGTCAACGCGGGCAGGCCGCCGCCGTACAGGGGAACGCCGCCTGAGGTCACCTGGTGGTTGCGGTCGGTGTTGCCGAACCAGACCGCGGTCGACAGCTGCGGGGTGAAGCCGATGAACCATGCGTCGAAGTTGCCGACGGCGCCACCGTTGGTGCCGGTCTTGCCGGCGGCCGGCCGGCCCGGCAGCCCCTTGCCGCCCGCAGTGCCGCTCGGCCCGAGCACCTGCGTCATGGCGTACGTCGTATCCGCCATCACGTCGGTCTCGAAGACGCGGTGCGTCTCCTTGTGCGCCCGGTAGACGACGTGACCGTCCGAGGAAACGACCTTGGAGACGAGGTACGGCCGGGCCTCGATCCCTTGTGCCGCAATGGTTGCGTAGCCGACCGCCTGGTCCAGCGGCGAGACGTCCGAGGTACCGAGGGTGATCGTCGGCACCTCGGTGAGCTTGTGCTTCTTGTCCACGCCGGCGTCGTGCGCGACCTCGGCGACCTTGTCCGGTCCGACCTGCGCCGCCAGCGGCACGAAGATCGTGTTGATCGACTTCGCCAGCGCCTGGGTCAGCGTGCACTCCGGCAGGCACGTCTCGTGCTCGGAGTTGTTGATGCCGTCCGGCGCGCCGGGGAAGTCGATGTGCGCCGGGCCCGGGTAGCGGCTGTCGAGGCTGATGCCCTGCTTCAGCGCGGCGATCAGCGTGTACGGCTTGAACGACGACCCCGGCGACCGCGCGGCGTTGTTGGACACCCCGGTCAGATCCGTGCACGCGTCCGGCCGTTGCTGCGTCGGGCAGTACACGTCGCCGCCATACATCGCCCGGATGGCGCCGTCACCCGGCTGCACCGAGATCAGCGCGCTCTCGCGGCCCTTGTCCGGACCGGTCGTGCGGTAGCCGCCGTCGTTCGCGGTCTCGGCCGCGACCGCCGCCTTCTGCGCGGTCTGGTCGATCGTGGTGAAGACGTGGTAGCCCCCGGCGGCCAACCGGTCCTCGGTGAAGCCGTGCCGGATCAGGTCGAACTTGACGGCCTGGCAGATGAACCCGGTCGGGCCGACACAGTCGCCGTTGCTCGCGGACGCGCCCTGTCCGGGCTTGAGCACCGTCGGGAACTGCACGTGCGCCGCCTCGTCCTCGGGCAGCCAGCCTTGCTTAACCATCCCGTTGATGACGTAGTGCCAGCGACCGACGGCCGCGTCGTGGTTCGTCGACGGGTCGTAGAAGCTCGGCGCGCGGATCACCGCGGCGAGCACGGCGCCTTCGGACGCATCGAGCTTCGAGATGCTCTTGCCGAAGTAGGCCTGCGATGCCGCGGCGATGCCGTAGGCGTTGCGGCCGAAGTAGATCGTGTTCAGGTAGTCCTGCAGAATCTCGTCTTTGGATTTCGTGTTCGACAGCTTGAGCGCGATGAAGATTTCCTTGATTTTCCTGGTAAAAGTGCGCTGCTGCGACAGGTAGGCGTTCTTCACGTACTGCTGGGTGATCGTCGATCCACCTTGCTGGATGTCACCGCCACGCAGGTCGGTGACGAAGGCGCGCAAGATGCCGGTCGGCGAGATGCCCGGCTCGGACTCGAAGTTGCGATCCTCGGCCGACAGCACCGCGTTCCGCACCACCGGTGGCACCTGGCTGAGCTTCACCGTGATCCGGTTGGTCTGTCCGCCGTGCGCCATGACCTTGC
>JAVEEG010000267.1 GCA_030840585.1 Frankiaceae bacterium | reverse complement strand
CTCGTTCACGAACGCCTCGAAGGCCGGCAAGGTGTCGCGGGTGATGCCGACGTAGCCCTCGACGACGTCGCTGTAATTGGCGCCCGCCGTGAGCTCGGGCACCTCGAAGGCGACCCGGTAGGCGTCGATGATCGCCTCGGCCAGCCGGGCAGCGGACGCGCCGATCACCCGGGCGATGCCGAGCGCGCTCTCATCGCCGAGCCACTCGGTTGCGGCCTGGCTGATCACCGTCTGGGTCTCGATGAACCGGGCCGGGAACCGCCGGTTGGCCGGGTCGGCGAAGCCCAGAGCGCGCCAGTACCGGGCGACCTCGTCCGGGGTGGCGCCGAGCCGCGCGGCGGCCTCGTCGAGCCCAATCGGCTCGCTTCCCGCGCGCAGCACGACTTCGAGCGCGAGCGGGCCGAGGCCGTGCGTCTCGCGGGCGACCGCAATCTCGTCGTCGCTCGCGCCGAGCGTGCGCAGCAGCGCGGCCAGCCGTTCGACGTCGGCCGGCTCCGGCGCGGGCAGCGTCATGCCCGGACGATACGGCGCGTTGCGCCGGACAGGTTCGCGCGTATGTCTTGTCGAAGAGCAACGCCGACGGGAAGGGACACCATGAGGGTTCGGATGCTCGCGGCCACAGGTGCCGCTGTCGCGCTCGCCGCCGCGCCGGCCGCACACGCGACCGCCGCGCACCACGTGGTGAAGTCGTGCCACCTGGTCACCGATGGCACCGGCGACACGCAAACCGTCGGTCCCGACGACGGCAGCCAACTCGACCTCATCGGCGGCGACTTCGCCATGAACCACGACACCCTGACCGTTGTCATCCGGGTCAAGACGCTGACCGCCGAGGACCTCACCGAGCCGGCCGGTCGCATCTACGAGTACGACTTCACCGCGAACGGCAAGAACTTCATCGCGATGGCCTCACTGCTCCCCGGCGGCAGCGAGTTCCAGGCGTTCATCTCCGACCAGCGCCTCGAGCAGGGGCAGTCCGGCGCTCGCGCCGCGACCGGCATCGGCGAGATGACGGGCACCCTCGACCTGCAGGCGCACGAGGTGCGGATGTCCGCGCCGCTGTCGGTGTTCACGAAGTACGCGAGCTTCAGCCAGACCAACGTGGATCACTTCGCCGCGTTCACCTACCGGGCGCACGGCGAGAGCCTCAGCGGTACCCAGGTCGGCAAGGTCGTCGACATCTCGTCGTCGGCCGGCATCGGCGTCGACGACGCGTGGAGCAAGAAGATCTACCGGCCGTACGCGCCCAGCTGCGTGAAGGTCGGCCGCTGACCGGATTCGGGTCGATGGGAAGGCCTCGGCCCCGCCCAGCAGAGTGCGATCGCCGCTCTGCCAGGCAGGGCCGAATGTCAAAGCCCGGAGTATGGAGCGCGACTCCGTGCCTGCGGGCGTCTCAGTGACCGGTCGTTGGACGTACCAGCGCTGACGAGACGGCTGTCAACGGGAGGCAGTCTCCGATGCTGACGGTGCAGTCCCCATCGCAGCTACCGATACTGACGGCACAGCCGCCCTGGCTCAACGGGGTCTGTGGGACGCAATAGCGGTAATAACCAATCCCGGGGCTATAGCCGCCGTAACACATCTCGCCCGCGACCCGGATGCCCGGCGTAGTCGTGCTTGAGGTCACGACTATGCCGGAGGTCGCGCTCGCCGCAGCGGTCACGGCGACCGCCACGAGAGCCCGGCGGACCGCCCGACCCGTCACAGGCCCACGATGCGGGTGTCGCCGTCACCACAGTGGATCACGGAAATCATGCATTGGCCGCCGTTGTCACAGGTTCCAACGTTGACCGTGCAGTTTCCGGTCGAGCCGCAGTGCCCTACGTTGACCGTGCAGCTCGCATTGGCCGCCCCGGCACCGAACATGCCTCCGGCGATGAGCACGCCGGCGAGTACCAACCTTCGCATGGTTCCTCCCTATGATGGACAGAATGTCTATCCTTCGTGGCGGAGGGTATGTATATGTCGTGCTGCCGTCAACACCCCCTTTACGTGGGATGTCTACTTAGCTACCTTTGTTGCAGTATCTAGTGGAGGAGGCGGAGCCATGCGCGAGGCAGCGTTCGCCGTAGCGCTTCTTGGGATGGCCGCACTCGCCGTGCCGGCAGAGGCGTCGACCGCACACGCGAAATGCGTCGGCGCCGCGGTCACCGATCCGGCTGGCGATGTTCAAGTCGCCTCGGGTGTCCACGTTCCCGAAAGCCATGTCGACCTTCGCACGGTGGCCCTCACGCCTACGGCGAAAGCATTTCTTGTGACGTTCACCGACACCAAGCTGGACTCGAACCGCAAGGGCGTGTGGCGCCTCACATTCACATCGCGACACACGTCGTTGTATGTCACCGCTGGCCTCGGCATCTGGTCGAACGCCGGCACCGCCTCTACCGTGTCCGGCTTTCACGCCGGGGTCGTGAACGGGGCCGCGCACTCCGTCAGCGGCGTGTTCGACTACGCGCGAAACACCATCACGGTCACGGCGTCGTACGACGCGTTCGGCTCAGCAGTCCCACGCGGCAGGACGGTAGTGACCGACGTCGCGATCGAATCTAGCGAGACGTTCGCGCACGCGGGTACGACCGGCACGCCGTCTCAGAGCGTTGAGTTCATGGACACCGCGGGCGCGCCAGAGTTAACGCTTACCCGTTGCTAGGCCGACCCTGACGTTCAGGAGTAGACGAGCCGGCTGATCCAGTCGGCGACCAACGCCGGCTTGGACTCGCCTTCGATCTCGACGGTGAAGGTCCGGACGATCTGCAGGTTGTTCGCGTCCTTGAGGTCGACGCTCGCCAGCACCGACTTCGCCCGGATGCGCGAGCCGACCTTGACCGGGGTGACGAACCGCACCTTGTCGAAGCCGTAGTTGATCCCCATCAGGATGCCGTCGTACCGCTCGCCGGGTTGCGGGATGGACGCGGACAGATGCGTCAGCAACGACAGCGTCAGGAAGCCGTGCGCGATCGTCGTACCCCACGGGGACAGCGCGGCAGCCTGCTCCGGGTCGACGTGGATGAACTGGTGATCCTCGGTGACGTCGGCGAACGCGTCGATCCGCTTCTGGTCGATCTCCAGCCACTCGCCGGTGCCCTCGTCGGTCCCGACCGCGGCCTTGAACAGCTCGTACGCCGCTTCCGCCTTGCTCATCGCTTGTCCTCCCGCATGCGTCGATCGTGGCAGCCGATCTTGACATTGCAGCCCGCCGCTGAACCGAGCCGGGGTTCCCAGCCGTCTCACAGGCAGGCCTCAGGTCGGGGCCAGCCTGGGAAGAAAGAGTCGTCGACATGACCGACCGGCATACGCACCGCGGCACCGTCAGCGATCGCACCCGAGCGGGCGAGCGCGTCCGTACGGCGTCGGTCGTCGCGGGCCTCGGTGCGGTGCTGGCGTCGGTCGTGCTGACCGCCGAGCTGGTGCCGGCGGCCGCGGCTTCCAGCGTGACGTCGACCACCGGGACCACCGGCTCGACCTCCACGGCGCCCGCCCCGAGCGACGGTGGCGGCGCGGTCGCGCACAGCGGCGGTAGCTGAGCGGACACTGGAGTGATCACGACGACCCGGCGGGACGAGCACGCGCGGACCGCGCGCCGGCTCGGGCTGTCCGGGTGCGACTGGCGAGCGCTCGGCACGTCCGCGCAACTCGTGGTCACCGACGTTGAGGCGCTGCCGGCTGCCCGCGCCGCGGTCGAGCGGGTTCTTGCCGACATCGACCTCGCGGCCAGCCGGTTCCGCGCCGACTCGGAGCTGAGCCGCCTCAACGCCGCCGCCGGATCGTGGGTGGAGATCTCGCCGTTGTTCGCGGCGGCGTTGCGGATCGCAGTGGATGCCGCCCGTTGGACCGGCGGCCTCGTCGATCCGACCGTCGGCGATGCGTTGATCCGGCTCGGTTACGACCGGACGTTCGCGACCGTCCCGGCCGTCGCCGGACCGCTCAACGTGGTCGCGACGGCGGCACCCGGTTGGCAGCACATCGAGGTCGAAGAGGGCCGCGCGCGCGTCCCCGCCGGCACTCGGATCGACTTGGGTGCGACCGCGAAGGCGTATGCCGCGGATCTCGCTGCGGCCACGGCGGCGAATGCGGCCGGGTGCGGTGCGCTGGTCAGCCTCGGCGGCGACATCGCGGTCGCGGGCGAGCCACCGGCCGAGGGTTGGCCCGTCGCGATCGAGGACGTGACCGACCTGTCGTTGCCGGCGGACACCGGTGCACCGGTCGTCACGATCCGCGCAGGCGGTCTCGCGACGTCGAGCACGCGCGCCCGCCGCTGGCAGCGCGGCGGCGTCGAGTTGCACCACCTCATCGACCCGCGCTCGGGTACGCCGGCGGCGAGCCCGTGGCGCACGGTCAGCGTCACCGCATCGACGTGCGTACTGGCGAACACCGCGTCGACCGCAGCGGTAATCCTCGGCGCGGCCGCGCCCGGTTGGCTGCGCGATCGCGGGTTCCACGCCCGGCTGGTCGCTACCGGCGGCGCGTGCACTTACGTCAACGACTGGCCGGTGCCATGACCGGGTTCTCGTCCGCACCGCTCTGGTACACCACCCGCGGTACGGCGATCGTGGCGTTCGTGCTGCTGACCGGGAGCATGTTCCTCGGCATCGCCGCGACCCAGCGGTCGTTCGCCAGCCGGCACTGGCCCCGGTTCGCGACTCAAGACCTGCACCGCAACGTCTCGCTGCTCGCCCTCGCGTTCGTGCTCGTACACATCGTCACGACATTGCTCGACACGTTCGTGTACGTCGGCTGGTGGGCCGCGGTGATCCCGGGCACCTCGCCGTACCGGCGGTTGTGGGTCTCGCTTGGCACGATCGCCTTCGACGTGATCCTGCTCGTAATCGTGACCAGCCTGGTCCGGCACCGGTTGCCCCTGCGCGTTTGGCGGGCGCTGCACTGGTCGGTGTACGCGGTGTGGCCGCTGGCGTTCGTGCACTTCCTCGAGACCGGCACCGACGCGGCGCACGGACGGTTCGGTCTGTGGCTGGACATCGGCGCGATGCTCGCGTTGGTGATCGCGGTGGCGATGCGGGTCAGCGCCGGCAACGAACCGATCGGTCCGTTGCGCAGCATCGCGGGACGGCCCAGATGACGGCCGCGGAGACGTCGGTCACGTGGCCACGACGGGTCCTGTCGAGCATCGGCGACGGTGACGTCTACGCCGAACATGCCGAGACCTGGGGTGCATTGCCGGACCTGTCCGGGCCCGCGATCCTCGCAGCGGTTGAGGCCAGCGGCTTGCTCGGCCGCGGCGGCGCCGGCTTCCCGACCGGCCGCAAGATGCGCACCGTCGTGGCCGGCGATGCGCGCCGGCCGGTCGTCGTCGCCAACGGTGCGGAGGGCGAGCCGGCGAGTGGCAAGGATGTGTTGCTGCTCGCCCGCGCGCCGCATCTCGTGCTCGACGGCATCCAGCTCGCGGCCCGTGCGATCGGCGCCGACGAGGCCCATCTCGCGGTGCACCGCGGCAGCCCGGCGATTGCCACCGTGCGCACCGCATTGGCCCGGCGCGGCGGGGCGGATCGCGTACGGGTGCGGCTGCACGAGATCCCGTCGCGGTATGTCGCGAGCGAGGAGAGCGCGCTCGTGCACTACCTCAACGGCGGTGAGGCGCGGCCGACGTTCACGCCGCCGCGGCCGTTCGAGCAGGGCGTCGGGCGGCGACCGACGCTGGTCAACAACGTCGAGACGCTGGCGCAGATCGCCGCGATCGTCCGGCGCGGGCCGGAGTGGTTCCGCGAGGTCGGCGACCAAGACGAACCGGGAACGTTGCTGGTCAGCATCTCCGCCGCGGACATCGCCCGCCGGGTCGCCGAAGTGCCGACCGGTACGACGATCGGCGCGGTGGCGAAGCGCGCCGGGGTCAGCACGAAAGGTGTCGAGGCCGTGCTGGTCGGCGGCTACTTCGGAAGCTGGCTGCCGGCGGCGTACGCGTGGCAGTTGCCGTTGACGCACCGCGCGATGCGATCGGCCGGTGCCGCGCTCGGCGCTGGTGTCGTGGCGGTGCTCCCGGCCGGATCGTGCGGCTTGGCCGAGACCGCGCGGGTGATGGGCTACCTCGCCGCGCACAACGCCGGCCAGTGTGGCCCCTGCCTGAACGGGCTCCCGGCGATCGCGGATGCGCTGCGCCGGCTCGCCTCCGGCGCCTGGGACGAGCGGTGGTGGCCGGCGCTCGAACGTTGGCTCGCCGTCGTACCGGGCCGGGGTGCGTGCCGGCATCCGGACGGCGCGGTGCGGTTCGCGTCGACCGCGCTGTCGGTGTTCGCTGAGGACGTGTCGGCGCATCGATCCCGCCGGCCGTGCGCCGCGGCCGCGGGTGCCGGCTGGCTGCCGGTGCCGCGACCGTCGGAGGGCTGGCGATGAGCCTGCGGATCCGGGTCAACCCGATCGCGTGCGCGGCGCACGGCGTGTGCGCCGAGGTGCTGCCGGAGTGGATCGAGCTCGACGAGTGGGGCTATCCGATCCTCGACGGCGACGAGCTGCCGGGCCAACTGGTCGCGCATGCACGGCGGGCGGCGAAGGCCTGCCCGACGCTCGCGATCGTGCTGAG
>JAVEEG010000292.1 GCA_030840585.1 Frankiaceae bacterium | reverse complement strand
CCAGGCCGATCGAGTTCGCCAGAACTCCGGCGTTCATGAACGGGGTGGGGTCGGATTCTTCGATTTGGCCACCAGTGCGGCGGCCCTGACGAGATAGTCGGCGCCGGTGGCGACGGTGAGCGCGACCGCTGCGATCATGAAGCCGACCGCGATCCAGTGCAGTGACGAGTTCAGCGGCAGCACGTACAGCCCGATGGCCAGGACCTGGACGAGCGTCTTCGCCTTGCCCCCGGGACTCGCCGCGATGACGCCGTACCGGATCACGGCAAACCGCAGGAGCGTGATGCCGATTTCCCGCACCAGTACGACGATCGTCACCCACCACGACAGATTCCCGAGCATCGACAGGCCCACCAGCGCGGAGCCGGTCAGCGCCTTGTCGGCCATCGGATCGGCGATCTTGCCGAAATCCGTGACCTGGCCACGCTTGCGGGCGATGTGGCCGTCGAAGCGATCGGTGATCGCCGCGACCGCGAAGATGGCCCAGGCGAGCCACCGGTACCCCGGCTGGTGCCCGCCGCCGGCAAACAACGCCAACAGGAACACCGGAACAAGGATCAATCGCAGGACCGTCAACGCGTTGGGAAGGTTCATCAACGACACCCGCGGCTGCTCGTTCATGGCCGCGCGCCCCGCACGGTGTCGTCGGTGACGGCACGTGGATCGTGATGAGCGGCCGGCAACACCTCGACGAGCTGGGCGATCAGATCGATTCCGTCGGTCCCGATGACCCGTGCCCGCACCAGATCTCCGAGAAGCACGCCGTCGGCGTCGGTCAACAGCGTGCTGCCGTCCACTTCTGGAGCCTGATGCTCGGCGCGACCGATCACACCGTCGCTCAGATCGTCCACCAGCACGGTCACCTCAGTGCCGATGCGATCCTCGGCGCGTTGGGACGTCAGCTCCTCGACCAGCGAGCTGACCCGCTCGACCCGTTCGTCGATGTCGTCCTGATCGATCTTGCCGGGCAGGTGCAGGGCAGCCGTTCCGTCTTCGTCCGAGTAGCCGAACACGCCCACCGCGTCCATCCGGGCGCCGATGAGGAAATCTTCCAGCTCCGCGAGCTCGGCCTCGGTTTCGCCGGGGAAACCGACGATGACGTTCGACCGGATCCCCGCCTCCGGAGCTGCGGCGCGAATCTGGGCCGTCAGGGCGAGGAACGAATCCTTGGAGCCGAAACGCTTCATCCGGCGCAGAACGGTTTCGGACGCGTGCTGGAACGACATGTCGTAGTAGTCCGCAACGCCGTGCAGCTGCGCAATCGTGGTGATCAGGCTGGGCCTGGTCTCGGCCGGCTGGAGGTAGGACAGCCGGACCCGGATGATCCCCGGAACCGCGGCCAGCCCCGCCAGCAGGCGCTCGAGTTGACCCTCGCCCGGAAGATCCTTGCCGTAGGACGTCGAGTTCTCGCTGACCAGCACCACTTCCCGGACGCCCTGCCCCGCCAGCCAGTGCGCCTCGGCGATGATCTCGTCGGCGGGCCGCGACACGAACGATCCACGGAAGGCCGGAATGGCGCAGAAGGTGCAGCGTCGATCGCACCCGGAAGCAATCTTCAGCGGCGCAACCGGCCCGGCATGAAGCAACTTCCGCACGAGCACCGGACCGCTCGCCGGACCAGTCGTACCACCCGGGCCGCCGCCGGCACTGTGCCCGGGCACCGACAATCCCGAGGCGGCCGCCGGCCGGGAACTCGGCGAAATGGGAAGCAGCGTCCGGCGGTCCACTGGTACATGCGAGATGGGCCGATGGCCGTCGAGCACGTCGCCGAGCAGATCGGCCAGCTCCGGGTAGGCATCGAAGCCGAGGACCGCGTCCGCCTCGGGAAGGGCCTCGGCCAGTTCGGTTCCGTATCGCTCTGCCAAACAGCCGACGGCGACCACCTTCGCGCCGGTGTCGGCGGCCGCGAGCACGGTGTCGATGGAATCCTTCTTTGCGCTCGCCACGAAGGCGCAGGTGTTCACGACGACGACGTCCGCCGCCGCGCCGTCCTCGACGAGCTGGTATCCCCCACCGGCGAGCCGCCCGGCGATCTCCGAGGAGTCCACCTCGTTGCGGGCGCACCCCAGGGTGATCAGCGAAACTCTCGACCCGCCAGTCCGTGCTCCCTCGTTGCGGGTTGCTGTCGGCGCGGCCGAAGACGCGGCAAGCACGGCAGGAGACACGGGAGTCACCGACCCAGCCTAGTCGTCGTGGGAGGAATGGCTGACCCGCTTGTGGCGGGCGGTCGATCCCTCTGGCCGTCGGGTGGATCCCTGTGGCCGTTGAGTGGATCGCTGTGGCCGTTGAGTGGATCGCTGTGGCCGTTGAGTCGATACAGTGCCCAGTTGTGACATCGATCGATCCGTCCACCAGCAGTGCCGGGAGCGGCATCCCGCCCGTACCACGCTCGGACCGCCCGGCACCCGAGGTCCTGGTGCACCGCGCCAGGGCAACCGACGTCCGGCGGATCAAGGAACTGGTCGACATCTATGCCGGCGCCATCCTCCTCGAGAAGACGTTGGCCAACCTGTACGAGGACGTCACCGAGTTCTGGGTCGCCGAGGTCGACGGGATCGTGATGGCCTGTGGCGCCCTGCACGTGTTGTGGGAGGACCTGGGCGAGATCCGGACAGTGGCCACGGATCCGAAGGCCAGATCACGCGGGCTCGGCCGAGCTG
>JAVEEG010000275.1 GCA_030840585.1 Frankiaceae bacterium | reverse complement strand
GCGCCATCCTGCTCGGCGGCGCCGCCGCGCCACCCGGATTGATCGAGCGGGCCCGCGCGGCCGGCGCCAACGTGGTCACGACGTACGGGATGAGCGAGACCTGCGGCGGCTGCGTGTACGACGGCCGGCCGCTCGACGGCATCGACGTGCGGGTGGATGCCGAGGAACGGATCTGGCTGCGCGGGCCGGTGCTGACCAGCGGCTACCGGCTGCGGCCGGACCTCACCGCCGAGGCGCTGGTCGGCGGATGGCTGCGGACCGCGGACCGCGGCCGGCTCGACGACGGCGGCCGGTTGGCGGTGCTCGGCCGGCTCGACGACGTGATCGTCAGTGGTAGCGAGAACGTCGACCCGGCAGCGGTGGCTGGCGTGCTCGGCGGGCATCCGTCGGTCGCCGACGTCGCGGTCGTTGGCGTGCCCGACGACGAATGGGGTCAGGCGGTCGCGGCGGTCGTCGTACTCGAAGCCGGGCTCTCGGTCGCGGACGCGCGGGACTGGTGCGCCGATCGGTTGCCCGCCGCGGCGCTGCCGCGCCTCGTCGTACCGGTCGATGCGATCCCGGCGTTGCCGAGCGGCAAGCCGGATCGCGAGGCGGTACGGCGGATTGCCTATACCGCCGCCGGCTCCGAGCGCAGCCGCCAGTCCCCGCCGCCTTCGGTGCGGTAGAGCTCCTCCGCGTCCGGGGGCGCGAGCAGGTCGAGCAGCAGCGTCACGGGAATCCGCTCGGTCAGCAACCTCATCAACATGTGCCCGTGCCCCGCTTCTGTCCCTGGCCGCATGAACTGTTCCTCCCCCTTGCCCTAGAGAAATCGGCGGGCACGACTGCCGTGTTGATGCGCCAAGCGGTGGAAACCGCGCGCCGCCGTGCGGGCGCTCAAGCCGGCGAATTCGGCCGCTACGGACGGCCGAGCGCGCGGTAGTGCCAACCGGCCGCGCGCCAGCGGGTCGCGTCGAGCGCGTTGCGGCCGTCGACGACGTTGCGCCGGTTCACCACCGCGCCGAGCACCTCTGGATCCATCTGCACGAACTCCGGCCATTCGGTGAGATGCAGTACGGCGTCCGCGCCGGCCGCCGCGTCGACCGCGGACTCGGCGTACGCCAGCGCGGGGTAGTCGCGGCGGGCATTGGCGAGCGCCGCCGGGTCGTACACCGTGACATGCGCGCCGGCGCGGTGCAGCCGGCTGGCGACGTCGAGCGCGGGCGAGTCGCGGATGTCGTCGCTGTGCGGCTTGAACGCGGCGCCGAGCACGCCGATCCGCCGGCCGGACAACGAGTCGTCGAGCAGCTCGCGGGTCAGGTCGACCATGCGGGCGCGGCGGCGCTGGTTGATCGCGTCGACCTCGGTCAGGAACGTCAGCGCCTGATCGACGCCGAGCTCACCCGCGCGGGCCATGAACGCGCGGATGTCTTTCGGCAGGCAGCCGCCGCCGAAACCGAGCCCGGCATGCAGGAACCGCCCACCGATCCGTTCGTCGTACGACAGCGCTTCGGACAGCTTCTTCACGTCGGCGTGCACGACTTCGCATACCTCGGCCATCGCGTTGATGAACGAGATCTTCGTGGCGAGGAACGCGTTGGCGGCAACCTTGACGAGTTGCGCGGTGGCCAGATCGGTGACGACGACGGGTACGCCGGTGTCGATGATCGGCGCGAACACCGCGCGCATCGTTTGCTCGCCGCGTTCCGACGTGACGCCGAAGACCAAGCGGTCCGGGTGCAACGTGTCCTCGATCGCCCAGCCTTCGCGGAGGAACTCCGGGTTCCAGACGAGTTCGACCTCGTTGTGCGCGAACTGCTCCGCGACACGTTCTGCTGTACCGACCGGCACCGTCGACTTGCCGACGACGGTGCACGGTCGCCGCAGCCGGGTCGCGAGACTCTCCACGGCGGCGTCTACGTAACTGATGTCGGCCGCGTTCTCGCCCTTGCGTTGCGGCGTGCCCACGCAGAGGAAGTGCACGTCGGCCGCTTCGGCGATGTCGTCGTACGACGTGGTGAAGGTGAGCCGCCCGGTCGGCAGCACCTTGGCCAGCAACTCGTCGAGCCCGGGCTCGAAGAACGGCACCGTTCCGTTCGCGAGTGCCTCGACCTTGCCGGCGTCGACATCGAGTCCGATCACGTCGTAGCCGAGATCGGCCATGCAGATCGCGTGTGTCGCCCCGAGGTAGCCGAGGCCAATCACGGACAGCGTCGGTCGGGGCACGCTAAGACTCTAGAATCCAAGGGTGAATCCGATGTTCGACACGTTCACCCTGCCGGAAGAGCACCAGCTGCTTCGCAAGACCGTGCGGCAGCTCGCCGACGACAAGATCGCCCCGCGGGCGGCCGAGATCGACGAGACCGCCGAGTTCCCGCACGACGTCCTCAAGGCACTCGTCGCCGCCGATCTGCACGCCGTACACGTGCCGGAGCAGTACGGCGGAGTCGGTGCGGACGCGATCGCGTCGGCCATCGTGATCGAGGAGATCGCCCGCGCCTGTTGCGCGTCGTCGCTCATCCCGGCGGTGAACAAGCTCGGCACGATGGGGCTGTTGCTGTCCGGCTCGGACGAGTTGAAGCAGCGCTACCTGCCGCGGTTGGCGAGCGGCGAGGTGATGTTCAGCTACGCGCTGTCCGAGCCGGAAGCCGGCAGTGATGCCGCGGGCATGAAGACCCGCGCGGTCCGTGACGGCGACTCGTATGTGCTCAACGGCGTTAAGCGCTGGATTACCAACGCCGGTGAGTCCGAGTGCTACACGGTCATGGCGGTGACCGATCCCGACGCTGGCGCGCGCGGCATCTCGGCGTTCGTCGTCGAGAAGTCCGACGAGGGCGTGTCGTTCGGCGCGCCGGAGAAGAAGATGGGCATCAAGGGATCGCCCACCCGCGAGGTCTACTTCGACAACGTCCGCATCCCCGCCGACCGGATGATCGGCGAACCCGGGACCGGCTTCAAGACCGCGCTCGCGACCCTCGACCACACCCGGCTGACGATCGGCGCGCAGGCGCTCGGCGTTGCGCAAGGCGCGGTCGACTACTGCATCCGGTACGTGCAGGAGCGCAAGCAGTTCGGCAAACCGATCGCGGAGTTCCAGGGCGTGTCGTTCATGCTCGCCGACATGGCGATGAAGACCGAGGCGGCGCGCGCGTTGATCTACACCGCGGCCGCCGCGTCGGAGCGGATGGACCCGAACCTCACCTTCATGTCCGCGGCGGCGAAGTGCTTCGCCAGCGATGTCGCGATGGAGGTCACGACGAACGGCGTGCAGCTGCTCGGCGGCTACGGCTACACCCGCGACTACCCGCTCGAGCGGATGATGCGCGACGCCAAGATCACCCAGATCTACGAGGGCACCAACCAGATCCAGCGGCTGGTGATGGCCCGCAACCTGTTCAAGACCAACCCCGTCCGTTGAGTGCGACGAACTTCGTGTCCTGACGGCCTGAAAAGACGCATTTCGTCACACTCGACGGGTTTGCTGCCGCACACTGGGGCCATGCGCCTCGACCGTTGGATCGCGTTGGCTGCGGTCGGAGTGCTCACGAGCGGGGTGGCCGTCGCGGCGACGACGCAGTCGGGGCAGAACACGCCCGCTCGCGCTGTGCGCGCAGGTCCGGCGCCGGCCGCGACGACTACGCCGACCCCGCGCGCGACGCACGCGACCCGGCCGAAGCCCAAGCCGGCCCCGAAGCCGGTGCACACGAGCACGCTCTACGCGATCCCCGCGCCGCCGGCGTACCCGACCGGCTGCCCGCCGCGGCCGCGCCCGCCGGGCCCGCCGTTCCACCCGCCCACTCCGGCCATCGCCACGGCCGACCTGCCGGCCCCGGTCGGGGTGCCGCGCAGCCGGCACGTCGACCTGCGCGCGGTCTCCGGCAAGGGGATGTGGCTGACGACGTGGCCGGACAGCACCCTCGACGCCGGCAAGGTCGTCCGGCAGGCGAAAGCGGCCGGGCTGCGGCAACTGTGGATCCGCACCGGCGGGACGAAGCAGGGTTGGTACGGCCGCAAGTTCCTCGACGTGCTGGTGCCGCGCGCGCATCAGTCCGGCCTCGCCGTGATCGCGTGGGACTTCCCGACGCTGTCGGATCCGGTCGCCGACGCGAAGCGGGCCGAGCTCGCGATCACCGGGACGTTCGGCGGCCGGCACATCGACGGGTTCAGCCCGGACATCGAGACCATTTACGAGGGCACCTTCAACGCAGCGCCCAGGGTCGCGTTTTATCTCTCACTGATCCGCCGCGCGGCCGGCAACCTGCCGATCGTCGCGACCGTCATGCGCCCGTCGTCCAACCAGCTGGTGACGTACCCGTACCGCGCCGAAGCGCCGTACGTCGACGTGTTCGCGCCGATGGTCTATTGGTCGTGCCACGAACCGGGGCAGCTCGCGATCGAATCGGTGCGTGCGCTGGCGAAGCTGCGGCCGGTGCACCTCGTCGGCCAGTCCTACGACATGGGTCCGGACGGCGGTCGGCGCGGGCTGCCGACGGCACGCGAGATATGGCGGTTCCTCGACGCGGGCAAGCGCGCCGGTGCGATTGGCGCGAGCCTGTACGTCTACAGCCAGACGCGGGTCCCGCAGTGGACCGCGCTCGGTGCCTATCCCTGGCGCTGAGAACGTACGGCAGTGGCGACGAACCAGTCGTGCACGGTCGGCGTCACCGTCGCGTCCCAGCCGATGTGGTGTAGCCGGGCGACGAGGTCGGCCGGGTCGTAGAACACCTTGACGATCCGGTAGCGCGAGCCGTCGTTGAGCATCCGGGTCGCGAGCGATCCGTCGATCTCGTCCTCGTTCACTGCGCGGGCCGGCAGTTCGTCGAGGCAGAGCACCCGGCCGCCGGGGGCGAGTGCGGCGTCGACCACCGACCAGAACTCCTCGAACTTCGTCGACGGCACGTGCGAGATCCAGGCCGCGAAGAACACCACGTCGTAACGGCGTTGCGGACGGTACGAGAAGGCGTCGGCGACTTCGAACGACACGTTGCTTGCGGTGACCCGCTCGCGGGCGAGCGCGGCCATCTCCGGCGCGCCGTCGAGGTAGTGCACGGTGTCCGCGACCCGCGCGAGTTCACGGGTCCAGATGCCGGTGCCACCGGCGATCTCGAGGACGTCGCCGTCGATGCCCATCGCATCGACCAGCGCCGGGATCGCGTCGCGCGCGCCGGTCTCGACGCCGTAGCTGGTCGCGTCGTACTCGGCCGCCCGGGCCCGGTAGTAGCGCAACTGTCTGGCCAGCAGCACATGGTCGGCTTCGGTCACGGTTATGGTCTAGCGCGTGATCGACAAGACTGTCAGCAGCGCCGCTGAAGCAGTCGCCGACATCCCGCCCGGCGCCTCGCTCGCCGTCGGCGGCTTCGGCCTCTGCGGCATCCCGTCCGCACTCATCCAGGCCTTGTACGACGCCGGTGTCGACAACCTCTCGGTCGTGTCGAACAACTGCGGCGTCGACGAGTGGGGTCTCGGCATCCTGTTGTTCGCCAAGCGGATCGCGCGGATGACGTCGTCGTACGTCGGGGAGAACAAGGAGTTCGCCCGGCAGTACCTCAGCGGTGAGCTCGAGGTCGAGCTGACGCCGCAGGGCACGCTGGCCGAGCGGTTGCGCGCGGGCGGGGCCGGCATCGCCGCGTTCTTCACCGCGACCGGCGTCGGCACGCAGATCAGCGAGGGGGGCCTGCCCTGGCGTTATGCCGCCGACGGCTCGGTTGCGGTGGCGAGCCCGCCGAAAGAGGTGCGTACGTTCGACGGTCGCGACTACGTGTTGGAGCAAGCGATTACGACGGACTTCGCGCTCGTGCATGCGCAGGTCGCCGATCTTCACGGCAACCTTGTGTTCCACGAGAGCGCGCGCAACTTCAACCCGTTGTGTGCGATGGCCGGGCGGATCACGATCGCTGAGGTAGAGGAGATCGTCGAGCCGGGTGACATCGATCCGGATGCGGTGCATCTGCCGGGCGTATTCGTGCAGCGGCTGTTGCACGTGCCGAGCGAAGAGAAGCGGATCGAACGGCGCACCGTCCGGCCGCGCGGAGGTGCGGCATGACATTGACTCGTGAGCAGATGGCCGCGCGGGCGGCGTTGGAGTTGACCGACGGTGCGTACGTGAACCTCGGCATCGGCCTGCCCACGCTGGTGCCGAACTACCTGCCGCCGGGCGTTTCGGTCGTACTGCAGAGCGAGAACGGCATCCTCGGCGTCGGCCCGTACCCGTACGAGGGAGAAGAGGGTCCGGATCTCATCAACGCCGGCAAGGAGACGGTCACGGTGTTGGCGGGTTCGTCGTTCTTCGACTCCGCGACGTCGTTCGCGATGATCCGCGGCGGTCATGTCGATGCCGCGATCCTCGGCGCGATGCAGGTATCGGTCGCCGGTGACCTGGCCAACTGGACCATCCCCGGCAAGATGATCAAGGGCATGGGCGGGGCGATGGATCTCGTGCACGGCGCGAAGAAAGTGATCGTGCTGATGGAGCACGTCGCGAAGGACGGCAGCCCGAAGATCGTGCACGAGTGCTCGTTGCCGCTGACCGGTCGCGGTGTCGTGCAACGGATCGTGAGTGACCTCGCGGTGATCGACGTAAGGGCGGCCGGGTTGGTGTTGCGCGAGGTTGCACCGGGCGTGACCGTGGACGACGTAAGGGCCGCGACCGAACCGCCGCTCGAAGTGCCAAGCGAACCAGCCGTCATGTCAACCGGCGTGCTCACGTCTTAGGCGAGGCGGGGCAACCCGGCGACGTCGCAGCCTGCGGTGTGGGTTGCTCGTTCCATCTTGGCGCGATCGGCGAGGCGAGAAACATCCGCGTTCGCGACCATCACCACTGAGCCGCCGGCGGCCAATGGCACGAGCAGGCTTGCGTCGAGCCCGTGCACCGTCGC